>NC_014298.1:0-300000 GCF_000196895.1 Halalkalicoccus jeotgali B3
TCTGATGTCGGCTAGGTAGCCGCTGAATGCACGAGTCGAACGTTCGTTGCAGCCGGTTTCTTGACATACCAAATGAGTCGCGACCAGAATCGGATCACGGTTTCAGAACCAGTGTCTCAAAGCGTGAAACAAACCAGCGTCCAAGAGAGCTGTCGCTCATGACCGGGCGCTCACAGAGATGGTCTGGCGTTAATCAGGCGGATCGAGGCCGTAGTATTGTTTCGCCACGGTCAGGAACTGGTTCGCATCCACTCGTGGCTTGTACGTGAGGTCCTCGCCGTCGATGGCGATCTTCACCAGCAGGTCGACCAGTCGCCACACGTTGTAGAGGACGCACGCGAACGCGAAGTTGAAGAACCGATAGTCGCGTTCAGTCGAGGTGGTTCGCACCATGAAGTGTTTCTGCTTCTTAAAGCCGTTCTCGATACCCCAACGGCGGCGATACCACCGGATCAGCCGCTCGATCATGTGGATGAATTCCTTCCCCTCCATCCGTTGATCGTCAGTGCCACGCGCTGTCACGTAGGGGTGGTTGGTCTCGAAGACGACGGTTTCGGCGGTGTCTACGTCTCCATCCTTGGCTTTCTGCTTGCGCTCTTCGACTTCCTCTTCTCGCTGGATATCCGCGAGCAGCCGCGAGAACGACATCCCCTCGCTCGGTTCGCCGTCCACATTCTCGAACTCCCACTCGCCGCACATCTCCGTCCACACCTCTGAGAGACTGTCGTCCTCGTCATCGTCCGAATTCGACCGCTGCGGGAGGTAGATCTGTTTGCGTGTCGACGTGCCCTCAAGCGTCTCTTCCTCGGTGACGTGGAAGCGTTTGCCGTTGCGGTACATCCACGCGATGGTTTCGGCCTCATCACTGCGTTCAAAGATGCGTGTCGGATTGAGGAAGTGGACGCCGTACTCCTCACAGGTGTCCTTCACAGGGCCGCTGTCGAACTCGCGGTCCATCATCACGAGGTCGATATCCACCATTTCGGTCGTTTGCGACAGGAGCTTCTCGACGATCTCGTCTTTCGACTGACCTCGCACGCGCGGAATGGCGTCGAGGACGAGCGGCACATCCATCCCGACGATTTTGAGCACCGCCCACTGGTAGTAGTCGTTGCCGTCCTTGTAGCCGAGGATATCGTCATCGTGGTCCTCCAGATCACCGGTGAACGGGAAGCCCTTGGTCACGTCGATGGCCGCAAAGACCGGTCCATCGAGCTCGCCGTTCTGGCGAGCGCGGGCGATCAGCATCCGCGTCGTATTGCGAAGCATCGAGCGGATCTCCGCGACCGAGAGCTTTCCGATCTGGTAACGGTGGGTCGATCCCGTAGGAATCCGTTCGCGTGTGGTATCGAGTGAGAACGACGCGGGGCCGCTGCGGGCGTACATGTCCTCGCGCATCCCCATGTAGGCATGTTGCTCCCAGAAGGCGTTCTCATGAATCTGCCAGTTCGGGCCACGAGAGAGCGCGAAGGCGTCGGTCACGAACGGTTTGGCCTGCTGCCACACCTCGTCGGTTTTTGCGGCGACGAGTTGACGTTCGGGAGGGTCGTCGGCGTCCGACTCATCTGCTTCGTCGATGTCGATCCGGTCAGGAAGCGACACCCCGCAGGCACGCGCGGCCCTCACAATCGAGTCAGCACACTCCCGTACGGCGTCGCGGAGCTTCTCGCTGAAGCGTTCGTTCCACGCGCGCCAGAACGTCGATTGATTCGGGAGGGTTTCGAAGCCAAGATTCTGGCGCAGCGAAGGATGTGTTCGGAGGTGGTCGTGGAGGGCAGTTTCGTCCCACCCGTTGATCTCCATGAGGAGGGTCGCTCGAACGTGGATCGCCATCGGATACCGTCCCGAATACGGTGCTAACGAATCTTGTGCGGCGAACGTGAGATGATCGATCGGAAGGTGGCAGACCAGCGTCTCGATGTCGGTGTAGCTCCCGGCCCGCTCACACTGTGATTGCGCGATGGTCGTGACATCCGCAACGAATCCGTCGAGAGCATCGCCTGTCCCGTCGGGGTCGTCCTCGAAAAACCGTGACCGGCCATTGTAGCCGGTGGCGTCGGCGACGAGAGCCGCTGCCACCATCTCCGCAGTGTCGTCCAGCGGGCTTGTGGTGGGTGATTTCGCGTCGATACGTGCATCTGTGTCGGCTGAGTCCGACTCTGGCGTTGACTTCGGACTCATATAGTATATCTAACCGTACCCACAAGTCGTCCGACAGACGAACACTGCGCGGAGGTGGCGCTGTTCACACGCGGCTACGGTAGCGTGGCGAGTGTTGTCCCATCGGTTTCTGTCGGGTACGACGACCGCCTCGTCACCGGATCATGATCGAGTCGTTCTCGCTCGGGGGCACCGATGGTTCCGAACGCTTGCACTTCCTTGAACAGTTACTGCTCTGGGACGCTCGTCAGTGCGGGAGAGTATCTGCTCTGGGCATCGAGCGGCGGGAGGTCCTTCTCGCCAGCGCTGACCTTCGCACGTTCGAGCCGCCACTGGTCGTTGTCGAACGGGACGTCGTAGTTCGCCTCGGCCCGCGCAAGAATGCTCTGGACCGCTGACTCGGGAATCTCGAAAAAGCCAGCGGTGGCGTGCTTCTCACGGCCCTTGCGGACCTCGCGGATGAACGTCTGGGTGCGGACGTACTCGGCGGGAATCTGCTGGAGGAAACCATCCTCAACGGTATAGCCGAACGGCGGGCGACCGACACGCTTGCCGTCGGCGATGGCGGCGTCGATACCCTCCTGGACGCGCGAGCGGATCATCTTGCGCTCGGCGTCGGCGAACACCATCATCATGTTGAGCATCATCTCGGCCATCCAATCGTCCTCGCCGACCGTCCCGATAGGTTGGTTCACGAGGTCGATGCCAACGCCTTTCTCGCGGAGGTCCTCGACGAAGCCAGCGAGGTCGGCGAACGACCGCCCGAGCCGATCGAGTTCGTGCGCGACCACCACGTCGTACTCCGCGACGTGCTCGCGGAGACGCTGGTACTCCCGCCGGGAGGTCGATGCCCCGCTTTCGCCAAGGTCACAGAACCACTCGATCTCGTTCGATGTCTCCGTCTCACTGTACTTCTGGCGGATCGCGCGCATCTGGCGATCCTCGTTCTGGTCGTCGGTCGAGACGCGGACGTAGGCGGCGATCTGCATGGTGGATTCGGACACCCTATTCGTACCGGGATTCAGTACATAAAGAACAGGGGTTTTCGTATCGATGCGAAAAACAGCTGTTTTTCGCGTCCGTTTTGCCGCGGTGTTTTCATACGATATGCAGTCGTCAACAACGATAGACTCAGATCATACGTCTGTTTCGTCTAACCCCTAGAGATCATTCGCTCGCCGCGGCTTCTTTGAGCTCATCGTATTGTGTCTTGATCTTCGAGGCACACGACGTACAGCAGACTTCGTGAGTCTGCTCACCCAACTCGACTGTCTCGCCGTCATCAACTGATTTTCCACAGACGGTACATTCCATCGAGACCGACTCTGCACCCAGCTGTGGTTTCCAAGTTGATTCACTCACCAGTCGCACCGTGTAACTCCGAATCTGTGCACCATCGAGAGTTTCCGAGAGGAGAGCCCGGATGTCTTGTTCGCTCCCGTGTGCGACAAATAATACCGTCGCGTCGAGCGTTCGAATAATGTGTTCGACAGCTGGCGTGTCAGCGAGCGTGTTCGCTACGGTTTCATCACTATTGGGTTCAACATCAAGTTCGACGAGTACCGACGGTCCTTCGACCAATATCGACCGATCAATATCAAGGGTGAATCGTTCGATGACGCCTATCTCCTGAAGACGTTCAACGCGATCCGAAACTGTCGGTGGCGAACGGTCGACCTGCTTTGCGATCTCTCGATAGGAGTGACGAGCGTTCTCCATCAGCAGCTCGATGATCTCGTAATCAACGTCGTCGATCCCAGTCATGGCTATGTGTATGCTATGGCGAGTCAAACACATTCTCCTGTCGTTTGCAAGGGGAGCGAATACCGCGTAGAAATGGTCTGTACTGCTGCTCATCGCTAACTTCGAAACAGAAGATCTGTACCATCCCCTCGTGGTGGTTTTCGTTTTTGGGACTGTTCCACAATCTACCTCAAGCCACCCGAAATAGATCTGTGAAACAATCGAATATCGTTGCCCAGAAAGCACAAAAACGATCCGCCCGATATCTGAGGTGCAATGGCAGTCCAACAGATCGGTCTGAGCGATGAGATGGAAGAGTGCGTGGATACCTGCATCGAGGCCGCCGAGGTCTGTGAGTGGTGTGCCGACGAGTGCGCGGGCCACGGTGAGGGGATGGCCGAATGCCTCCGGCTCTGCCGGGACGTCGCCGACCTCGCGTCGCTGTGTGCGCGACTGTGTGTTCGAGACTCCGAATTCAACTCTCAGGTCGCCGAGGCCTGTGCTGAGGCGTGTGAGGCGTGTGCTGAGGAGTGCGAACAGCACGACCACGACCACTGCCAGGCTTGCGCCGAAATCCTGCCCCGCTGTGCAGAAAGCTGCCGGAACATGGCCTGAATACGGTCTCCACAGCTGCAGGAGACTCCTCAGCACGGGACAGTACAGAATCGATCGTTATTTTTGATCCAAAGCAACTTCCGAGAGGAAGTTCGGGTGTGTCGAACTATACCCGGACAGTACAGTTGAGGGGGTTCCCACCGGAAACCCCTCGTAGACGACGGTTTGAACGGGGACGATTGCACCATGATACGCAATAACCAAGAGAACGCCCGACTCCGGACGTACTGATGGCTAGTGAGGACATGATGACTTCTTTGACCCACGAGACGCCACCTACTCCAGCGGAGCGTTGTAGCTACTCTTTCGACAGCGAATCCGACACTGCCGGCGCGTACAGTTGCTGGCGGCCGTCATGGGGAGACACCGATCACTGTGTCTGACACGTTGAGCGAGCGAACAAGCCAGTAGATGCGCTCGCCGCGGCCCGTACCGATAACCGAGAGCGGTTGGACGGGGCGTATCTCCCGAACGTGTCGATAGGTTCTTCCCTCTCGTTTGCGGACTGTACGCTCCGGAATGCCTGTCTGACAAACGCAACCCTACGGAACGCCGACTGTAGTCGCGCCGATCTCTCCCGAGCGAACTGTACTGGGTGTGACTTTTCGGATAGCGTTCTCGACGCCACCTGCCTGGATCGTGCTACGCTCGATGGGGCGGATCTCTCACACGTCAGCGGGGCGGAGGTGACCCTCGTTGGCGCTACGCTCGTCGGTGCCGATCTCTCGCATGCACGATTCGAAGACGCCGATCTCTCGGATGCGGACTAACCGACGCCACCTCAGCAACACGACTCTCAGGCGCGCGATGCTTCGTGAGACGACCTTGACGGATGCAACGCTCAAAGAGACGCTTCTGGTTGACGCCGATCTTACCGAGGCGGACCTAGAGTACGCAGCGATGATCCGAACCGATCTCCGCGGGGCGGATCTCACCGGGGCTCACTTCTACGGGAGTGTCCACGACAACTGCCGGATCGACCACTGAACGTCCCTCGATGGGGTTTGTAGCTACGAGCAGATGATCCCTGAGGACGAGTCACTCGGCGCTGTCGTCGCCGATGGGAATGTTGATCTACTGGATAAGGCGATCTGGACGTACGGCGCACTGCAAACCATTTCCCGAGAGAACAAGCTGAACCAGCAGGCGAGCGAGTATTACGTTCGGCAACACGACACCCAGCGGCGGCAAGTCTGGGCGAGGGGACAGTACCTTCGCTGGGCGAAAGCCGAAGGCGCACGCTGGGTGATGCAGTACGGTGAGGGGATTTGGAACGTGGTCTACACTGCACTCGTGGTGATCGTTCTGAGTGCAGTGCTCTATCCCCTCTCCGCGGTCGGCGGGTTGCGCCGGTCGAGTTCGGGGGCAGCTCTCACCTATGCGACGGGCGGCCCGCTCGATCCCTCCACGGTCACTGGTATCAGGAATTTGGTGGCCATTCTCGCGGAGAGCCTCTACTTCAGCGTCGTTACGTTCACGACGCTCGGCTATGGCGACTGGGTTCCACTCGGGTATGCGAAAGGGCTCGCGATGGCCGAATCGCTCATCGGGACGTTCATCGCATCGCTTCTGATTTACGTACTCGCGCGACGGGTCATGTGGTGACGGTTCCGTTCAAATTAAGCGATGGTTGATACCATCGCCGTGACCAGAGACCGCTTACGTGCCACGTGGCGTCGAAGAGGTGATCTCGGCAAATCTGCTAAAATCGATCGTCGTCGGTTCTGTTCGAACGATTTCACCCTCGTGCTGACAGGGAGTCACCCCTGCAGGGGTAAACTCGCCGTCCTCACCCGTATCTGGATACGCGACCACACGAATCGTGTGCTCCCCTGAAAGTTCGGTCCTGAGAGTAATCGGCACCCCAGCCGAGGCCGTACCAGTACTCGGTGGCTGTCCGACCCGAGTCGTACCGAGGACGGTATCGTTTTCCAGCACCACCAACCGAACCCGTGTGCTCGCTTCACGGCTGAAATCGACCCAAACGGTATCCTGACGCCAAATTCCATCGGCAATCTCGCCAAGCGCATAGAACGAGATCTTGCTTACGCCCCTGCAAGCGGTTCCGGACTCTCGTCGAGAGACAGCCGTGGTGCTCGGTTCGTCGGTACCTCCTCCAGCTCGTTTCGAGATCGTCTTTGATCTCGGAGTGGACGTGGGACATTGCTGGGGTGATTGATCACTAGACTTGCCCGTTGGTGGAACGGCCGTCGGACTCTCGTTCGCTCCACCCGAATCACCGGCACAACCTGCAAGAGAGGCCAGAGCCGCTGTAGACACAGCGAGAAGCGTGCGTCGTCTCATATATATGGCTGAAACTGGGTGGAATATGTGCTTTTTGAGAGGGTGACCTGAGTGTTGCCGAATCGATGGCCGGTTCCACACGTGAGTCGTCCGTAGCTAATGGGATGATGGACGATCACGCCAGCGCATAGAGGACGAGGTTTCGAACTCCGGGGAGGAAACCGGCGAGCCCCGCTGCGAGAAAGAGAAGCCGCGTCCCGAGCGGCGTCGTTTCGCTGTCGGTGGCGACTACCCAGACCAGACCCGTTGCGAGACTCAGCTTGAGGACGACGAAGAGCCATCCGACGCCGATTATCGATGCGGTGGGGAGCGTCGCAGCGAGATTTAAGACGGCGCGTGAAAGCGGCACCTGCTCGGACACGGCGAGAATGTCGACGCCGACTGCCGTCGAAACCGCGTCAATCGCCTGTCCGAAGACGACGAACACACCCATCCAGCCAGCCTGTTTGGATACCGGTGGCGAGGCGCGATGGACAGCAACCCAGACCATGGCTGTGAGTGCAACCGCTCCGAGAACACTAACAGTAGGCCATAGGACGTGCACGTGGCCAACATCACTCAAAAGCGAGGATAGACATAGAAGTCCTCCCACAGAGAGTGCCGCACCGGTGGCGAACCCCGTCGCTGCCCGCGTGCGAACACCACTCTGGCTCATAGGAGAATCGCCATCAGGCCGTTGGTTACCGATGTTGATTGATTCATCTCACTATATCTCGTCGTTCTGCTTCGGTTTTCGTGCGGTAGCGATGAAAATCGTTCCACCGTTGAATGTGGCTACCGTCGTTGATCCGAATCGGCTGGCGAGCGCTGTTGGGATGTTTTCCTCGGGAAACCAGTTCGTCGTGTACTTCGAGAGAGGGACGATCACGGGGTTGAGAATCGTCCACGGGAACTCTTGAAATGGCTGCGCGTCGAGGACGACAATCCGACCGCCGGGACGCAGCGCTCGGTACGCCGTGTCGACCGCGTCTGCTGGATTCGGCATGGCACTCAGCGTCATTGCAGCATAGACCGCATCGAACGCCCCGTCATCGGCTCCGAGACGCCCTGAATCACCATGTACTAGATGAACGTTCCTCCAGCCTGCCTGCCGAACCCGTTCGGCGGCGCGCTCCACCATTCCGTGGCTGTAGTCCACGCCGACTACAGCTCCCTGGCTCCCCACACGAGTGCGAAGCGCTTCGAAGGAGTTGCCCAGACCACAGCCGAGTTCCAGTACGCGCTCGCCGGAGTCGAGCGCAAGCGACTTCACCGCCCGCTCGCGGAGTTCGGTCTCACGACCGAGGAAGGCGACATCGTACAGTCGGTTGAACAGGCGTTCGTGACGACTCCACCAGTCGTAGATCGACCGACCGCGCTCGCTCACGAGAGGTCTACTCCGCGGAGTCGGCGGGCGTTGATGGCGACGATAATCGTCGACAGCGACATGAATACTGCGCCCACTGCGGGCGAAAGCAGGATACCGATCGGTGCGAGTACCCCCGCGGCGAGCGGGAGCGCGAAGACGTTGTAGCCGGTCGCCCAGACGAGATTCTCCTGCATCTTCCGGTAGCTCGCCTTCGAGAGGCGCACGAGCCGCATCACGTCGAGCGGGTTGTTCTCGACGAGGATGATGTCGCCAGATTCAATGGCCACGTCAGTACCGGAGCCGATGGCGATACCGACATCGGCCCGCGTCAACGCGGGTGCATCGTTGACTCCATCGCCGACCATTGCAACGAGCTTTCCCTCCTCTTGCAGCTGCGTGACCATTTGATCCTTCTCCTCGGGAAGCACCTCAGCGAAGTACTGGTCGATGTCTAACTCTTCGGAAACCGCGGCCGCGACGTCCTCGGAATCGCCGGTGATCATCGCCACCTCGATGTCCATATCATGGAGCGCTCGGATCGTTTGGTGGCTCTCCTCGCGGATGACGTCCGCGAGTGCGAACGCGGCGACCACATCGGTTTCCTCGCGGACGAGATAGATGACCGTCTGTGCGTTCGCGCCGGCTTCTTCGGCGAACGACGTGATGGATTCGGACCGCTCGATGTCGAATTTTCTGAGGAGGTTCGGTCCGCCGAGATGCACAGTCGTCCCATCCACGGTAGCGCGGACGCCGAGACCACGGAGGTTCTCGAACTCCGAGACCTGCGGACGGTCGACGTCGCGCTCGTCGGCCGCGTTCCGGATGGCACGGGCGATCATGTGCTCGGAGTCGCCCTCGACGGCCGCAGCCACGCCAAACGCCCGTGCTTCGTCCCAGTCTTCAGCCGTCTCGACGCCGACGACGCCCTGCTCACCCTTGGTGAGCGTCCCAGTTTTATCGAACATCACTGTATCGAGATTCCGGGACTCTTCCATGGCAATGCGGTCGCGGATGAGCATCCCGTTCTGGGCCGCGGTCGAGGTGTTGATTGCAACTACGAGTGGGACCGCGAGTCCAAGCGCGTGCGGACACGCGATGACGAGGACGGTGACGACACGTTCGAGGACCATGATGTCGAAGCCAGTTGCGATGACCCAGCCGACCAGCGTGAGAGCCGCAACACCCAACGCGACGTAGAACAGCCAGCCCGCCGCCTGGTCGGCGAGCAACTGCGTCCGGGATTTCGACTGCTGAGCTTCATCGACGAGACGCATGATACCCGCCAGCGTCGTCTCCTCACCCGTCGTGGTCACCCGCACACGGAGGCTGCCGTCCTGGTTGACCGTCCCGGCGACGACTTCGCTACCAGGATCTTTGTCGACCGGACGGGACTCGCCGGTTATCATCGACTCGTCGACCGATGACTCGCCCTCGATGACTTCGCCGTCGGCAGGGACGCTCGCGCCCGGACGGACGAGCACGACGTCGTCCTCGGTCAACTCATCAATCGGAACTTCCTCGGTGTCGCCGCCCTCGGTGACGCGCTCTGCGGTGTCGGGCATGAGCTTTGCGAGCTCGTCAAGTGCACCCGAGGCCTGCCGGACCGAGCGCATCTCCATCCAGTGGCCCAGCAGCATGATGTCGATCAGCGTTACGAGCTCCCAGAAAAACGGCGTCGTCCCCGGAAGGACGAGGCTCGCCAGCGAGTAGACGAACGCGACGGTGATCGCCAGCGAGATGAGCATCATCATGCCCGGCTCGCGGTTTTCGAGCTCCGTCCGCGCCATCGAGAGGAACGGCACGCCCCCATACGCGAAGACGACTACCGAGAGAATCGGCGTTATCCATTCACTGCCGGGGAAGACAGGTGCGGTGTAGTTGAAGATATCCTGGATGAATTCGCTGAAGACGATGACTGGAATCGAGAGAGCCAGCGATATCCAGAAGCGTCGGCGGAACATCTCCTCGTGACCTGAGTGGTCCGTCTGAGCGATGTCATCGCCGCTATCGCCGGGCCGGTGGGTCGGCGGTGTGTCGGTGGTTGCAGGTTCGTTTCCTCGTTCGGTTTCGTCACGTATCGAATGTTCGCTCATAGTAGTGTAGTGTCCTGTTTTCGTGTTCAGCCGGTGTATTCGATGATACGTCCCATACCGCCGTCGAGATGGTAGATGTTGTGACAGTGGAACAGCCACTCGCCAGGATTGTCCGCGAGGAAGTCAATCGTGACCCGGCCCATGTGGCCCGGCACCATCACCGTGTCCTTGAGCACGTCGCCGACGTGGAAGAAGTGTCCGTGGAGATGCATTGGGTGAGCGACTGGACTTCGATTGTTCAGCCGTATCCGAACGTGCTCGCCAGCCTTCACGGCAAACGGGTCCGCGTCGGGGAATCGCTGGCCGTTGATGAGCCACGTTCCCGGACCGCGGCCTGCCGAGAGGGTGACATCGAACGTCCGGTCCGGTGACCCCTGTAGCCCCTCGATGGATTCAACCGCGTGAAGGTCGCCGTAGCCGAGCTGATTGCCATCGAACGACGGTTTGCGTGGAGTGCCGGTAGCACCCTCGTAGCGCAGCGTCGCCGTGGCCGGTTGTTCGTCGCCATCGACCGACCGGGCCTCGATGGCCCACGCTCCGGGATTGTTCGCTTCGACGACTGCATCGTAGCGCTCGCCGGGACCGAAGGCGAACGAGTCGGTCGTGACGGGTTCGACGGGCTGGCCATCGGCGTGGGTGATGTTCAGTCGATGGCCACCGAGACCGACGCGAAACGTCGTCGCCCCGCTGGCGTTGATGAATCGGACTCGGAGCCATTCGCCCTTTTCGATGGTGAACTCCGATGGATTCGACGGAAGACGGCCGTTTGCGAGCAGGCCCGCGTAGTCCGGACGTGAGGCCATGTTCATACCACCGTCCATCTGATTGCGACCCATACCTCCACCCATTCCACCACCCATACCGCCTCCGCCCTGAACGGCCCATTCGGATTCCGGCTGCGGGGCACCCCGCAGGTAATCGTTGAAGATCACGACGATGTCGCGGTCGAACGCAACGTGTGGCGACTCCTCCTCGACGATGAGCGGGCCGATGAGGTGGCGGTCGAGCTGTAGCCCAATATGACTGTGATAGAAATACGTCCCGGCCGGGACCGCTTCGAAGGTGTAGGTGAACGTGCCGTCGGGTTCGACGGGCGCTTGCGTGACGTTCGGCACGCCGTCCATCGGGTTGGCGAGCGGAATCCCGTGCCAGTGTATCGTCGTTGGGTCGGGCAGCTGGTTTTCGAGGCTGACCTGAAGCACGTCGCCCTCGGCGACCCGCAGTTCCGGTCCGGGCGTCTGTCCGTCGTAGAGCCATGCGGGATTCGAGCGTTCGGTTCCGTTGGGCGAAATCGGGCCGGTCGTGGCAGTGAGCGTTCGCTGCTGATCAGCGTTTTTCGGGACGGTCGGTGACTGCGAGGTGGCTGCTTCGGGCGATGGCTCGGCGCTTGCTGGGGCCGAAGCCACGGTCGGCGTGGACGAATCGGTGCTCGACGACGAAGACGAACAGCCGGCAAGCATGCTAAGAGACGCGCCCCCGGTGGCTGCGAGCAGCTCTCGTCGAGAGATATCCAGGTTCATATAATTGGAGTCAGTCGCTTTCGAGTTTCTCCCGGCGAGTTTCGAACTCCTCGTCGGAGAGGTCGCCGCGTGCGTAGGCGCTCCGGAGTTCCTCCAGCGCAGTATCACGCGAGTCGGTGTGGCCGGCTACGCGACGGACGAGGAGATAGCCGGCTCCGAGAACCACGAGAAGCACGACGAGCGGGACGAGAAGCCCGACGAGTCCGGCGTTCCCGCCCGCGCCATAGCCGTACATCCCACCCATCATCGGCATTGCGAATCCCATCATGAGCATCGGAGCCAACACGAGGATGGCGAGACCGACCAGTAGTATCGTCGCAAGGTCCGTCCGAGTAGAGTTGGCCATCGCCTCACGCCTCCTCGCCAACGGTTTCAAGGACGCGCTCGAAGCGCTCGTAGACTTCTTCGGCGATGGAATCAAGCGCGGGGTTGTCGGTGATGCCGACGAGCTGTCCGGGATCGACCGCGCTCACGGTCACACTGTCGTCGGATTCGTAGACGATGACGTTGCATGGCAGGAGCGCACCCAGTTCGGGTTCTTCGTCGAGACCTTCGTGGGCGAGCTGTGGGTTACATGCACCGAGGATGCGGTACTGTCGAGTGTCGACGTCGAGTTTCTGTTTGAGCGTCTCACGGACATCGATATCGCTGAGGACACCGAATCCTTCGTCTTCAAGTGCATCAGTTGTCGCGGCCACTGCTTCGTCGAGCGATTCGTCGGCGGTCGTGGTGAGCGTGTACGTCATAGGCTTGGTTGTGTGTAGTAGTGTGTCTTCTACACTATATTGTCCCTTGGATTTCTTTTGTGCGGTGGAATAGGGTGGAATGCTCACACCGAGGCTTCGTAACCCGTGTCTTCGACTGCTCGGACGATGGCGTCGCTGTCAGGGTCACCCTCAATTGTGGCGTTTTCCGCCTCGTGATCCGCACGGACATCCGAGACGCCGGAGATGCCCTGAAGTGCCTCCTCGACAGTCTGTTCACAGTGCTCGCAGCTCATTCCTTCGACTGTGATTGTCGTCGTCATACAGGTAATCCTATGCCCGCCTGATTTATTCCGATTTCTGCTTCGATAGTGGTGGTTTGATGACCCGGAAGCTGTTGGTTCCAAAGTGGATATTCGGAAGAGCATTTAGTGGTTGATGCCGTCAGTAACAGTATGCGCGATCTCGATGAAACGGACCTCGAAATCCTCGACCTGTTGCTGAGCGATGCACGTCAGCCGTGGAGCGAAATCGCCGAGGTGGTTGATCTGTCGCCACCGGCTGTCTCAGAGCGTGTCAAGCGGCTACAGGAGATAGGCATCATCCGTCGCTTTACCGTCGATGTCGACCGGTCACAGCTTTACGAGGGCGTTCCCATTCTCCTGAAGCTCACGGTTAAATCGGAACGGTTCGAATCCGTCCGTGCAGAGCTTCTCGAAGCCGAAGCAGTCGAATACGTGTTCACGACCGCCGAACACGATCTCCTCTGCTACGCACTCGTTGTCGATGGCGATGTCCCAACGTGGCTTGCAGAGATACTCGACGTACGGAGCATCAAGGACTACGACGTACAGCTTCTGACGGGTGTCAAATGGACGCCCACCCTCAGGGAAACGAAGTTCGCTCTGACGTGTGCTGAGTGCGGCAATACCGTCACCCGTGAAGGGACTGCCGCCCGTATCGGCGACGAACTCCACCAGTTCTGCTGTTCCTCGTGTGAAGCCCGGTTTGAAGAGCAGTACGAACGGATGGAAGAGGAAGCAACAGGGTAGATTGACTCTCATCGCAACCACTTTCGAACCATAAGTCTGCACAGGCCTGAGCCTTGAGTATCATAAGAACAACCGCATTAAACGAGCATCACGTAGTTACTGGTGATGAGTCACCGAAAAACACAACTCGACATACAGGGCATGAGTTGTGCGAACTGTTCGCAAACAATCACTCAGGCCCTCACCGACCTCGACGGGGTGAGCGAGGCGAACATCAACTTCGCCACCGACGAGGGAACTGTCGAATACGACCCGGAAGCAACGTCACTCGCGGCGATCTACACGGCAATCGACGACGCCGGGTACAGCGCACTGAGCACGTCAGCCTCCATTGGCATTACGGATATGACGTGTGCAAACTGCGCCGAGACCAACGAGGAAGCGCTCGAAGACGTTCCTGGCGTGATTTCGGCGGAAGTCAACTACGCGACCGACGAGGCGAACGTCGAGTACAACCCCGCCGAAACCGACTGCGAGCAGCTCTACGATGCGATTGAGAGCGCTGGCTACTCACCCGTGCGCGACGACGGGAGTGGGGACTCCGAGCAGGACCAGCGCGACGCCGCACGGAACGAAGAGATCCGCCACCAACTTCGGCTGACGCTGTTCGGCGCAGCACTCTCGCTCCCGATGCTCGCGTTCCTCATCGAGAAATTCATTTTGGGCGGCGGGGCGCTCCCCGAGACGATTTTCGGCATTGAGTTCGGCTGGGTCGAGTTCCTACTTGCGACGCCCGTGCAGGCTGTCCTCGGCTGGCCGTTCTACAAGAACTCGTACAAGGCGCTCGTGAAAAACCGCTCGGCGAACATGGACGTGTTGATTGCGCTCGGCTCGACGACCGCGTACCTCTACTCGGTCGTGGTCCTGTTAGGCCTGCTCGCGGGCGGGCTGTACTTCGACACCGCCGCGCTGATCCTCGTGTTCATCACGCTCGGCAACTACCTCGAAGCCCGCTCGAAGGGACAGGCTAGCGAGGCACTCCAGCAGCTCTTGGAGATGGAGGCCGACACCGCAACCGTCGTCGATGAGGATGGAAATGAAGAGGAAGTCCCTCTCGATGAGGTCGATGTCGGCGACTGGATGAAGATCCGGCCGGGTGAGCAGATTCCGACCGACGGCGTGGTGGTCGACGGCCAGTCGGCAGTCGACGAGTCGATGGTCACCGGCGAGTCGGTGCCCGTCGAAAAGGAGGAAGGTGACGAAGTCGTGGGTTCGACCATCAACGAGAATGGTGTCCTCACTGTTGAAGCGACCAAGGTCGGCGCGGACACGGCGCTCCAGCAGATCGTCCAGACTGTGAAGGAAGCTCAGTCTCGCCAGCCCGACATTCAGAATCTCGCCGACCGCATCTCGTCGTATTTCGTGCCTATCGTGATAGCGAACGCGCTGCTGTGGGGTCTCGTCTGGTATCTGTTCCCCGAAGCACTCGCAGGATTCGTCGGCGCACTGCCGCTGTGGGGACTCGTCGCGGGCGGACCGGCAGTGGCTGGCGGTACGGTCTCGATCTTCGAGTTCGCTGTGGTCGTCTTCGCCTCCGCCGTGCTCATCGCCTGCCCCTGTGCGCTCGGGCTGGCGACGCCGGCGGCGACAATGGTCGGGACATCTATCGGTGCCCAGACAGGCGTGCTGTTCAAGGGTGGTGACATCCTCGAACGCGCCAAGGACGTCGACACGGTAGTGTTCGACAAAACGGGGACACTCACTGAAGGTGAAATGGAACTGACCGACGTCGTTCCGCTCGACAGCACTCGCACCGCCACTGACGGTGGCGACGCTGAGACGGCAGCCGACGGTGGTACACAGGCGATCAGAGGAGAGGCAGAACCGGGAGCTGAAACGGAAATCAACGAGGAGACCGTACTCCACGCTGCGGCGAGTGCCGAAGCTGGCAGCGAGCACCCGCTCGCGCAGGCCATCGTTGAGGGCGCTGAAGAGCGCGGCATCGACCTCACTGACCCCGAGAACTTCGAGAACGTTCCCGGCCACGGAGTCCGTGCGACGGTCGACGGCGAGGAAGTGCTCGTCGGCAACCGCAAACTCATGCGCGACAATGACATCGATCCATCGGCCGCCGAGGACGAACTCGAACGGCTCGAAGGTGAGGGCAAGACCGCGATGTTGGTTGCTAGCAACGATACTCTGCTGGGGCTGGTGGCTGACGCCGATACGGTTAAAGAGAGCGCGAAAGAGGCCGTTGCGGCGCTCCACGAACGGGATCTCGCGGTCCATATGATCACCGGCGACAACGAGCGGACGGCCAGAGCGGTCGCCGAAGAGGTGGGGATCGACCCCGACAACGTTCGCGCGGAGGTTCTTCCCGAGGATAAATCCGATGCGCTCGACGCCATCCAGCAGGACGGTCGGAGGGCGATGATGGTCGGCGACGGCGTCAACGACGCGCCCGCGCTCGCAACCGCCTACGTGGGCACCGCCATCGGCTCCGGTACTGATGTCGCTATCGAGGCCGCCGACGTCACGCTGATGCGCGACGATCCCCTCGACGTGGTGAAGGCCATCCGCATCTCCGACGGCACGCTCCAGAAGATCAAGCAAAACCTCTTCTGGGCGCTCGGCTACAACACGGCGATGATTCCGCTCGCCTCGCTGGGATTGCTCCAACCGGTGTTGGCCGCGGCCGCGATGGCCTTTTCGAGCGTCTCGGTGCTCTCGAACAGCCTGCTGTTCCGGCGGTATACCCCCGACCACGACTACAAGCTGCTCGGATTCCTCCGCTAACGAAGCGGAAGCCTTCTCTCTATGACCAGTCTCACACATCAAATGATCAGAATACATCTGAAGTAACAAGGATACAGTAAGCCAACCGATCTCAAGGCTTGTTCCAATCGATGGGATAGACGTCGAACCCATCTTCGAGTAATCGGCAGACGACGCTCTTGTCTGGCTGTAAGTCGGGGAATGTAGGGACCAGTAATTTTTATGATATCGTGGACAGCACTGCGATCAATGACTGACTCTCGGAGCCGTTCGCCCCCTCGCGCGTGGCCGTCGTCGCGGTGTTCGACCAACCGCGGGAATCTGGATTATGTTGGTCCTGCCGATGCTCGATATCGGACTGTTTCAGGACCCGCTGTTCGTCCAGTCCAGCTACGAGTTGCGGATGAAGCTCTTTCCCGGGCATCATCCCTTCGCGTAATCGTCGATACCGGTTTTACACCGATGTCAATACGTTAGTCCCCACGGCTGGGCGGTTGGCTACCTTCTCCTCGCTATCTTCCTTGTAGTGGGCGTGTTCTACCGGCGAACACGCTTGGAGCGATAGTTGGTCACTACGCTCCGTTTATCCCAACAGATACCGGAGCCACGGATTGGATTCAACCACGCTAAGCTGTTCGAGATAGGAATCGAGGCCCAGAATCCGCCCGGCACCGAACGCGCCCAAGCCGAACAACAGGACCGCATACACGAGGTGGTCGTCGACGACCCAGCCGTTGGCGAGCGGGAGTCCGGCCAGCAGACCACCCTCAAGGCTAGCCGCCCAATAAAACAGCATCATCACCGCGCCCCAGAACGCACTCCATCGGACGAACGCACCGAGGATGAGCGCGAGTCCGGTCAGCGTGAGACCCCACATGTTCAACAGGTCGATGAGGGGACTGCCAGCCATATCGACCCACGCACCCATCAGTGGATTGCCCTCCGGGACTGCACCCGTCAAGAACCCAGCCGCAGTCCAGTTGTTTGCTGGATCATCATCGAGATACGTGATGAGTTTGGTAATCCCGCCCTGAAAGAGCGTCCATCCCATCATGATTCGAAGCAGGAACAACGAGTAGCCGATCCATCGTTCGGAATAGTCAAATCTCACCGACCGATTCAATATCTCCGTTTCGAGCGTATTCGTCGTCGACATGATACAGTATCTACTGACACGTCGATGCTTTATTGCGATTATGGCTTTCACAGTTCCGGTAATATCACCGACAACCTTCGAACTAAAGCAGGGGTCATAGAACCATGAAAATCCAGCTGAAACCGAGATAGAGGAAATCTACGGCTCAAATTGATATTCGTGATTATTACTGTTCATATCAATATAGTGTCAGTTGTTTGTCCGCTCTCAATACGACGAAATCCGCCTTCAAATAGAGAGAATCAATAGTGTACTGCTTTTATTCCGTCCGCAGACGCCAATAATTCTCTTCTATACTGCCGTCGGGTCCGGTTGATAGTGTCTTCCAATTCCGCAATATAGCGCCTCTCTTTCTTCGGTTTCTGAGCAACAATCGACAAAAATGATGCCCACCTCATTCGAACTATGCCGACAACACTCGTCGATGGAGTTCTCGAATCACTCCGCATCGGCGTTGGGTTCTTGTGGGTCGCTGCGTGGGCAATCATCATGGGGCTGGTCATCACCAGCCTCGTCCAAGTGTACGTCTCCAAAGAGCGTATGGCGAAGGTTCTCGGTGAGGGAGACCTCTCCGGTCTCACGAAAGCGACGCTGTTCGGTGCCGCGAGTAGTGGCTGTAGTTTCGGCGCTGTCGCCATCGGCAAAGGGCTATTCAAAAAGGGTGCTCACGTTGTGAACTTCCTCGCGTTCATGTTCGCTTCGACGAATCTCATCGTCGAGCTGGGTTTGATGATCCTGCTACTGCTCGGCTGGGAGTTCCTCGTCGCCGAACTCCTCGGCGGGATCATCCTCATCGCCGTCATGGCGCTGCTCGTTCATCTGACGCTCCCTGAAAATCTCTTCGAGGACGTGCGAGCGGAACTCACCCAGCGTGATAGAGAACAGGGTGTCACCGAAGACCCGACCTGTGGGATGGAAGGCAAAGACGAGTATTCGCTCGTCACCGACGGGGGCCAGACAGTGAAATTCTGTTCAGCGGGCTGCATGGAGACCTACGAACAGGAGATGGCCAGCAGCGGTGGCTGGCGCGACGAACTGCTCTCATGGGGCGGCTGGTACAAGATCGGTAACCAGTATCGTAAGGAGTGGTCGATGATCTGGACCGACGTCATCGCGGGCTTTCTCATCTCCGGGTTCGTCATCGTGTTCATCCCGCAGTGGGTCTGGAACGCGCTATTCTTACAGGGCGACGGGCTGCTCGTCAGTGCTGAAAACGCGATCATGGGCGTTGCAATCGCCGTCATCAGCTTCGTCGGCAGCATGGGCAACGTCCCGTTCGCCGTCGCGCTCTGGGGCGGCGGCGTCAGCTTCGCCGGCGTTATCGCGTTCGTTTACGCCGACCTCATCACGATTCCTGTGCTGAACGTCTATCGGAAGTACTACGGTTGGAAAGTGATGACCTACATCCTCGGCGTGTTCTTCGTAACGATGGCCTTTTCGGGATTTCTCATGGAAGAGCTGTTCGACGTTCTCGGCATCGTTCCGAACCTCGCCGGCGGCCAGACCGCAACCGAACAGACGTACTTCGAACTCAACTACACGTTCTATCTCAACCTCATCGCGTTTGCGCTCTCGGGATTTCTCTTCTACGTTTATCGGCGGGGTCTCGGTGCTCCGGGCCAGTACCGGGATCCAGTCTGTGGGATGCGGACCGACGAGGACGGTCCAACCGTCACTCACGATGATGAGACGTACCACTTCTGTTCGGAGAGTTGCAAGCGTGTATTCACTAACGATCCCGACGGCTACTCCGACGTTCACCCGATTGCCTCTCCGACTGGCGGACAGGCTCACGACCATGACTAAACACAGTAAACCGAACTCTGTCCAAATGGACGCCATCCTGAAGTGGTGCGTCATCCACGGGGGGAGTGAATACCGTGATTGAGCGCCTCCTGCACGCGTTCGGATACGCCCTCGCCTACGGATTGTTCTTCAGAGCGGAGACCCCCGAAACCGTCGTGCGTCGGTTGCGGCTCGCCTATCGACTCGTTGGCGTCCGTATCGAGCAAACAGCGAGCATCAACGGTATGGAACGAACTGTCTTTCGTTGCCCGTACCGGAGCCTCTTGGCCGGCCGCTACGGCGAGAAGTGGGTCTGTCACGAAAAGCTGGACCGCGTCGACGATGGCTACGTCACATATCTCAAACGACACAAGGGAATCGATTACAACCGACCGCGGAGTTGTGAGCAGCTGACAGGCTGTGAGGATTCCACGTGCTGTTTTTCGGAAGTATCGGAACCCGAGGTGAAAGAGAATGGGCCGTGATGACGGTCAAACGCGCATCGCCGACCAGTTCTCGTCTCTGGGAGAGCGTGCTGCCATTTGGAAGGCGTTCGCCCTGTTTTTACCGACTAACCAATTCCTGAACGTCGGCTATTCCGAGTGGTATCAGCCGCATTTCGTCGGATTGAGCCAGCGTCGACTCGCCGAACGAATCGGTTCCGACATCGCTGCTCGGCTCGGGTCGACGGACGGTGTCTCTCTGCTGGATATCGGCTGTGGACGGGGTGGTCCCACCCTCCATCTCGCCACCGAGCACGGATTTGTGACCACGGGTATCGACCTCGTTCCGTGCAACGTCTCGATGGCGAGGCGAAACGCGGCGGCAACCGTGGACGCGCAGTTCGTGGTTGGTGACGCGTTGCAGCTTCCATTCGAACGTGACTCGTTCAACGTCTGTACCGCCATCGATTCGCCACCCTACCTCCCAAACAAGCGTGAATTTCTCACGGAGATGGCGAGCGTGACCGTCGAAGACGGTCTCGTTGCCGTTTCGGATTTCGTTCGACCCGAATCGTTGTCACAGGAGGCGCGCGATACCGTCGATACGTTCGCGGATGCGTGGGATCTGGCTCCGATAGCGACGCTCGAACAGTACAAGAGAGCTATCGCTGTGAGCGGCCTCCACCTCGATGCGGCAGTCGACATCAGTCCCAACAGCATCGCTCGATTCCAGAAGTGGACGGGATTGTACCTGTCTCTGGCTCGGCGTGGTCTGCTGAAACCAGTCGAGCGGTTTCTGGATCGACGTAATATCGACTGCGACGCGATCACTGAGCAGGTATCTACTACTCATCCAGCACTTCCGTTATTGCGGCACGTCATCATCTATGCGCGAGCGTGACTGAGATTCGACTCCTCACCATCACACTCAAAAGTTGAGCTGGCAGATCTGTCATGAAGTGGTAGAGTGAAACCAATTTCAGTTGTCTAAATTTCGGATGAGAGTGTGCATGACGAATCTACCTAGCCGACCTCAGCTTCTAATTGTTACACGTAGTTTATTAGATAGACAATATGTGAATTATGTCACTCATTCCTAAGTGCCATCTTTTACGAGAGGGACCGGAAAAAGAGGGACCCTGACACTAGAAGGGTTCGTTGAAACTCACAGCTGAAATTAGGATGGCTAGTCAGGGTTGTTTAAATAGACTCCTGAATTTTTTATGTAGAACTGTAGTGATGTGGTCTGACAGGCCAGGGGTGAGAGCGACGTTAGTTCATATTGTGGGGTGCCTCTGACAGGGTCGCTCTCAACTGTGAATACGCACTATTGTTATTTAACTGTTATGTAATACTAGTTATCAATAAGTGGATGAACAAATAATCTGAAGTTTGTACAGAGTGATACCTCTATGTTAGCTGTGCGTCATCTGCTCGTCAGACGTCTGTCCGACTTATATATGTCATTCAAACAAAAGAGACAAGTAAGTGACTGCTATAGTTTTCAATGCCGCTACTGATTGTCAGAGGCACTCTCGGGGAAAGCAGTGGTCCCTGCGATTCTTCTGGTTTGCATGGCGTGCTTAGTGAGTCAACCACTGGTCTATCATGGGGTGAACTACTGATAACTTTACGTCGGAATGACGGTACTACCCCATCTAATCGGGAGTAGACTACTCTACGAGCGCTTCAAGATCGCGTGCGCGGTCGTTGTTAGCACTAAGCTTCGATGCTCGCCACTTGAGGTCTCCGAGCAGGAGGTCATACCCCTCTTCGGTCAGGTCGTACTCGTTCGTACGCTTATCGAGTTCACTTTTCGCGACCAACCCTCGCTCAACGAGGTCATCGAGGTTGGGGTAGAGCCGCCCGTGGTTGACGTCCTCGTCGTAGTACGCTTCGAGGTTGCGTTTAATCGCGAGACCGTATTGGGGCTTCTCGCTGAGGACGGTGAGGATGTTCTGCTGGAAGGCGGTCAGGTCGGATGCGGTACGCTCTTGCCCGTCGGGTGTCGACTGTGCCTCTGACATCATTTTGAGAGTGATTGTTGTCCTCAATAACTGTTTGGGAGTTAACTGGATTTCGGATAGAGTAATCTATAGGAAAACGTTCTCATAACTGATGATCAGCCAGTTTCGAGTGAAATAAGCAATTCTTGAGTTTTATTCACACAATAGTATTGTGAATGTTTCGACGATTGTGTATCGGTTCGGGATCTTAGTTCAAATCATCAGAAATCGAAAAGAAGCGGAAATTTATGCGGATCGGAAGAGAGCACATAGACCTCCTCGCATGAGCATCGCGATTGCTCGTGCTCTCCGTGGAAGCCCCCGCTCAGAAATTGGCGCCAATTTCCACAAGCAACGGGCCATCATCAAGAATACTCTGAGGGTGGCGCTCTCAGCTATAGCTCAAAGCGTCAGGGGGGACGCACAGCGACGGAGTGGGGGTGGGACCTCCGATCCATGACATCAACACGCGCATTCCTCCATCCGGGAATTCGTTGTGTCGCTGTGCGCTATCTATTATACTCTCTTACAATTACTTAAATTTAATTGTAAAGATAAATAGAGATGGATGGTGCAAGTAATGACACCCGTGCATTGCTCGACCGGATGCCCTCGAAACGCGTGCATGAGCTGTTCAGTTTGAGCCATCAGCTACCAATCTGACATATTCGATGCGCCAGCGGAGCACGATGCCCGGCGCACAACGTAGGTTTGTGGCCGGCAAGTCGGAAGACTGAGACCCCCTCAGTCATCCCGGCCGAATATGCGCTGACTCACGCCGATGCGGACGTACTGATTCGCGCTCGCTACCAGGAGACGGTTGACGAACTCTTTCGACGTAGTGAACTACTCCGCCTACCGCGCTCGGGGTTACTCACCCCTCGTTTCTTGAGGTAGGGGCTTTACCCGCCTGCGATTCAGGAGTAACTGTTTTGTATCTGTACTACGTGTACTACATGTAGTACAAATATGCCAACAATCAGTGTTCGGGTGGACGACGAGACGAAAGACCGAATGGACGGAGTAGAGACAGTCAACTGGAGTGCCGTATTGCGACGGCGTATTGAGGACGTATTGGCGGAACACGAATTAGACGACAGTGACCGCGACCTTGCAAGAGCAGTGATGCTCACCGAACGGGTTTACGGATCAGTGTCGCCGGAGGATATCGATAAGAGTGGATGGGACTCTGCTGAACGGATTCGATACGACCGTGAACGAACATTCACCGAGCGGCGTGCTACTGACGTGAATGAAAATACGAGCGAGCATTCGAAGCCATAGATGACAGTCGATGTAGTCGATGCGAGTGTAGTCGCAAAGTGGTTCCTTCCGGAACGTGATTCGAACGAAGCGCGTGCTCTTCGGGATGCCTATGTTGACGGTGCAATCGACCTCTGCGCGCCCTCTGCGATGCCCTTTGAGGTGGCAAACGCATTGAGACACAGCTCGATGCTTGATGATACGCATATTGAGCAATCGATGGACGCGGTTGCTGCTTACGGACTCGACCTATTCGCGTTCGCTGATATTCCGGGAATTATCTCACTCTCAATTAAAGAGGAGCTCCCTGTCTATGACGCCTCGTATGTTGCTCTTGCGGACCACATCGATGGGGTGTGCTGGACAGCGGACCAGAAGCTCATCGATTCACTGTCATCGTCAGCTCAGACTGCCACAAAACATGCTCGGGATTTCGAGAACCCGTAGCGATTTCATTTTGAGAGTCAAGTCGGGACCTTGTGCAACATTGCCCGTTCGAGGAAGGCGATTGTTGCACAAGGTTTGAAACTCAAATGCAGTACCGAGGTGCTGTGAAACACCATTTTATATATCCCTTAGGGAGTGAGCCAAAGGGCACAATCTAATTACTACTGTTCCCGCCGTCTGCAATCATCACTACCACCACCTGCCGACGTGCGGCGGAGCCGCGCGCTGGTGGGATAGGGTAGGGTACCTATATGAATAAATAACCAACATTTGTCCGATTATAGGGCCTTCAGAAGAAGTGGTTATTCCACTCGTTACAAAAAGCGGGTGAGGTGACTGGCCCTATAGAGAGTGTCAGAGGCACCCTATCTCTCTCTTTGTTGATCGTCCTCACGCCGCTGTCCGCATTTCGCTGTTGATCAAAAAATCTTTCCTGACTCGGAGTGGCTACTACCGTGTTACTGATTCAGCATCTGGATCCGGCCTTGCACCCACCCCTTCCCCTTGCCCTGTCGGCAGATTACGGCCTCACCGGGGTCAAAGTTACGGAGGTCGCCCTTCGCGAATTGATACTCTTTTTTCTCCTCGCTCTCGCTTGACATCCGATCATTCCCTAGATTGCGAGTATACTGCTCAAAGGATGTCCCAACTGTCTCGCGGAGAAATTCCACGCTCTCCTCGTCGACCGTTCGTGCTCCGACTATGGTGATCATGTTCAATAGTAGTGTGTGGGCACAAGCAAGAAGCCTCGCGGCTTGACTGCAGGGTCCATTCACCTGCTTATTATTTGGATATGAGATACTCGAGAGCACCTTCAGTAAGTGCTCGGGCATCTTCGGTTCATGAGAAATCCCTTATGCGATCGCGTCGCGATATGCCAACAACGTTGTCAAGTGGTCCGTATCACGGACTGTTAGTTCGGTATCGGAACACGACGCGTATAGGTCTCGAACACCGCCAACTGGGACGTTTGCATCATGCTCACCGTGCCATACTTGAATAGGAACGTCAACCTCACCGAGATCGAACCCCCACGGTTCAGCTAACAGCTGAAACTCCAAGACAGTACCACTCCCGCCTTTACCAACTGCCTCGACGAAATCTCGAGCCATCAGCTGTGCCTCTGTATCAGGTATTTCCTTTGGCTCAGCAGTATACTGGGAGACGACAAGTGTCGGAGATCGATCTGCGAGCCACGCCTGCACGCGGAACAAACTCCGAAGGAGTCGGGGCGTCTGGCGGGCTAGCATGGCGAGCCGCCGCTGACTCGCGGCTGGTTCTCCCAGTCTGCGTGGTGTTGCCCCAGAAATGATGTGGACCTCGCGAACACGGTCCGGATGTGTCGCCGCAGCCGCGAGCGCGTGTGGTCCGCCGCCAGAGAAGCCGATGATCCGCGCGTTATCGCTCTCGCAGGTATTCAATAGACCAGTAACAATAGCACCAGTATCGGTCACCGTCCGCTTCGGCCATGAAGCCGATTGGCCGTATCTTGGCCGATCCGGTGTGAGTAGCTGAAATCCCGCTCGCCGTGCGACATCTTCGAATAGCCTGCCAAAACATCGCGACCCAGGTGTTCCGTGAAACAATACAATTGGTTCCCCCTCGGGGTCGCCGTATTGGTTGAAAGCCACGGATCGACCACGTACTAGTATCTTCTCTGTCGATCTGTCCGCCATTGGCGGTCGTTTCTCTACAACCAGATTATCAGTATTCCCGGATTCATCCGGCTATTTATATGTGGCTCACAGTTATACCGAACGTGAAACGCGTCACGTTTCATGCAGAATACGCTAAGCCGACACATCCGATACAGGCGGCCGTCAACGACGCCGCGGCGACCACGCGAACAGACCTTTTATACTGGAGCCCGACACCAGACGGGACCGCACTCCTATGGTTTGACGCCGATTTGGCAGCAGCCGCGGAGATACTAGACAGTGTCGACGTGGTTACTGATATGTCTCTTCATGAGGATACAGCGGGGACATACGCGCTTGTTGAGCAACCCCGGCTCGAACTTCGGCCAGCAGTGCTGGACGCTGTCTCTGACGCGACGGTCGCGTTCCCACCACCAATCATCTTTCACGGTGACGGAACGGTTCGGTTTGACGCAGTTGGTTCTTCGACAGCACTGAACGGTCTCCACGACCAGCTCCAGGAACTCACGTCAGTGCACATTGAGACAGTCCGTGGGTACCGGCCATGGTCGTCGCCAACAGTGCTTACCAACAGACAACGGGAAGCACTAGCGGCAGCGATCGCTGTCGGCTATTACGAGATACCGCGAGAGGGAGCTGTTGCTGACGTGGCCGACGCTATTAATTGCTCACAGAGCACAGCAGGCGAACTGCTTCGGAAGGCCGAGCAGTCAGTATTGACAGCAGCTATGCCGAGCAACGATTAATTGGCCGATCAACATTGGTGGTCCAGCAGGACCGATCCTACTTGGGATCGTTTGGTTTCTGATCAAGATCTGGGCAGTATTTTTATTCGTTCAGTGGTTGCGAGCGGCGATACCACGAGTACGAATTGATCAGATGATCGAAATTGGCTGGAAAGGACTGCTCCTTATCTCGTTTGCGAATCTTATACTCACTGCAGTGATTGTGGGAGTTTTTACGGCATCAACTTAAGACGATTTGTAGTTATATTGTTTGTATTTTGAAGTATAGGTGTTGTATCGATCAGTAGCGACCACTACAAGTCCTATGCGTCGATCAGTATATTCTGTTCACGCTAGCTGAAGTAGAAGCGTTGTTAGTCGGAATCAGCAGTATTGCGATCTATTCCACGGGTAGAAGCATCAGCATCGTCGTTCCACGTACTCACGTCGACACCTTCACTTGCGAGATAGTCGCGGATATCATCGCGCTGCTCACGGATCGCTTCGCTCTATGAAGGTTGTGCTCCAGTATATGCTCTGGCGGCCTGCGATACTGGGTTCGATAACCATAGATGGATGCTTCCGAGTAGTAGCATAGTCGATACTGCTGCCGTCTCAAACATGCCGACGAAAGGTGCGGCGCTGACGCACTGTCTGACCACAATTTAGCAGAGGTGGCCAATTTATGCTCGAGCTTCCGGATCTGCTTTGCCCGACTGGCTTGACTGCTTGGCCGTATAATTCATGAATAGTTCTTCGAGCGAGGCGTCTTCAGTGGTAATATCAATGACTGATGTGCCCACATCATCAAGAGTAGTGAGCACTGCAGTCTTCGAGCTATCACCACAGGAAACGTGAATGGTAGTGCCATTGGCGCTCACTTCTGAAACGCCTGATAGCGAACGCACTTTCGCAAGTGTGTTATCTGGTAGATGTTCGACTTCGATGTGGAGCATCGCTTCGGCCTGTGCGGCTTCACGCAGTCCTTCGACAGTATCCTCTGCAACTAGTCCTCCATCATGAAGGATACCTACACGGTCACAAACGCTCTCGACTTGGTCGAGGATATGACTCGAAAAGAGGACGGTCGCACCACGTGCTTGTTCTTCTCGGATAATTTCACGCATCTCACGCGTACCTGCGGGATCGAGTCCTGTAGAGGGTTCGTCGAGAATCAACAGATCGGGTTGGCCGACAAGCGCCATTGCAAGGACCAAACGTTGGCTCATTCCCTTTGAGTAACCACTAGCCCTCCGATCGAGCGCGTCAACGATGTTCACGCGCTCGGCAAGCGCGTCGGGATCATCATTTGCTTGCTTGCATCCGATGGCAAAATTGAGATGCTGGCGTCCGGTTAGCCGGCCATAAGTGCTGAATCCTTCAGGCAGAACGCCAACGCGCTCGTGGATCTGCTGAGTTTCTTTTTGTGCATCGTGACCAAGAACCTGTACCCGACCGGCTGTTGGGCGTATGAAATCGAGTAGAATGTTGATTGTTGTCGATTTACCCGCTCCATTTGGTCCAAGAAAGCCATAGACCTCGCCTTCTTCGACGGTAAGATTGCACTCCTGAAGAGCGGTGACATCATTATACTGTTTAGTTACGGCATCAAGCTCGATCGCGGCCATTGACACAGGTTTCGTACGGGTTTTATAAAAATATGTGTCTATACTCATTACTATCAATTTTATTACTAGAACGCAAGAATTCAAGTTCACAATGAAATAGCAAATTGTCGCAGTAGAGCGACTAGCATAGCTAGCTGCTATTGTACGCGACGACTTTTGCCATTTGACGGAAAAGAATAACCATTATCCTTAAGCGAGGGATCGGTCATGATCAAAGCAATGAGTTTGGTTGCTGTTACACGGAAGGAATATCTCGATTCAATACGGTCGTACACACTGATTGGCCTTATAATTCTGTTCGTGGTGTTCACTACCTTCTTAGCTGGTATTCAATGGATTCCTGATTTGTCAGGTACTAGCCCTAGCGGCGACGTGAACACACTTGCACTCTTGAATAGTATGAGACAACCCGCCCTTTATTTGGTGCCGTTAGTTGGGATTATGGTTGGATACAAGGCAATTGCTGGTGAACGCTCAAGCGGCAGTATCAGGCTTATTCTCGGGCTTCCAAACACCCGTAGAGAGGTGTTTTTCGGCAAACTACTCGGTCAGACTGCTGTGGTTTCGACAGCGATACTCGCTGGGTATGGCGCTGCGGCTCTCGTCGCGCTGGTTTCATATGATTCGTTCGCCCTTGTTGAATTCGGACTCTATACGCTCCTTACATTATTGTATGCGCTGGCTTGTGTGTCTATCGCGATAGGCTTCTCAGCCAGTATGAGATCGCGGACGCGCGCACTTGCTGGTGCTGTGACTATGTATTCGGTAATTCTGCTATTCTGGGACGGAATTACAGCATTACTACAAACGGCAATAATCGGCTATGAAGTTCCTGTCGGAGAGCAACCAGCTTGGTTAGCAATTTTCTCTAGCCTTAATCCTTCGACAGCGTTTGCCCATGCTGCAAGAGCAATTCTACCTGCATATCGTGAGATTACCCTATTTCCTTATTTAGAGACGAACATTTGGGTTGACTGGTATGGCTTCGTCGTTCTTGCGCTGTGGATCGTCATTCCGGGAGCTATTGGATATCTCTGTTTTAGCAGAGCGGATATTGACTAGGTTGTAACTCTCTCATGGGTTATTGCACTCCACAAATACATTATAATAGTTGTTTTTCTATCATTTTGAGATCAGCTGCTCCCATCAAGGGGTAGGCATACCTGACCGGTCTATGAGCGTGGGTATACCAACTATATCTAATTTCTAATATTTTTTTATTCGTGTTACCTTGTGTAACATCTCCTCCTTCTCAGAAAGGCGATTGTTGCACAAGGGGGATAGCAGGGACTGATCTGACTGACTTGGTTTCATATCATTATATCGTGATTATACTAATACGTAGACTGCGGGTGTGTATCGATAGATAATGCGTTGAAGGAGAGTATCAGACATACTTTTCACTATGGATACGAAGGAATCATTCATGTCAAATACGAATACTGGCGGGATTGCTCCGTTAGTGAGTGGCCTCTGGCTCGCTGGAACCGCAGGCGTCCAGCTTCTCCACGAGGGATTGAGCGGATGGCTGCTGATGGCGTTCCTTGGCGGATGTGGGGCAATTATCGTTGGTGTTGGCACCCTCTTTGAGGTGGGTGGATTCGGTGCGACGAAGCCCGAAGCTGACCAAACGACTCTCTCACTATTCGTTGGTATCGCTCTCCTATGTCTGGTCGGAGGAGCTGCGTTCGCCCTCCTGTGATCTGGTCACGGACGAGCGGTGTTGATAGAGCCGTGTTGAATGGAGGACGTGTATCTCCCAAATACAGGTCCTCCTTACAAATTGATCGTCATGCGATCGGGAGCTCGCATTTCACGAAGATCTGGATTCACGAGGACATAAAGGGCCAGCGAGAATGTTGCGATCCCGAGGGAAGCCATCGCCACTTGTGGGCTGAGCCAGCCAGCGACGACGCCACCAGCTAGTGAACCGATCGGAACCATGGATGCCGAGGCAGAACCATGAACGCTACTTACCCGTCCAACCATCTCTGCAAGGGGTGCAGATTGGACGACAGCAGCTACTTGGACGGCGAGGATTCCAATGGGGATGTACGCCAGCGCGAAGAGCAAGGCCGTCAATGGGAGCCAGTTAGCGAGGAGCGCACCGCTCCAGAGTACCCCTGCGAGGGTGTACCCCACAACCATGCTCCGTCCTAATCGGCAATCAGCGACGAGATTCGTAGCTATCGCTCCAACGAAGCCCCCAGCTGCGATCGATGCCATGAGAATTCCATAAGCCCCGGCTGCACCAATCAGGTTCAGCGCCCCAGGAACGGCGAGGGCGTCAGCGTACGGGGGCGTCGCTGCCAGTATCATTCCGACGGAAAAGTTGGCGATTACTGCTCCGGCTAACAGCGGCACAAGGAACGTTCCACGAATAACTGCCATCCCTTCGCGCATACGTGCGACGTAGGAGTTGGTATTCTCGGATTCTATGTGGCTACCGCCACTGTCCATGACAAGGGGGTTAGAACCGCGTGCGGCTCCGCTTTCGTCGCCAGCCAATGGACGTGTCGAAACATCCGCTAATTTGTCGGCACCCGTCAACTCATCCCTCGGTCGATCGTCGGCTGTCACCGTATTCGCGGGCGGAATCGAGACGGTCGCAAACACGATTGCAGCGATCCCGAACGTGAGGGCGTCGAGTGCGAACAATGCGACCGCGCCGAACAGACCGATAAGTATGCCGCCGATCCCGTTTGCCACCATATCGAACCCTTGGTAGGCAACCGAGAACGCCGAATTAGCTGCGACCAGCTCCTCGTCATCAAGAATACGCGGGAGTGCGGTAATCTGGGCGGGGTACACCAGTTGGTTGAGTGCAGAAAGAACTGGCATCACGATGAGCACCAGCTCGACGGTGAGAAAGCCGAGAATGTGGGCGATTGGAATCAGCGAGACAACGGCGGCTTGAATAAGCTGCGTGCCGACGAGAATTCGCTGAATTGACCACTGATCGACCAGCGGACCTGCAAGGAACTGAAACGCTTGCGGAACCATTGTCACGAATCCAGCTACTCCCGTGTAGAGGGGATCGTTGGTCAGGCTGTAGACGAGCCACATCGCACCGACGAAATAGAAGCTGTCGCCGACATTGGTGATCACACGACCCGCGAACAATCGACGAAATGTCCGACTTCGAAACGGTCCACGCATGTGCCGATCGATCGAACGACATGGCTATAAATCTAATTAGAATGATATTTATGTTACAGGACAAACAGAACTCCTGTTCTATATCTCGTCTGTTACCTTAACATCGAATGTCTCATTAACGACAACTGTAAGCGCGGATTCATCGATCCGGAATGTTACAGCCACCCGGATCGGTTTTCGGTGTTCTATTTCTACGTTGTCGAGGTTAAGTTCGGAGAACTCCCAGATAAGGCAGTCCTGTAGAAGGATTCCGTTCTCGTAATAAAAATTGGTGACAGCTGGCTCCGCGAGCAAGAGCGCATGATCCACCGCAAGCGTTGCCTCGATAATACACCGTTGACAGTCGAACTGAACCTCTGGGTGGTCATGAAAACGATCATCCGCGTCTTCAGACCTATCCGCTGCTGATACCGGATCTACGTCCCTCGCGTCATAAGCTCTCACTGTCGACTCCATCCGGCCGTTGCAGTAGGGGCAAAAGCCGTTGATAGCGTGTTGAGATATCGTCCGGAGATACTGACTCACGATCTCTGGAATCTTTTCACGGTCGTACCCGGCAAACACGGCAGGTGGAATAGGAGCCTTCCATCCGGACAAACATGACGGACAGCCATTGCATTCGACCCGAACGGTTTCGTTTTCATATCGTAGTATTAGAGGCTCGTCACTTACTTGGCAGAGGTGATCCAACACAATCGGGTCGATAGCCCCCTGCACCGTGTATGCTCCCGACGCAATCGCTCCGTTTACGTGCTTACCCGCCTTGCGTAAGCCGGTATTTCCCGTCGACCTTAGTGACGAACTGTCCAACAAGTTTTCCGAGGTGATAGTTGAATTGGCCCGGATCCCGTATTCCAACAGCCCGACGCAACTCGGAAAACGTCATCGTCTGAGTATCGGACTTCCAGAGTGTCTGCAAGATTCCTAGTCTTGTCTCATCAGCGAGAGCTGCGAACGCCTCCTCAGGTTCAACCTGCTGGACGAATTGCTCACTCATACTTCCAATTTGAGGCGTTTTTCATAGGTTCATTGAAGAATTGCATGTTACACAGTCTTTGTACCCATCACGCTACTCATCTACTTAGAAGCCGCCGGAAACCGTATGATGAATAGATTCTCTGTCTATACCGGCCATGTAGGGAGCGAGGGAGTTCCAGTCTCCCAGTTAATCGAATCTATCGCTGCTGGGAGTTGCTGCAGTCGATCATCGAGGACGGCGAGTGGATGCGCATCGAAAAACGTCGCACCATGTCGATTGACGGGTGTATCTTCATAATTAAGCTGGATGTGGCAGGACCCCAAGTCCGGATGATCGGCATCCTGATGAAAGCCGAGCATTAGGCTCCGATCCGGTTCGACCCAGTTGATGCGATAGTATTCGTGATCGACACCAACTGGGTACCAGAAGCGAATTTCCAGTCGTGCGTTCTCCACGTCGTAGGGAGTACTCAGTAACGTTGTTGGATCGACATCCGCGATGATGTACCGAGGCCGTCGTCGAGACGGGCGATACCGCACATTCTCACAACTAGCCTGATCCGTCAATCGGTCGTGAACGTCTCGGAGGAGGGTCCGCTGTGTATATCGATCGCGACCAGCGAGAAAAATCATCGTGTGAATCGAGAATTAGCTCGTGGCACGATCTGCCACAGTAGTCATCTGCTCGCGAGCTGATTCGACATCTGAGTAGAGTTCTAGTGCATGCTTGATGAGTCGACGATCTTCCTCGTTTTCGCGCCAGAACGCGATGACATCCCGGCGTTCACGGAGCTCATCACTTGCAAGAGTCCCGTCGGCAAGCGACTGTTCGAGATCCTCCCACGTCTCGACGTCGTAGGTCGCCTGCCACCCCTCGATTTCCTCTGTGATCGCGGCCAATTCGCTCCGAAGCTCCTCACGCGGGTTCTCCTCGATGAGCGTGCGGATTTCCTCGAAGAGCAATCGCGTGTAGTCCGGCTGATAGAGTGTCGTCTCGCCGGCTTCGACGCGGCGCAGCTGTCCCTGCTCAACAAGGTCTTGGAGTTCTTCGTTAGTCGTACTCCAGGCGGCGTCGGCCTGCTCGCTGATCCAATTGACTGATCGGGGTTCGCGAAGCGTCTCGGCAACCGACCGAATGCGTTCGCGCGCGCTCATTGACTCGGTCCACGACTGGACCCCATCTCGCGAGGACTCGGACATACTGGACACCTCTATCAACACTGTTCGCGTCTCTGTCTGATATATGTTCGTACCCTCTCGCATAATTACGAGGAGGTCGTGGTCATGGACATCTGGGCATTGAAATTCGAAATGAGACTCAGCGAGAATATCTGTTCCACTGGGACGCCGATACGGAAACCCGTGTTCTGTATCTATCAGCCTCTCTCGATTTCCTAGATAGTCAAGTGAAACAATTGGTAGGTAGTTGTGCGAACGTATCGTCGTACCCCGCCCTTTTCCCCGGTGATAGCAACGATTTAGGCTATTCGATTTCTTTTAACTCCGTTCTTGTTTGTTCGGTTTCGACGTTCCCCGTATTGCGCGTCTCGCTCGGTTCAAATAGCAGAATTTTCGCTTCGTTTTCGGCGACCGGGCGGTGTTCAATGCCCTGTGGAACAATTACAAACTCACCTTCTTGTAGGACTACATCTGACTCGTGTTGGAACTCGATTCGAAGTTCGCCCGATGTCACCAAGAATAGCTCGTCCGCATCTTCATGCTGGTGCCAGACGAACTCCCCCTCGACTTTGGCGAGCTTGACTGCCTGTCCGTTGAGTTCACCCGCGAGTCGCGGGGACCAGTGTTCATCGAATGAAGCAAACGCCTCCGTCAGAGCCACCTTCTTCATACTGGTTCCTCTCTCCTCCAAGCGATAAATGCTTCATCTGTATCTCTCGGTCCCTCAGGTTGCGATCGGCGGGTGTAGACTATTCTCCGGTACGTGTCACAGTTCACGACCGGAACCCTTGCTCACGAGCAAGTAACGCCGTATTCTCACTCCCGTCGGTCGTTCCGAGACGGGGATTCCTCGCTCGTTCGGGATAGTCGTTATACCGCAAGCACGAAAGGACCGCCGCCAGGTGATCGGGTTCAGTCGGGAGTGCAACAGCGAAGACGAGGGGATACTACTACCCTCGGACCGAGCGAAGGTGAGCCAATGCGCCTCGTCAATCCCGGTCCCGAACCGAAACAACGGAACGCGTCTCTTCTGCGAAAATCGCAGATTGGGGGAGGGGATAGTGATATTTAAGTAACACTATCCCCTAGTATTGATTGCCTCATTGAACCCCAAATGGGGCGAGAGGGGGCGAGGTGTGTCAGAGGCACCCTTTCTGTAGGTTCTCGCTAATCCCTCTCACGCAACAGTAACGCGCTTACTCCACATTAATGTTCTGCTCAGTATCACGTTTAGTGCGAAATTCACAGCGATTGTAACCAAATTCACTCTTGATCAGCAGGTGGAGCGTGCTCGATCGTGGTGTCTTCAGGGACGTCGGAACTCTCAGCTCGAGAGTGACTATGCTCGAAATAATTGAACGGCTGATTGAACGTACTCGTGACGATCTGGGACGTGTGAATATCGAGGTTCAGATTCCCGAGTTCACGCGTGATCTCCGTCAGATCCTGCGAACTCGTCGCGATCACTTCAATAAGGAGATTGTGCTCACTCGTCACCATCTCTTGGACGGTGATGACACCACCGATGTCTAAGGCATCACGTGCCGCCTGATGGCGGTGGTCCATTCGGGCTGTACAGATGAATTGGACGCGAAGCGAGAACCCGGCTCGTTCGTAGTCGAGTTCTGGGGCGTACGTTTTGATAACGCCCGCCTCTTCGAGTGCGGTAATTCGATTGCGGACCGTACTCTGTGAGACCCCGACTGTGGTGCTGATCTCCTCGTGGGTCGTCTTCCGTGCATCTTGCTGTAATTCATAGAGGATCTCTCGGTCGAGGTCGTCCAAAACGACGTTGCCATCCTGTTCTTTGACCATACGGTCGACTACACGGCTCCGGTGAAGTATGTTAGCGTTCTTCAGTCTCCCAGTCACGAGAAACGAACGGAAAACGAGAACTGAGAGTCGGGACTGTGACTGTGACTGTGAGTGTCTCACCGGTAAGAGTGGTTACTCCGAGCCGTATAACGAGGGAAACGTCTGCGCGATCTGAAACCGTTGTATCCACAGTGGATGCACGTTCCGGCGTACAAACAGGAAGCTCCAGCTACAACGAAGGTGCGAAGCGCCGGAGTAGGTTGGGGTAGTTCATTGACTCTGTCTTGTTTCAGCGGTATCCCTTCAGGCAATCTGGCACTCATCGCGAGGTAATCAACCGGTGTAGTTCATTCGTCTGCAATCCCATTGAGGTACGTCTCGATCCACTTACAGCGCGCGTCAAGTGCTCGATGACCGTGATCGGTTAGAATATATGCGTTCGTTCGCCCGTCTACCTTGTCCTTTCTGGCCAGCCCTTTGTTCACAAGCGTATCGAGATTCGGATAGAGTCGCCCAGCCTGAATCGCAGTATCATAATACGCTTCGAGTTCGTCTTTGATTGTCACTCCGTTCGGTTTGCTCAGGCCGGCGATTATCCACAGGCTGTCTCGCTGGAAACTCGTTAACTTGTTCATGCGATCGTCTTCAACCATCTGCTTGCAATGTCTCTACTATAGATCGATATATATATATACTATTTGAAATCAGGGTCTCTTAGTCAGTAGTCGTTCTCTCACGGTTTTCGATGAGGGAGCCACAAAGACGCTACAAAACAGCGGTCTATAGAATCGATTTGGTAGAAAACCTTCAGAATAAATCCGATACCCACCACGATGAGAATTGTCGCCGTGAACACTGGCAGGTACTCAGTGTAGTCTTCAAGCCGCTCCTCGTAGCGCTGTCTCGTGTGTTACAGGACTGTTGATTATCCAACGACCGTCACTGGCACCGGCGATTGGCGAGTGACCGTTGCAGCGACGTTTCCGATCAGTAGCCGTGACGAAAGCTCACGTTCATGGCCCCCAATGACGACAATATCAAAATCTGTCGCTCGCTTAGTGATCGCTCGTGATGGGTTGCCTACATCAATGATGGTGGTGATTTCGATGTCATGTTTGCTAGCCACTTCCCGAGCCGCCTCGAAGACGCTCTCTGCTTGAGATCGAGCCGTCTCTGGGAGATCACCCGAAAGTACCAATCCAGTGGCGCTTCCCATGTACCACGAGGGGACACCGATAACGTTGAGGACCGTGAACTCGGCATCAGTGTACGTTTCAAGCGCGAATTCGAGGGCTTTCGTAGCCATCACGGAGTCATTCATCGGGACTAAGACATGGAATGCCATACCATACTAAGAAACGAGTCGTATACGTCTATACTCAGTCCTTGCCTAGGCCGCCTCACTGGCTCCTCGAACGGGTGTCTTGCCGCCTACCTCGTTCGAGAAGGCTATTTTGGCGCTGATGAGATCGGGATAACTGTCGAACAGCGATACGAGATGAATCGTCCCTCACTGCTTCGACTCCGAGCATCCCAATCAGCAGACAGTATCGATGTCGAAGTCGGTGGACGCGTACTGCCGGTCTTGGGTGGGCAGCTCCAGTGACTCCACACGCCCTCCAGAGCGGTCTACTGACGCTCTTTTCATACTCTCCCAAGCAGAAAGTCTACAGCAGTACCTCTGTAGACACAATTGATGGCAGACCTCATTGTTCAGGCGGCAGTCAAAGATGCGCTTGATGATCAGAACGTCGCGTCGGATTTCTACGACGCACTCGACGAAGAAGTCGAAGAACTACTCGAGGGGGCCGCCCAACGAGCCACAGACAACGATCGCAAGACCGTTCAGCCCCGCGACCTCTAAAGGGGACAGCTTCTCCAACTACGTAATGCAGGCGAACTGGAAACACGTTGCAGCCGTTCGACTGCCTTAATACAGATTCACCTCCACAGTGAGCTCTTCAGCCTCAAAGTGATACTCTGAGTATCTGGCTTCGTCTCTGGAGTCACTTCCGTGTATATTAGACTCCAGCCATATTTCGACAGTATCCATAGCAGCTCGCTGTAGATTGCTGATATATGATGTTGCTTTATCTTCGGAGTCGGCAGGGATATTGAGGGTCATATTGACGTCACGGATTGGAATTGCAGTATCTGAGTCAGACCTACTAATGTCGGCGGTCATCCTCGCTGAAATCACCGGTTGGCCAACTGACTGCGCCACCACAGGGGAGTGTTGAGTAGACATAACACTAAACATCTGCTTCTTTTTTTCTTCTTCCTCTTCTGGCGGAGTGTCCGGTGGCGATGGGGGTGATGGTGGAGAGGGATCTATCGGTTCCGGATGCGGTGGCCAGCCTGGATCTATTGGATCAAAGTCAGGGGGTACCGGTGGTCCTACCGGATCTGTTGGATCTGGAAAATCAATTTCATCTGGCCAAGTTGGCCAACCCGGTGGAAAGAGATCCTCCCATCTACGCCTGTGGCGTCTTTGTGACTGCACTAGAACAGGATATGGAACAGGTACCGGCCGGGACCTTCTATTTTCAGTCGGTGAGGACATCCTTGAGAAGAGTTCTTTTGCTTCCTCCTGAGATAACTCCTGAATCAGTTGTAAAATATCTTTAATAGATTTGCTCTCAGTGTTTTCCGACGTTGACTCTGACATTTTGATTACTCCTCTGCTACCGCAATACAGTTACTAAGAATATGTATCTAATTGGTGAAAAAGTTCCAGATAGTGAGACAATTGCAATGTCTGCATTACCGATTACAAGACGTATTTTTGAAAAGAGATGTATCAGTCTACGTCTCTACACGTTACGTACGCTTCTTCTCGCATTACATAATAAAGTCTGACTCGCACCTTGTGCAACATCACGTTTCTCACTACAGAAGTTGTTGCACAAGACCACACAAACCTATACTACACTTCTTCAATCGAGGTCTCCCCACCACATTGCCCACAGAAATACTTCTCGGGTTGTTTCATGACTTCCGACCGTCGATATCGGGGGTCACGACTCTCACACGCTTTGCAGATCACCCAGTACTTCGGTTCGGCATACCGCTGACAATGACAATCCGTTTCCAGTGGTTCAACCCATTGTTTGAAACTCGACTCGTGGTCATCCTCACCGTCCTTATGATACTGCCAGGCGTGGATCAGTTCGTGGCAAACAACTCGAGAAAACTGCTCCCACCCGTACGCCTCGTAGGCGTCCCACAAGAGAGTGATCGTGATCTGCTCACTCTGGTCTGTCTTACTCGTGGGAGCCTCCATTTGTTCGTTCTCGGTGGAACTTGGTCCTAATCAGTCATTTATTTGCTATTTACAGTAGGATTCATACTACATCTCCTTGCCGAAAAGCTGCTGCTATTCATTTTACTAAACTAGAGACTCTATAGTGGTAACTCATATATCCTTTCCAGTCATGGAGGTATAGTATTTTTGCTGATATTTTGTCATTTTGAGACACAGAATACATTTACTAACGAGCTGGTAAACTCTAATCAAAAATGTTCACCTGCTAACGAGCTATCCACAATTCAATTTCTGAATAGGTATTTATGATATCTCCGATCGTAGAGTCGTCAACAGATATGTTACGACACACCAAGAGCTTATCTATTCGGCTTGAAAAGGAGTATTACGGCCTATGTCTGAGGAATACGTAACGTCCGAAACCAACCTTCCGCCCGAGCCCGAGGGTAAGGAAATTACGCTCCAGATTAGCGATAAGGACACAAGAGAGATATTCAACACACGGGCCCGGATCAGTCGTAATCCTGACGCCCTTACCGATCCTGCCCCACTGACTGTCGTTAAGGGACCCCATGAGAACAAAGAAGAAAAGTGGTATATCGAAATCCTCACAACTGACATTGAGTCTGAAAGCGTTGATAGGAAACTCCTTCGGACGACACTGAAGGAGGTGAAGGACGATGCGAATATCATTAATACACGGTCTGACGAAGTGAAAACGTTGCTTCGCTATTTAGTTGAAACAGGCCAATATAGCTCTGTCTCGCAAGCAAGTCGGACGATTATGTTCGAATACCTCGCCGATACCTATCCGGAACTCGTAGACGAGTATGTCGATCTCAAGGTGGAACTCGAACATCAGGAATTATTAGATGCCAATCAGGAGAAACATGACGGTTGATAGCTTGCGCAACTATCTACAGAGACTTGACGAGAAAAACGACCTTATTGAGATTGAGGATCGGATATCATGGAACCTGGAGGCTAGTGCGTTGACAATGCTGGCGAACGAACAAGACCATGGAATACCCTTGTTCGAAGACGTCGACGGTATGCGATTGGTCGGAGATCCCTATCGTGGCAGTCAGCGACGGCCCTGGGATCGTATCGCGCAGGGTATCGATCTACCGCGGGACATTTCTCGCCAAGAATTTTATAGGGAGACAATTTCACGACTCCAGAATCCGCGCGATCCTGTGACGATTTCCTCGGAAGACGCCCCATGTAAGGAGATTACTCGCGTTGAGGACGAGGTCGACCTCCTTGAGTTTCCCTGGCCCTATATTCACGCTGGAGATGGTGGTCGCTATTCGAATCTCCATACACTGGTCGTTTCCGATCCGGATTCGGATTGGATCGACTGGTCATATCATCGGGCGATGATGCACGACAACGAGACAGCAAGCGTGTTGTTGTTAGCCGGCGAGCAGACACCAAATCTCTTCTACTACAAGTATGAACGTGAGGACAAACCGATGCCGGTCGCTATTGCCGTCGGTACCGAACCTGCCGTCCAGTATACCTCAGTAATGTGGATCCCTACCGGGCGGAGCGAGGCGGCCTTCGCTGGTGGCCTGAAGGAGTCGCCAATCGAATTAGTTCCGTGTGAAACAAACGACCTTCTAGTTCCGGCGACGGCTGAATTAATCATCGAGGGTGAGATTATCCCAAATATCCGCCTTGACGAGGGCCCGTTTGGGGATTATTTCGGCTATATGCACGGTCCACGGCGGTCAATGCCGACTCTACGGGTCACCGGAATCACTCATCGGAAACAGCCGATCATTCCATTCTGTGTCGAGGGGACAGGTGTCGGCTACACTGAGAACTCGACGAGTTCGATGGAAGTCGGCTGCGTCGGACCGGACGCGACTTTGGGCTTACAAGCCGGCGGGTTCGAGATTGATCAATGCGTTCCCTGGTCATCAACCCCGCGGGGTGCATACGTGGTCTCAACTGGAAACACGGATCCAGGATACCTCCACGAACTCGCGAACTTCATCTTCACTACATGGGGCATGTTGCACGTTGACTTCTTCGTGTTTGTCGACGCCGACATCGATCCGTTCGATCAGCGCGAGGTTCTCGAAGCACTCGTTTTACACGCAGATCCTGACAGCGACTTCCATCAGTTTGGCGTTGAGACGATGCCAAAGGTCCCATTGAACATCTACCAGACACCCAGCGAAAAGGGGAATGTCCAGACGGGAACCTCGAAAGCAAAGACAGCCAAAGCGTACATCGACGCAACGAGAGGTAATGAGGACCTCGATACCAGTACAGTAGACAATGATCTGCAAAATTGGGCACGGTCCATACTTGAAGATGCAGGAGCAAAACCTGATATGCTACCGTTTACCGACTCAGCACAAAGAGGGGGATCTCGATGATAACCTTCCGAGACCATCTTCGAATTCTCGACGCTAACGAGGACCTGTTGACGGTAGCTGAACACGTCCACTGGGACGAGGAAACAGCAGCCGTCGCGGTAGAGGCGCTCAAACACGACTGTAAAGGGCTTCAATTCACATCGACGTCCGGCGAAGTCGACTTAGCCAGCGGCATATACGCAGGGCACGCTCAGATTTCCAGTCGCACCCATCAACCATGGCGCCGGCTCAAGAAAGCGCTTGACCGCGAAGGGGACGATTACGTACAGCTTCTTGAGGCAGTCTCTCGACGAAACACACGCGCACCCGATGATATCATCCTTGAGGAGCCGGCTGCAACGATCAAGTCCTCAAGTAATCCGGCTTCGTTAGGACTTCCGACCGTTGAGCCGAATGGTCGACAACAGATCACGCTTGGTTTGATCGCCGTTGAGCACGAAGGGATGACATCGTGGGCACCGGTTCGTGGAGCAATTCACCGCCGATCCCAACTACGACTCTCAGTTCCTCAACCGTTCATCGAGTGGTGTGGCGATAACCGCCAAGCAAGTATTTCTCTCGGCATCGCTGCAGCGCCGCTGGTCACTGCATTGCAGGGGTGGACATTAGATCGAACTACGTCGGCTGTTCCGAAACTAGCGGCTGCCTTAGGTGAGACGGCCGTCGTGGATATCGATGGACGAACAGTTCCTGCAGATGCAGAAGTACGTCTCGACGGTTCGATCATCGACGTCAACGATGGAGTCTCTGGGCCAATTGCGGTCTGGGAGCGGGGATGCGAGACGGTGGGCGTGACTGTTGAGGTTGATGCCATTGCAACACGTGAGGATCCCGTCGTCCCCTTCATTCCCCTCGGAGCACCGCTAACCGACGATCTACACCTGACCGCACTTGTCGAGGCTGCGGAGCTTTACCGACGTATCAACGGTTACTGGGGTGTTTCGCCGGTATCATGGATTCGGCTACCCGTCGAGGGGCGGCTTGGGCTCTGTCTCGTCTCCAGCGAGATCCTCTACTCGGGATTCGAGTGGCAGTTGGCCAACGTCTTGTTTTCGTTCTCGGACTTCTTCGACAAGGTTCTGATACTGGACGAGCACACTGAACCCGACGACCTCGCACGGGCGCTTGATGATATGTGGGTGAAAGCCCATCCGAGCAATGACTGGATCTTCAGCGATCCCAATGCACCTGCCGCCAGCATCCCGCGATACCGTCGGGATGGTCAAACAGGATCACGCCTCTACATCAACGCGACTTGGGACCCCCAATGGGACGAGGAGTACATTGCCCCCCGAGTGACGTTCGAAAATTCCTATCCAGAGGACGTTCGAGAGCTATCCCTCGAGAAGTGGGACAATCTCGATTTGAAAGAGAAATCCAATGACTAAACTGATCCGAATTCCGGTCGATACGGGAACGGCTGAAGGAGTCAATAGCGCATATCACTTCCCTGATCGGGGCGTTATTGTCGATCCAGGGCCGCCGACTGAGACAGCCTGGACCGCACTAACTGAGGCGATCGAACCTACCCTCTCGTCCGTCGAGCACGTGGTCGTAACACACTGGCACTCGGATCACGCCGGTCTCGCCTGCCGAGTAGCCGAAGCGGCAGATGCAACGCTCCATATGCATTCCTCAGACGCACCTCTTGTCGGCGAGTACGCAGCCGCACGCCAGCGTCGCCTTGATCGGGACATCGCCACCCTTCGACGGTGGGGCGTTCCTAAGCTGCGACGAGAAGCCCTGCTTGATTCGGACTCCCCATCACCGATACCCGAGAGGTATCCAATAACAACCCACGAGGACGGTGAGACGATCGCCGGTCTAGAATTCGTCCATACACCCGGCCACACACTGGGACATAGCTCATTCGCCATTGACGACACGCTGTTGCTCGGCGATCTCCTCCTCCCGACGTACACGCCGAACGTCGGTGGTAGCGATACGCGCACCAACGATCCATTAGCGGCGTATCTCACTTCGATCGATCGAGTAAACGCCCGATTCGATGAGGGCGAACCAGGCCATGGGACGACGATGAACGTAACGAGGGCCGTCGACGAGGTCCGAACGCACCACTGTGAACGCGCCCGAGCGGCCTTTCACGCGCTGTCGACAGTCGATGATTCCACGCCGTGGAACGTCGCTCGTGACCTCTTCGGCGAAATGCGCGGTATCCACGCGAAGTTTGGCGCTGGCGAGGCCGCCGCGCACCTTGACCGGCTGGCTGCACTGGACGTCGTCGAGCGGACGAACAGAGAGTCGATTTGCTACCGACCGTGCGTCGAGAATTACCCGTCCGATTTGAACTTGACACCGTAGCGCGGTACCCCTTCTTGCGTGTAGATCCGCCGGATCGTCGCTCGGACGGTGTCACCGACCGCGACCGTTTTAGAATCGATATCCGTTAATTGTGCGGGCAGCGTCGCCTCCCCACTACCGGCTTCGAGAGCGACGATGGCGACCGTGTAGGCACCTTCCTGCTGCTGTAATTCGGCGAACTCCGGCGGGGCACCGCCCTGGCCGATGACCGTTAAGGCTCGGATCGTCCCTGTTCGAGATGCTTCGATCCGCTTGAACTCGACTCGCGAGTGACACTCCTGACAGGCCCCCCGCGGCGGGAACGTGATTCCGCCACAATCGGGACACTCACCTGCGATTAGGCGGTAGCGCTGGTCGAGCGATCCTTGCCAGTTCGGGAGGCTCACATTCGCGCCGCCGCCTGCGACCTCGCTCTCAACAACGTAGCCACGCTTGCGGAGGTACGTCGTATAATCGATCGACTCCCCCCTGTCGAGCTCGTCGATCCCCGCGACCGGGAGACCGCCCTCAAGGCTGACCGCAACTGCGCTGCCGCCGCCGAAGAAGCCGCCAACTGTCGTCTCTCTCTCACTGGCCTCGGCGAGCGCGGCGAGCAGGCCAATTGGGACCGACGCCGTTCCGGCGTCGCCGATTCGATCCACGACGGTCCCGGCCGTCACAGCTTCGTTCGAGAAGGCTAGGTCGCCTGCGACCCGATACGGGAACTTCCCGTCGCGCTGGTGGAGCGCCGCAGCGGTCGCCTCGCTCGCGTCGACCGCCAGAGCCGTCACCGCCTCCGTCACGGCCTCACGAACAGCCGTCCGCTCGTAGGTTGTGATCCCCAGTGAGTTGACCTCGCGTTCGTCCCGTGGCCGGAAACGCACGCCAGGTGTTTCGTCGTTATGCCAGGCGACGTCCCGGATCGGGACCGTCGCATCGTCGTCGATTATGAATGCCGCCGCACCGGCCCCGAAGGCGTGGTCAGTATTGGCGGGGTCGCCCTCAGGACAGTCGGCCGCGACGACGAGTGCCGGGCCGTCGGTGTCGAGTGCACGCGCGAGCGCTTCTCCGCCAGCGGCGGTGTGTTGGGTCGAAATCGAGCCGGCGACGTCCTCGGGTAGCGCGAGCATCCGGACGAACCGCGAAACGAAATCGCCCTCGGCCATCGGCGGGGTCGTTGTCGCGACGGCAATGAGGGCGATCGCCGAGCGGTCGGCGGACGCGTTCCCGAGGGCGCGCTCGGCCGCTGTGACGGCCATCGTTAGCGCGTCCTCGTCAGCTGCGGGGACCGCCTTCCGATTGATCCCGCCTGCATCGGCGTGGCCCCACGCCGCGGCCGTCTCCTCGGTCGAAAGCCGGAACTGGGGGATATAGATCCCGCCGGCGTCGATCCCTCTCATGCTGCTTCCTCCCGCTCGAAAACGTGGACGGTCACCCCGCCGCCCGAACCGCCGACGTTGTGCGCCAGTCCATAGCGCGGCTCCTCGATCTGGACGTGGGCCTTGTCGCGGAACTGCTCGAACGCCTCGACGATCTGTCCCGTTCCGGTAGCACCGATCGGGTGGCCTTTGGATTTGAGTCCGCCGGAGGTGTTGGTTGGCAACTCGCCGTCGGGGTCAGTGACGCCCTCCCTGAGGAGGCGTCCGGCCTCGCCGTGCTCGCAAAAGCCTAGATCCTCATAGGCCAGCAGTTCGGCGATGGCGAAGCAGTCGTGGACCTCCGCGAAATCGAGATCTTCGGGGCCGATTCCGGCCTCCTCGTAGGCGGCCTCGCCGGCCTGAACGCTTGCGGGGATGCTCGTCAACGTGCCCCGCTGGAAGAGGCCCACCCGCCCGCTCGCCGCACCCGCGCCTGCGACGCGGATCAATTCATCGCCGTGCTCGCGGGCGACCTCCTCGCTTGCGACAAGTACCGCGCTCGCGCCGTCCGTGGTCGGACAGCAGTGATAGAGGTTGAGCGGGTCGGCGACGGAGGGTGCCGAGACGGCGTCCTCAAGTGAGCACTCGAAACCGAGGTGAGCCTTGGGGTTCTTCGCACCGTTGGCGTGGTTCTTTACCGCAACTCGAGAGAGGTCCTCGACGGTCGTGTCGTACTTCTCGAGATGGGCACTTGCCATTTGGGCATAAACGCCGGCAAAGGTGGTTCCACTGATGCGCTCCCACTCGGTCTCGCCGCTGACGCCGAGCCACCACTTGGTCTGGTCGGCGCTCGTGTCCGTCATCACCTCGTAGCCGCCGGCCAGTGCCACGTCGACCATGCCTGATCGCACGGCGGTAACGGCCTGACGGAAGGCGTAGCCGCTGGCCGCACAGGCGTTTTCCACCCGCGTGGTCGGGACTCCGTGCAAGCCGATGTGTTCGGTTACTGCCGGCCCCGAGAGGCCGATCTGCCGGCCCCCAACGCCGAGCGTCCCCAGATACGCCTCGTCGATCGCCTCTGTCGAGAGGTCTCCGCTGACGCTGTCGAGAGCCGTCTCGAAGGCGCTCTCGAACAGTGAGAGGTAGGTCTCCTCGGGAAAGGAGCCGAACGAGGACTGTCCGGCTCCGATCACGTATGCATCTCGCATACCTCCGTCTTCCTGCCCATATGACTTATAGAATTGGTTCGGCCGGTAACGACACGCGGCGGGCTCAGGGCTCGCTCATCCGGAGGACAGGCTTGATCACCTCGCCGGCCTCTTGTTCCTCGACCGCCCGCTCGATGTCCTCGAAGTCGTAGTAGCTGACGAGTTTGTCGAACGGGAACTTCCCGGCGCGATAGAGGTCGATCAGATCTGGGATGAACAGGTCGGGCGTCGAGTTGCCCTCGATGACCCCCTGGACCCCGCCGAGAAGGACGTCGGCCACTTCTTGAGCCGACGGTGTTCACCGACGTCACTAACGATATGACGATCACCCGAGCGGAGATATTCGGACCCGTGCTGTCGATGATCGAGTTCGCCGACCATGAGGTGGCCATCGAGATCGCCAACGATTCGCCGTACGGCCTGATGGCCGGGATCTGGACCATGGATCTGAAGACTGCTCACTCAGTCGCCGATCACCTCGATTACGGGATGGTGAGCGTCAACGAGTTCCCAGTCACCCAGCCCCAGACGCCTTTCGGCGGATTCAAGCAGAGTGGCCTCGGACGCGAACAGGGCACCGAGGCAATCCACGAATACACTCAGACCAAGAACGTCAACGTCAATCTGGAGTAGCATCGAGGCCTCCTCGGAGCACGTTACGTCACCTTTTCAGAGAACATTTATGATGGCGTGCCACGCCTATCGAACAGTATGAGCCTCATCGAGAGCGCACTCTCCGAAAAGCACCGTGACATTCGAGATCGAGCGACGGCGTTCGCTACCGACATCGTCGAACCGGAGGCTGAACGTATCGAACGGGTAGACGAGTTCCCCCGCGAGGTGATCAATGAAGCGGGCGAGTATGGTCTGCTTGGGATCATGGTCCCTGAAGAGTATGGCGGTGAGGGGTCTGATTTTCTCTCCTACTGTTTAGCAGTCGAGCAGATCGCCGAGGTCAGCGGCGCGGTGGCCGAGACGATCCAAGGCCATACATTCGCGATGCTTCCGATCCTCAACTTCGGCACCGACGAACAGAGAAAGGAATACCTCGAACCGATGGTGCAGGGTGAGCGCGTCGGCGCGATGCTACTGACCGAACCCGGCGCGGGTAGTTCCCCGACGGAACTCGAGACGGTCGCCGAGGCCGATGGAGAGGACTACTCGATCAGCGGCGAGAAGTCCTTCGGGACGAACGCCGGCGTCGCGGATGTCCACCTCGTTGTCGCTCGCAAGCGACCGGCTCCCGAGGAGGGTCATGGCGTGAGTGTCTTCCTCGTCCCCAGCGTCGACGACGGTGAGGGGTTTGCATTCGAGCGAAAGGAGTTCATGGGAATGCGCGGGCACATTACTGGGGACTCGACGTTCGATGATGTCCGGGTTGACGAATCGGCGTTACTCGGCGAGGTCGGCGAGGGCTTTCGAATCGCGATGGGGACTATCGATATGGCCCGCACGGGATTAGGCGCGATCGGGACCGGAATCGCCCGCGGCGCGTTCGGCGAAGCCATCGACTATGCGGGCGCGCGCGATCAGGGTGGGCAGGCGGTCGGCCAGTACCAAGCAGTGCAGGTGCTCGTCGCTGACATGGACGCCCGACTGGACGGGGCGCGACACCTCGTCTACGATTCGGCGAAGGCGATTGCCGACGGGGAGCCAAGCACGCGGAAGTCGAGCAAGGCGAAGTACGTCGCGAGCGAGGCCGCGGAATTCGTCACCCGCAACGCAATCCAGGTCCACGGTGGAAAGGGGTACAGAAAAGATCTGCCGCTCGAACGCTTTTACCGGGACGCGAAAATTCTGAGTATTATCGGCGGAACAAACGAAATACAGAAGACGACAGTCGCTGGTGAAGCGCTAAACCTCTAGTCGCTCGGCTCGCCCGGTTCTTTCTCGCCGAGTTCGACGCCGAGGAAGTCGGGGTCGTGATCGCCGAGGAACGCGTTGACACCTTCTTTCTCAACATCGGAGCCGAGCAGGCGGTTCTGGAGTTCGCGCTCATGGGACAGCGCGTCCCATAGGGGCATCTCAAGGCCCTCATTGACAGCCAGCTTATTGTGGCCGACGGCCATGTGCGATTTCTGAGCGATCTGTTGAGCGAACTCGCGGGCAGCATCCTCAATCTCCTCGGGCGGGTGGAGTTCGTCGAAGATGCCCCGATCGAGAGCCTCTTCGGGCGTGATCGTCTCGCCGGTGATCATCATCTTGAGTGCGGTTGAGCGGTCAATGTATCGGGGAAGCAGCTGAGTCCCTGCCTCGCCCGCGATGAGGCCCAGGTGAATCTCCGGCATGCCGACGTTGTAGTTGTCGTCATTGCCGGCATATCGGAAGTCACAGGCGAGCGCGAGTTCCAGCCCCCCACCCATGCAGTGACCGTTTACCATAGCGATGAAGATGGTATCGGTCGTCCGCATCTTCATGATGATCTCTTTGCTCGTCTGGCTCGCGTAGCCGACCTGTTTACCAGATTTGTCTTGAAGCTCCTGGATGTCGAAGCCCGTTGAGAAAAACTTCTCGTTGGCGCTTCCAAAGAGTGCGACTCGAACGTCCTCGTCGAACCGAACTGTCTCAACGACCCGCTGCAGTTCGAGGAGCACGTCGATGTTGTGGGCGTTAGCCGGCGGCCGATCAATGCGGATGGTGCCGATGTGGTCCTCCAGGTCGGTCTGGAAGAACTCCAGATCCAGCTCGCTAAACGCTTTCATACACACCGTTCATCATCGGTACTGCATAAGTAATTTTCTATCACGATCGATCGAGATGCTTCACCACTGTCGCTACTCGGAGGTGACTCTGAGTCGGCGAACCACGAAACGTGCGAGAACGACTACCGGGTATCGGGCTGCTTGCCGTCGAATTTGATTCGCTCGAAGACAGTATTACAGCCGTTGCAGTAGTACTGGGTCTTCGAGATCTCGCTGCCGAACGCCGATTCTTGGTCGGTCTCGCTTGAGCCGCAGAACGGGCAGACGACCTCCGGATCCGATGCTGAGTCGTCCACGGCGATCAGTCCATGGCGAACAGCTCGTTCTTAGTACCCCGAAGTTGTCTGGCATCGGTCTCGCTGATCGATCCGCCTCCGACGCGCCGTCTAACTTCGTCCCACTCCTCACGGGCCGGCGCATCCCAGTCGACATTGTCGAGAGAAACGGCAGTCCCGGCGAACAGGTCGCGGTAGTGATCCGCGAATGCGTCGCGAATTTCGGCGACCGAGCGGTCGGTGAACTCAGCTTGGGTTAGGGGGTCCGCCTCGTCGTCGTACTCCGCGGGCCCAATGAACGCCAACGCCTGAGGTAGTGTCGTCTCCAACGTCGCCTGGATCGTCTCCGGATCTTCTTCAGCCAGCGCCTCGAGGCGGGCGTCGTGGTACTCCAAGTGGAAGTACTCGTCTTCACCCATCTTCGTAATTAGGCCCGTCATGTCCTCACGGTCGATGGCGTCGATCATGTACCACGACGCTCGGTCCGCGGGAGCGATCGAGGCAACATACGCCGGCCAGTCGCCCTCGATCCGATCCAGACAGGCGGCATTGTTGAACTCCTCCGGGTCGCGTTGGCCGTTCAGCCACTCCTTCTCGCGGCCCTGTGATTGGAGTTCGTTGACGAACTGCCGGAAGTGTCCGATCTCTTCTTGAGCGGCGCTAGCCCCACCGATGTCGTCCTCGAGGGATGGTCCCGCGAGACTCCACTGGGCATTGCGATGCCCGAGGATCAGTTTCGTATCAGCGATCGCCTGGACGTAATCGGCTGCTGGCTCAGGCCAGTCACTCATCGACACTCACCCGCATTGTGGGCCGCTCGCCTGTCACCTCGATCAGGTCCTCAGCGCGGACGACCGCGAGGTAGTCCCAGTCCTCCTCGTCGAACGTGTTATGAGCGTACATCCTCGCGAGGCGATCGCTCTGTGCCCGCACGTTACCGATGTGGAGTGTTTCGTCGCCCTGGTTGATCCGTGCGAATACTTCGTACTTCATGGTTAGAGGCTAATTCCCGCTTCGCGCATCTTCTCTCTGACTGCTGGGGTCAGCATCTCCTTGGACCAAACCGGGTCCCAGACGACTTCGACGTCTACGGTGTCGACACCTTCGAGCACCGTGAGACAGCTCTCGATATCGTTCTGTATCATATCGTAGGCCGGACAGCCCATACACGGGTAGGTCATCTCGACGAAAACCGTCCCGTCTTCGGCCTCGATATCGTAGATCATCGCCATTTCGACCAGGCTGACAGGGATGTGTGGATCGGGAATCTCGTCGACGACGTCCCAGAGGTACTCCTCAAAGGCGCTCGCGTCCGCTCGGCGTCGTTCGACGAACTCGCTTGCGTGTGCGGGGCCGGACGAGCTGTCGGTTCGCTGGTGTGCGCTCGACATCTCAGACCTCGACCTCGACAGTACCCGACTGGATGAGGTCGACGTACTTCTCGTTGGCCGGTCCGCGCGAGCGCCAGCGGTCCATGACGTCGGACCAGGAGATGGGCTCGTCGTAGCGCCATTCCTTGTTCGCCGCGTCGAACGCGATCGGCATGTCGTACTCGATGACGTACTCCTCGCGTTCCTCGTCGTAGTGAGCCGGCACGTCTAGATCCAGTTCGTTCATGAGCGGCAGGGACCGCGAGAGCCAGTCCTGGCGGAGTTCGTCATTGGACTTACCCTTGATTCGGTACTCAAGCTGGTCGTCGTGTTTTTTCTTGTCATCTGGCAGCCCGAACCACTCGATTCCGATCGGGAACATCCAGTCGATAGCCTCCTGAAGCTTCGCGCGGGTCTTGTCGTTCTTGTTCGCGAGACGGCGCATCCACGTTTCACCGTGACGGAGGTGGAATTGCTCTTCCTTGTTAACCTTCGTTAGCGCGCGCTTCCAAGGCGCATACGAAGTGTTCTCGTGGATGTCGCCCAGTAGAACGATGCCCGCTCGATCAAACAGTCCGTGGGCTGTCACGAGTTCGGCGAAGTTCTCGATGTGCTGGTCGAAGCCGTACGTGTTGCGGAACTCGTGGGGCTCGCGCCCATAGATTAGCTCCTCGCGGCTCTCGCCGAGGTCCTCGAGTAGTCGGTAGGCGATGTGGCCGTGGCCGAGTTCGTCCTGAATCACGCTGATACACGAGGCCCGCGCGTTGGGCGAGGGGGCGTTGAGCGACTGTTCGTAGTACGCTGGCGCACTCATTAGCTCCGTATCGCCTGAGACCGTCAGGATCTGCTTTAGAGCTTTCTCGTAGCCTTCGGTCATCTCGTCGGTCGATTCGATCATCTTCCCGTTCTGGACCTGCTGTTTGAGTTGTTTCTCGGTTGGCATGGTTCGCCTGTACACTCCGTTGTCGGGCCATCACTATAATTGTTTTCTGTATACGATTTCCGTATCCATTTTCGTGATTCATGCCGACTCCAGCGGTTGTTCCGGACGGTCGTCAGCTGGCCATGGCACTTCACAACACGAGATGGAACATCGGCATCGTCTGTGTTTCGCCGTACTGCTGGATAAAATACGATTGGGGGAGAAGTCGATTCGCGATTCGCACCATTGTCTACCTAAAAATATTATTTATTTGATAGATTATTCGACACGACCTTTTTTGGTAATCGGGAGCAGAGGGGTGGTATGACGTACAACCTACGACACAGTACGGCCGAAGACGGTGAGGAGATCCTCGAGCTCTGGCACGGGTTCACCGAACATCTCTCGAAGTACGACGATCGGTACCAGCACAAGGAGGACGCTGACGACCGCTGGCTCCGATACTTCGAGAACCAGCTCGTCGACTCGAAATACGGGACCGTGATCGTCGCCGAAGATGAAGAGACCGGCGAACTGATCGGAGTCCTTGAGGCTCGCGTGATGGGCGACCATCCTATCTTCCGACTCAAGGACCACGGCTATATCAACGGCCACTATGTCCGGGAGGATCACTGGAACAATGGGGTGGGAACCGCGCTGATCGAGGAGGCCCACGAGTGGTTCGCCGACTCGCCGCGCGACATTGATTTCTACCGAATAGATGTGGTTGACGGCGATGAGAAGGCAGAAGAAGTGTACGAAAGTCTTGGCTTCGACCCCGTCGAACACGTCTACGAGCGCTCCATCGAGGAGCAGTGAGTCAGATGGTCGAAACCTACACCATCGAATTCGTCAACGAAGGGGTAACTCTCGAAGTAGCCGAGAATGAGTCAATTCTCGAGGCGGCAGAGAATGCTGGTCTCGATCTCCCGTATCAGTGTCGAATGGGAGTCTGTGGCGTCTGTAGCGGCATGTGTATGGAGGGCGAGGTCGATCAACTGGAGGGGATGTTCCTCTCGGAAAGCGAGAAAGAGGAGGGCTACGCTCTCACCTGCATCGCGAAACCGCGTTCGGACATGCGAATTCGAACCAACGAGAGTCCCTGACCCGTTACTCTCGCCGCCAAAACGACCACCAGATTTTCGCGGATGTATCAGTGACCCTTCAAACCGGAACGGCTCTCCTCCCAAAGCGGGTGCTGTGAAGCCCTTTGACTTCCACTCAGGCCGGGATAGCCGTGTATACGCTTACCGTATACAGGTACTGTTTCCGCTCTGAGTAGGTCTCTCGCTCCGATTCCTCAGTGTTGATCCTACTAAATAGATTACAAGCATATGTTTGTAATTGAGCGTGGATGTAAAATGGTACTGCGACGAGATTTTTGTTACAGATGTACGCTTGTTATTACAATCACTGCTGAGAGCGCGTGGCAGCTATGTCGAGTTGATAGCTCTCTGGTTGCCGTAGGCGTTCGAGTCGAGGTACACAATTTCGTATACGATACCGAATACGCCAAGATGACGGGTTAGATCTCTCTCAAGGACGACCGATCTCGGCAATACCCTACAGGCCCGGTTACGCTGCCTTCCGCTCCCGTTTACGGAGTTCGATACGGCGGATCTTTCCGGTCTCGGTCCGTGGGAGCTCCTGTACGAACTCGACTTCGCGGGGGTATTTGTACGGTGCGAGCGTCTCCTTGACGTGGTTTTGAATTTCCTCGATCAGATCATCTCCCGGTGAGGCACTCTCGGTCGCCACGACGAACGCTTTAACGATCGCACCTCGCTGTTCGTCAGGACTCCCGACGACGGCGACCTCATCGACAGCATCAAGCTCCTCGATGACGGCCTCGACCTCCGGGCCAGGGATGTTGTAGCCGCTAGAGATGATAAGGTCGTCGTTTCGGGATTTGTACTCAAAGCGCCCATCCTCACGCTGAACGAAGATATCCCCGGGGTACGACCAGTTGTCCCGGACTGCGCTGGTTTGCTTTTGTGGTCGGTTCCAGTATTCGATGCCGGTCGGGCCGCGGACGGCGAGCAGTCCTGCCTCGCCGCGATCGCATTCCTCGCCGGTCTCGGGATCAACGATCTTACACTCGTAGCCTGGAACCGGGAACCCAGTCGCGCTCGGATCAATCTCCTCGTCGTGGCGATGGCTGATGAAGATGTGGAGCATTTCCGTCGTCCCGATTCCGTCGAGGATCTCGATGTCATAGGCCTCCCGAAACGACTCGTAGGTCGTCGGGGTCAGCGGCTCCCCGGCACTCATGCCGACTCGCAGCGACGAGATATCGTACTCTTTGGGCCCATCGGGGTGCTTCGAGAGGATCTGGTTGAATGCGGTCGGGATCGAACAGAGGACCGTGATTCCGTGGACGTCGATCGCCTCTAGCAGGTCACCTGGCGTGGCGTCCTCAACGAGGCTCGTACTGGCGCCAAAGCGCAGCGGAAACGTCACGAGGTCGCCGTAGCCGTAGGCGAAGGGCAGCGGCGGGTTCCCGCCGAAGACGTCCTCCTCGGTCGGCTCAAGACAGTACCGAGCGTACGAGTCCGCGCTCGCCAGCAAATTCCGGTGGGTGTGGATCGCGCCCTTGGGTTCACCCGTGGTCCCACTGGTGTACAGCATCAGCGCCAGGTCGTCTCGTTCGGTCTCGTGGGCGTCGAGATCGCTGCTCGCAGCGTCGAGGAGCGCGTCGTAGTCGTGGTGGTCATGGTCGACGCCGTTGCGGTCGGCAACGACAACCTCCTCGACGGTTTCGAGGCTCGGGAGCGCGTTCTCGATCTCTCCGAGGAGGTCGTCGTAGACGACGACCGTGGTCGCCTCGGCGTTATTGACGATGTGTTCGAGCTCGGCGGCCCGAAGCAGCTTCATCGAAGGGAGCGCGACGGCACCTATCTTCTGGGCGGCTAAACAAGAGACGACCGCCTCGGGACGATTGGGGAACCTGATGACGACCCGGTCACCTGGCTCAACCCCGAGGTCCAGAAGCGCGTTCCCCATCCGATCGATTGACTCCTGTAACTCGGCGTAGGTGGTGGTCCGATCCTCGAAGCGGATAGCCACGTTGTCCCCCCGTCCCTCGCGAACGTGCCTGTCGACTAGCTCCTCTGCCACGTTGATCCGTTCGGGATAGTGTACCTCCGGGACGGCGTGGACGTAATCCGGCCCATCAGCCTCGTCCGGCAGGTACTCCGCTGGTATACTGGACTGCATATCCGAATAGGTCATTATAGTTTTGAGAGAAATACCTAACGGTTCCGTTCATCGAGCGAACAGAATTCACGTCGGCGACTAATTGGGTGTCCTGTCCGCTTCGAGTGAGTCGTTTCCCGTCGCCGGAACCGGCCGCTACCCCTTGTCGACGCCGGCGACGACCTTTGGAAACGTCATCAAGCCTCCGAGGCGTCCCTCAAGACGGAATATCGATACGATCCGCGAATGTATCGCGTGAAACGAATGAATAGGAAATTATAAATAGTCATGTATTCCTCGAATGTGTATGTCTCGCAGAGACGTGGATAAAGTTGCCACACGGAATCGAGGATCCGCGGCGGAGTCGTCGGGGATCTCCAGACGACGCTACCTGCAATCAGGCGCCCTGTTGGGCACGACGGCAGGATTAGCGGGTTGTCTCGGCGGGTCCGAAGATACGCTCACCGTCGGGTTCGTTCTACCGTTTACGGGTGTCTACTCGCTGTTGGGCGAGAGCATTGTCAACGGATTCGAACTATACGTCGACGAACAGGGCGGTGAAATCGCGGGCCAGGAGATCGAGACAGTATCCCGGGATACGGAGGCCGATACCAATACTGGCGTTTCGGCCACCCGCGAACTGCTCGTCGAATCCGGTGCTGATGCGCTGGTCGGCCCCGTCTCGAGTGCGGTGGCGACCGCAATGATGCAAACCGTCGAGAACGAATCGAGCGCGATCTGGCTCAACGCCAACGCGGGCGACTACCGCCTCGTCGAGGAGGGGTGTCTCTCGTATCACTTCCGCACCTCGTTTAACGACTGGCAGACAAGCGCGCCGCTGGCGCCATGGGTCTACGAGAACGTCGCGGACAACGTCGTCATCACCTACGCAGACTACGCCTTCGGCGATAACTCTCGGCAGTTCTTTTCTGAGGCCTTCGAACAGGCGGGTGGGACGGTTGTCAACGAAATTCCCATCCCGCTTGGTACCGACGACTTCTCACCGTACATGGGTGATATTGAAGGTAGCGGCGCCGACGCCGTCTACTCGTTCTTCGCTGGTAGCGACGCGGTCAACTACGTCACGCAGTTTCACGAGTTCGGTCTCGATCAGAACATGACCCAGACCGGAAGCGGGTTCCTGCTCTCGGAGGATACGCTCCCCGCACAGGGACAGGCCGCTCTCGGGAAATTCTCGCTCCTTCATTACACCTCTACAGATCAGTCCGAGCGAAATCAGGGGTTCGCCCAAAGCTACGCCGACGCCCACGACACCCGTCCGAACGTTTATGCCTGTCAGGGCTACGATTCGGCCCAAGCGTTCGAACTGGCAGTTGAGGAGGCCGATACCGACCCCGATGCTATGGCGGAGGCACTCCGGGGCGCGGAGATCGATAGTCCTCGTGGGAGCTTTCGGTTCCACGAGGAGACGAACGATCCGGTCCAGAACATGTACGTCCGGGAAGTCGTCGAAGGCAGCGACGGCCCTGAAAACGAAGTCGTCGATACGGTCGAGAACATCGAACTGCCGACGTGGGGTTGCAGTGTCAACTAATGATAATGACGCGACAGCTAATCGACCGGTTCGAATCGGAGGGTCGACATGATTGAGTCGTTACTCCGGGCGACGCTTCTGGGCCTCCAACTCGGAGTGACGCTGGCGCTCGTCGCCACCGGTCTCACGCTCATCTTCGGGATGATGGACGTGATCAACTTCGCTCACGGGGCACTGTATATGTTCGGAGCGTACTTCGGATTGCTCGTTGCGGACGCCCTCGGGAGTTTCTGGCTCGCGCTGGTGATCGCCCCGCTGATCGTCGGGGCCATCGGCGCCGCCATCGAAATCTTCTCGCTGCGCCCGCTGTACGGTCGCAATCCCCTGTATCACATCCTGCTCACGTTCGGGCTCGCGATCATGGTCCAGGGGATCGTCGTTCAGGTATGGGGTGCGCGCTCTAGACGGATTCCGGCCCCGGAACTTCTCGCCGGATCTGTCTCGGTCGGCCCAGTTACCTATCCCGTCTACTGGCTGTTTGTGCTCGTGCTCAGTACCGTGTTGATTGCGGCAGTCTGGGTGGCAATCGAGCGCAGCGACCTCGGAATCTTGATGCGGGCGAGCGCCCACGACACTGAGATGGTCGACGCGCTCGGGATCGACGTCAAGACGGTGTTTACCGGGGTGTTCGTTTTCGGGTCGGTGCTCGCGGCAGTGGCCGGCGTGTTGCTTGGCGCCTCGCGTTCAGTTCACCCCGGAATGGGGTTCGGCGTCATCATCGAGGCGTTCGTCATCGTCGTCATCGGCGGGCTTGGCAGTTTCAAGGGCGCGATTTACGCGGCGCTGTTGATCGGACTTGTCATCGCCTACGGCGCACTGATCGCGCCGGCACTGACTGACCTGTTCATCTTCGCACTAATGGCAACGGTCCTTGTCATCAAGCCAAGTGGCCTGTTCGGCACCACGGAGGCGGCCTGATATGCGGTCAGTTACCGACCTCGCGGGCGATCTGCGGGCGACCGTCGGCATCGGCGGAGCGACGGGACCGGCCGGCGAGGAAGCTCTCTCCGCACAGGGCCGACTCGCGGCACTTGTCGTTGCCGCCGTTCTCGCCGCCTTCGCTCCGATCGCACAGGCGTTCGAGCCTTTCTGGTTGAATCTCCTAACGCGAATGTTGGTGTTTGCGTTGCTTGCATTGAGTCTTGACTTCGTCTTCGGGTACGCTGGCCTCCTCTCATTTGGTCACGCGGCCATGTTCGGGGCTGGCGGGTACGCGGCCGCGATCCTGGTACGGGAGGTGACTTCGAACGCGCTGGTCGTTCTCCCCCTCGCGGCGCTTTCGGGAGTCGTCGTTGCGGGGTTCATCGGCTGGTTCAGCGTCCGCGCAAAAGGGATCTATTTCGCGATGCTGACGCTAGCGTTCGCCCAGATGTTCTACGTGATCGTCTTTACGGACCTCCCAGCGCGGCTACTGGGGGCCGAAGCGATCACCGGCGGAGACGACGGTCTGTTCGGAATCCCGCTGTACGAGGCTGTTGGGATCGACTTTACTTCGCGACTGTTGTACTTCTATCTGGCACTTGTACTCGTGATGCTTTCCTTTGCGCTTCTCGTCAGAGTGGCGAATTCGCCGTTTGGACGCACTCTGCAGGGGATCCGCGAGAACGAGGAACGAATGCGCTTTCTGGGGTACAACGTCCGGCGGTACAAACTGGTCGCCTTTTCGATCAGCGGCGGGTTCGCCGGGTTGGCAGGTGGTCTTTATGTGCCCTTCCAGAGTGTCGCCCAGCCCGGCCTGCTCCACTGGACGATTAGCGGCGAACTCGTTGTTATGCTGTTACTCGGTGGAATGGGGACCCTCTGGGGACCGATGCTTGGCGGGGCGTTCGTGATCTATCTCGAAGAACGCTTAGCCGAGTTTGCGACCTGGGAGATCATTCTTGGAAGCGTGTTCGTTATCGTGGTGATCTTCGCGCCCCAGGGGCTTGCCGGTACGATAGTTTCGATCAGGAACGACCCACGAAACGCGCTCCACAACGCGAACCGTGCACTTCGGAATTACATCGAAAAGGTGAGAGGATGACTACGAACGACACGATGGATGTCACGACGGAACCGAGCCCCACAAGCGGGAAGCCAATCCTATCGACTGACGGATTAACCAAGCGGTTTGGAACGTTGACCGCAGTCGACGATGTCTCCCTAGAGATCCCGACTGGACGGATCACCTCAATTATCGGGCCGAACGGGGCTGGCAAGACGACGCTGTTCAACCTCTTTACGGGCAAGTACGAGCCGACCGCGGGGCGAATCGACTTTCGTGGTAACCGGATCGACGGCGAGAAGCCCCACTATCTCGTCAAGCAAGGGCTGGTCCGCTCGTTCCAGATCACGAATTTCTTCGGCGATCTGACCGCCCGCGAGAACATCAGATTGGCTACACAAGCTCCCCACACAGGGTTCGGTCCTCGGGACTTTCTGACTCACCACCGGAATCTAGATGCCGCGACCGAATCCGCCGAGCGAATTCTCGAACGCGTCGACCTCTCACACGTGGCTGACGAAACGGCGTCGAACCTCTCGTACGGACAGCGCCGCCATCTGGAGATTGCGATCTCGCTGGCGGCCGATCCCGACCTCTTCTTGATGGATGAACCAACTGCCGGAATGAGCCCTGAGGAAACCGGTGAGATTGTCGATTTGATCGAAGAGATCGCTGCCGACATCACGCTGGTTCTAATCGAACACGACATGCATATCGTCATGGATATCTCCGATCACATCGCAGTGATGAACGAGGGAACGGTGTTAGCACATGGTACGCCCGACCAGATTCGAAACGACGAACGCGTTCAGAGAGCCTATCTGGGGAGTGAATGAGATGAACGAACACTCGACCGTCGGCGAATCGGTTGATAATCAGTCCGGTTCCGGCGAACGCCGATTGACCGTCGACTCGATCAATACCTACTACGGAGACAGCCACGTCCTGTTCGATGTCTCGCTCTCGATTGATGACGGGGAGATCGTCGCGCTCGTCGGCCGCAACGGGGCCGGCAAAACGACAACACTCCGAAGCATCATGGGATTGACGCCGGCCCGCTCGGGCCGAATCCTGAAGGACGGTGAGTCAATCCACGAATCACCGCCTCATCGGATTCGGAAACGGGGGATCTCGTGGATTCCCGAGGGACGGCGCGTCTTCGGCGGACTGACGGTCCATGAGAACCTCCGGCTGGCCGCCCACAGCGCAGATACCGACCAGCAGGGACGGATCGACGAGATCTATGAGCGGTTTCCGCGACTCGACGAGCGTCGTACTCAGAAGGCCGGCACGATGAGCGGGGGCGAACAGCAGATGCTCGCGATCGCGCGAGCATTATTGGGCCCCGAAACCGACCTCCTGTTGCTCGACGAACCGAGCGAGGGCCTCGCCCCGCAGATCGTTGAGGACGTCGCAGCGATCATCCGCGAACTCAATGAAGAGGGCGTGACGATCCTGCTAGTCGAACAGAACGCAGAGATGGCCCTTGGATTGGCCGACAGGGCGTATGTCCTCGAAACCGGGGAGATCGTCCACGAATCACCCGCAGAAGAACTGCTCGCGGACCGGGCTGCGATGGAGCAGTACCTGGGGGTCCATTGAATGGTATCAGCTATCGGCCCCCCGAGCGTCTGCAAGGGAGGTGAGATCGATGGCAAAGAGTGAGCGTATTCACGACGAGGTCCGCATCGAATACGTCGCGGACGGGCGGGTCGCCCGACTGGTCATGGAACCGGGGACGAACTCGCTCAACACTTTCGAACCGCGAAAGGTCGAATCGATGGCAGCCGCGGTCAGGGATCTTGATTCCGTCGGCTGTCTCGTACTCTACGGTGAGTCAGGTTTTTCCGCCGGCGCAGATCTCGCTGCCATCGAGCGGACGCCCCAGGAGCTGCGCCCCGCGAGGATCGACACCATTGCTGCAGCGTCGAACCGCTTCATTCGGGCGATTAGGGAGTTGCCCGCGCCCGTCATCGCGGCGGTTTCAGGGGTCGCAGCCGGCGGCGGGCTCGGGTTCGTCCTCGCGTCGGACCTCGTCGTTATGCACGCGGAGGCCGTGCTCAACACCGCCTATATGCGCGTCGGACTGACCCCCGATAACGCGACACCCTTCTTTTTGGTCAACACTGTCGGCCCGTACAAAGCTCGGGAACTACTGTTTGACCCGAAACCGATCACGGCCTCGGAGGCGGTCGATCTCGGTCTCGCGAACGACGCCGTCGATGTACCCGAGTCGGACTTTCTCGCCGCTGTCACAGACTGGGCGACAACGCTCGCGGAGGGCCCGACCGAGGTGTACGCGAGAACCAAGCGGCTGGTCGATACGACGTTCGAAGGGTCGCTTGACCAGCACCTCGAACGCGAACGGATGGCGATCAAGGAGGTAAGTGACTCAGACGCGTTCGACGAGGGACTCTCTGCATTTCTCGAGAAGCGAGCGCCGGAGTGGGGATGATACTATGTTCCCGGACGATAAGAGCCGTGTATGCAGTTCGACACGCTTGATCTGGCAATAGAGGGAGACGGGATCGCGACGCTTCGGCTCACGAACGGTCCGGTCAACGCGATCAACCAGCGGATGCGCCACGAATTGGCCGAGGCACTCGACATACTGCGTGAAGACCGCGTCCGCGTCGCCGTCGTGACGGGAAGCGAGGAGGTATTCTCGGTCGGTGCGGACGTCGCCCTCTTTGAGGAGGCCCGCGAGTGGACGAGCGCGGAGTTCCGGACGAACTCGCGGGTGCTGGGGCGGGTCTTCGACGGGCTCGAGGAGATAGAGAAACCCGTTCTGGCCGCTATTAACGGAACCTGCGTTGGCGGCGGACTCGAACTTGCGCTGGCCTGTGATGTCCGGATTGCGGCGCCTGACGCGATACTCGGCTTCCCCGAGCACAACATCGGGCTCCTCCCCGGCCTCGGGGGCTGTTCGCGGTTCGTTCACCTCGTGGGCCCTGGCCGGGCAAAAGACATGATCTTCAGTCAGGAACTGGTCGACGGCGAGCGGGCGGGCGACATCGGCTTGGTTGAGCGCGTCGAGGAAGACCCCGAGGCCACCGCTTACACCTATGCCGATTCATTACTCGATCGCCCTCCGCAGGCACTCGGGCTGGCGAAACGAGTCGTCAATGCGGCGCGCGATACCGACACGCGCTCGGCCGGCCTGCTTGAATCGCTCGCACAGAGCACGCTCTTGGAGACCGACGATCATCGAGAGGGTATCGAGGCCTTCCGCGGGAAGCGCGATCCCGAGTTCACCGGGGAGTGACGCACTCCGATTCCGGCCCCGGAATATCCCGTTGTTTGCCGGTTCCTATACGATGGTAGTGCTCGACGAGAGATGGAGCCCTGTGCAAGCGATTACCTCTCATCGGGTGCAGTTCGGCGAGCTCGCGGGACCCTTGGTACACGGTGCAACGGTCTTTGATTGGCAACTAATCGCCACCCAGCAGGTGGCGGCGGCCGTCGAGTACTCCTTTCGTAATATCCTCGACGACGACGGGATCCCCTTCGCTCCGGTCGCCGTGAGTACCTCAGTCGAACGGTATCCTACGATTGAGGACCGTGTTGACGTCGAGGTCGTCCCCCTAGGCGTCGGGAATTCTAGTGTTGAACTCCTCTACCAGATGACTGATGCTGAGGGCGACCCCCTCGCCAGCGCGCGAATGGTCCACGTGACGATCGGCCCGGACGGCAACGCCCTCCCGCTTCCTGATCGGGTGCATGCAGAGTTCACCAACCGACTGGTCGACCGGGACCCCACGGTCGGTCCGGAAACGGCGTCCGCTGACGGTGGAACCTACCCAAGGTTCGAGTCGTCGGTTCCGATCCGGAGTCCGCACATTGAAGGTGCCGAGCTGGCGTACTTCGAAGAGTACCCCCGGTTCGCCGGGATCGCCTTAGAAGAATTCCTCAACGAGCGGGGGACGAGCCTCAAGAAGCTGAGCGGCGAGAAACAGCCCTTTCGCCTGCGCGACTGGCGCTGGGAACACAAAGCACCGGTTCCCTTCGAGTCGACCCTGCGCGTCGAGTGCAACGTAATCGGTATCGAACATGAGTCGGTCCGTATCGAGCACACCCTGCTGGCGGACGGTCGAGTTGGTATTGAGGGAGTCACCGAATACGGCTGTTTCGACCGATCCGGGGCGGCCGTACCGTTCGACGACCGAATGCTTACACCCTTCGATACCTGATCCCGATGGATCAGCGTCCCCGCCACTCGGGGTCACGGTCCTCGAAGAACGCATCGATCCCCTCGTTTTTGTCATTGGTCGCAAACAGCTGTGAGAACAGTTCGGCCTCGTAGTCGATACCGTCATCTAAGTCCATCTGTGTGCTCGCCCGGACTGCGGTCTTCGCGAACTCCAGGGCGACCGGGCTCTTTGCGGCCATCGATTCCGCGAGATCGTAGACGCGTTCGTCGAAGTCGTCCCCGTGGACCTCTTCGACGAGGCCGATCTCGGCGGCTTCCTCGGCATCGATCAACTCGCCCGAGAGAATCAACCGCATCGCCTGGCCCTGCCCGACCAGTCGGGGCAGTCTCTGGGTACCCCCGCCGCCGGGGACGATCCCGAGGTTGATCTCCGGCTGGCCGAGCTTCGCCCGCTCGTGTGCGATTCGGACGTCACACGCTTGGGCGAGTTCACAGCCGCCGCCGAGCGCGTGGCCGTTGATCCGGGCGATTACCGGCTTCGGAAGGTCGGCGATCCGCTCGTAGATCCGCGGTCGCTTGCTGACCTCACGCTGTTCGATCGCGTTTCGCTCGCGGAGTTCGGTTACATCGGCTCCGGCAACGAACGCTTTCCCCTCATCGTCGCCGGTCAGCACGACTACCCTGACGCGATCGTCGCCCTCGATCGCTTCAAGCACGTCCGAGAGCTCGGTTCGCAACTGTGCGTCGAGCGCGTTTCTCGACTCAGGCCGCGAGAGTGTGACGGTCGCGACGCCCTCGATACGTTCGTCGACGGCCACCGAGATGGTCGTACACTCCTCGCCGACAACCTTGGAGTCCGGAATGCCGTCGCTCATCGACCCCCCTCCAAATCGCCGCTGACGCCGACTCGCTCGCCGTCCTCCCAGAGGTAAAAGCCCTCTCCGGTCTTCTTGCCGAGTTTGCCGGCACGGACTTTCTGTCGAAGCAACTGAGGCGGCCGGAACCGATCGCCGAGCTCTTCTTGGAGATACTTGAGGATATCGAGGCGGACGTCGAGGCCGACAATGTCCGTGAGTTCGATTGGTCCCATTGGGTGGTTGTAGCCTAATTCCATCGCGCGGTCGATCGCGCGCGGTCCAGCGACGCCGGTTTCGAGCATCCGGACGGCCTCGACACCGAGGGCAACGCCCAGCCGCGAGGAGGCGAAGCCCGCCGAATCCCTGACTGTGACGGGCTCCTTGCCGATCTCCTCGATGAACTCCTCAGCGAACGCGATAGTCTCCTCGTCCGTCTGCTCGGCGACAACGATCTCGACGAGCCCCATGATGTGAACCGGGTTGAAGAAGTGGAGCCCGATCGCCTGCTCAGGACGGTCGAGTACGCTCGTGATTTCGGTCACAGACAGTGAGGAGGTATTTGAGGCGATAACCGTTTCTCCGGTCAAGGCGGCCTCGATCTCCTTGAACGTGCTCTGCTTGATATCAATGTCTTCGGGAACCGCTTCGATGACCAAGTCCGCCTCGGCGACGGCCTCCTCAAGATCGGTCGTCGTGTCGATACGGTCGAGCGTCGCCATCTTCTCGCTCTCACTAATCTTGCCTCGGTCGACGCCCCCCTGGAGATTTGATTCGATTGCTTCAACGCCCTCCTCGAGGAACCTCTCCTCGATGTCGCGGACGACGATGTCGTTGTCGGCCATCGCCGCCACCTGTGCGATTCCGTGCCCCATGGTACCGGCACCGAGTACTGTGACTCGCATCGTCTATCACAGCGGTCCAGTGCCTATTCAACGTTGGTATACTTTGTTGGGGTCGGCTGAGATTTCTCGTCGTAGCCACTCTCGAAAGAGCTACGGTACGGCGATGTGCTCGGGTTTTGAACCTAGTTCCAAAAGCAGTACTGAGAGCGACGATCCGAGACCCAACGGCCGATCCGGTCGGTGAGCAAACTCGGAGCGGAGTCACAGTGTACGCCACGCTGGTGGAATTGGAGAAGGCGTTCGCCGAGATGGCACCCAGCGAGACAGTGCTTGACCTTGGTTCCGGGGCGGGCTTCGGCTGCTTCCTCGCTGCACAGGAGGTTGGCCCGGACGGCGAGACCTCATTCACGTCGATAACGTCCTAATGGACCGTGAATTCGACAGCCAATACGTCCTCGAGCTAGTCAGCTAGCGTGGGCTCTCATATGTCGTGCCTAAGCGGATGCAGACGAGCGAGAAAGCCCAGGCCAAGCGGTTGCTCCAGCACGGCCAGGACCGCTACGAGACCGACCGCAAACTCCATCTCGGCAAGAACGAATGACACGAGACGACGCTGGTCTACCGGGAGAAAGAGGACTCAGAGCACGACGACCATCGACAGTATTCGATGTCTATGACGAATCGGGGGAGCGGACATCTCACGGAATACAGCTACCGTCGGGAAATCGAGAGTGGGTACAGGTCGATCAAACGGTTCATGGCCGCCACTATGTGGATTTCGGGTTGCGATTCTTCTACTTCGCGTTCGCGTGTCTGTTGTACTCGCTCTGGGAATGCGCCGAGGTTCTGAGTGACGACACTGGTAGCTGAACAAGAAAAGACGTTCGAGAGTCGAACGGAAGCAGTTTTTGGTCATGGATTCGGTCGAAATCCCGCATCACAGATCCGCTGAACCCGGTATTGTCTCAATTTCCAACCGCAGCTGTTTCTATGTAGCACTATACAGTTTACAGATTGCGTTATCGGGTATAGAACTGCTGTATTAACCAAATACGACCGGTCGGAGCGTCCGCCAATCCACTTTTGATTAACTCACAAGTCAACAGTGGATTTACCACCCTCCACGCCCTTGGCTCATCCACCCTCATGCCAGACCCACAACCCCAGGGTTCAACCACCACAACAGGCACTCCAACACTTTACGATGGACTCACACAATTCCTCGAGGCGAAAGCAAAAGGCGACGATTCAGGGAACTACCGACGCAACGCAAAGCGCGTTATCACCCGCTGGATCGACTGGCTCGATCAGCGCGATATCGAGCGCTTCGAGCAGCTCGACGAAACCGTCCTCGCCCACTACGCCGAACACCTCCGCCGGCGCGTCGCCGCAAACGAAGCCGAGACGACCGACGCTGGTATCGCCAGCTCAACCGCCTGGACCTACTACAACACGATCTCTGCCTTTCTCGGCTGGGCCTCCAAGTGGGACTATCTCCAGGAGAACTACGCTCGAGCCGGCCTCGCCCAGGAATCGATGCCCGACCGGTCCACTTCTCAGCAGTCCCAACAGCAGTTCTGGACCCCGGAGCAACGGACACAGATCCTCGACTACGTCAACGAGCGCGCGCACGACGCTATCGACGAGAAGGGGCTCGACGCAGACGTCGAAGCGCGGGATCGCGCGCTCGTCGCCGTCCTTGCATTCACAGGGGTGCGCGCATCCGAAGTCTTTCGCTCCGAACACGACAATCGCACCGGTCGCCAGGGCATTCGCTGGCGCGACATCAATCTCGAGGAACAGACGATCTCCGTTCTCGGGAAGAATCAGCAACGCCAATCGGCTTGGTTACTCGAGCAAGCGCTTCCCTCTGTTGAGCGCTATCGGACGATCAGCGACCCACCGACCGATGACTGGCCCGTCTTCCCGACGAAGCACGCACCATCGCTCTATCAGTGTGCTCGCACCCATCTTCGCGAGGTAGGAGGCGAAGGCAAGGAGTCAATAGAAGCGATTCTCGACGAAAATCCAATCGAGGAGGTGCTGCGGGAGTACGGGATCGTCCCGCCTGCGATCACGACAAATGGTGCTCGAAGTGTCATGAAACAACTGTGTGAAGCCGCAGACCTCGATATCCTAACTCCTCCAGAGGGACCAGGTTATCTTCAACTCCATGGGGCTCGCCGCGGGATTGGCGATACGTTCTACCGAATGGATCGGGGTACGGCGCAGGATTTGATGCGCCACCAGAGTCTCGAAACGACCAAAGACCACTATTCGCATATTGACGCAACAGAGGGAGCCAAACGTGCGAGTGAGATGCTCGATGAGTCTAAAGCCGATCAGTGATCGTACTTGGTTCCATGCAGTCTATTTAGGAGTGAAATTATGGCCGACTGCTAGGTAGTATCTTCCCCAAGATCCGGTTCTTCAAACGTAAGCGCATCCACAACTGCTGCTGGTAATTCTGGGCGAGGGGCTGCTTCGTGACGAGTGATTTTCTGCCACAGTAGTCTGTGGGGAGAGTAATGAGTAATCCAACGCCGCCACCGAATTCAACGGAGATTATGAGTGTTGTTCACGATGCTGTCGGAGGCCTTAAATTGGAGCCCACAGAAAAGCGGGAGATTTGGCGATTCGCACAGCGCGAACTGCCGTATCTCTGGAGCCAACGCACTTCGTATTTCGTTCTCGGTAGTTACCGTGATCCCTATATTCGTCGTCTTCGGGCGGTTCAGAACGAACTCGCAAAACAACTCGGTGCATATCCATTCATTATGGGTGATCTTCTGGAGCTACCAGCAGATCGACTCAACGTATTCGACATTATGTTCGCGCTCCTCGCTACATATAGTGATTATATCGTCGGCGTCTTCGAAAAGGAAAGCGGCGGGGAAGCACCTGAGCTAGGAGAGATCGACGATACGCCTTATTTCGAGAAATCATATGTGTATCCTCGTGATTATACCTGGTTTACGGACTCAAACCTCGACTCAGAACACCATTTCGTTCAAGTCGCTATTGAGATCGCATTCACCGATGATCTAACGAGAGAAGAAAAAGAAGCGAAGATCTCGTCACTAGCCGATCGGGCACAAGAACACGAGATTGAGGTTAGTGACCAAGATCTATGGGACGTGATTGAGGAACGGAAGGCAGAGAGTAGCGAGAAAGCAACATATAGCTGGGTACATATCAACAAGTTTCGAAAATTCGAGTTGCACGATCGGTGTTTCCCATGGGCAACAGTTTAAGAGCTTTGTACTGCAGTCTCTGAACTACCGCCACCAACTCCGCGTCCAGTTTGGGAAAGTCAAAAAGAATAGTTCGCTCACTATTAACTGATATTCGACATTCTGTACAGTTATTACTGTAGTACATTCTGTACATTCACGACATTAGAGACAGTATGGACCGTAGCAACGCTCAGAACAGTGCACAGTAAGTGTGGTAACTAGTCTACCTATACATGAAGTAATGTATGTACGCTATAGAGATTTCCACAATGATAAAGAGTATATAGAGTATCTACATTATTCACAGTTAGTACTCTCATGCAGTCCAGTACATTTTATAATGTTTCGGTGTGAGGGTCGAATATGATCGACGAAAATCAAAAGAGTCCACGGGCAATCGCGATCAATGTTTTAAAAGGAGGGTTTGGAAAATCAACGACTGCTATCAATCTCGCACGAGAGCTGGCGGAGCGAAACGATCAAGTGCTACTTATCGATCTCGATGACAACGGCCATACGACGTTTAATCTTGGCTACCGGGACCGCTATGAAGGTGAAAACCATGTACAGAATGTTCTCTTGGATGGGGAAGATCCATCAGATTTCATCGTTCCTGTCGTTGAGGATCTTGACCTCTTTCCTTCGCATGAGGCACTCGAAGAGGTAGAAACAGATCTCAAGTCAGCAATGGCATCAAGTCAACGCCTGTTCCGAAATGTTGTAGATCCGCTGCTTGGAGACGTCTATGATTATATCGTCGTTGACACCCCAGCGAATAGAGGAAAAATAAACGACAATGCACTGTTTGCGACGAAGAATCTCATGGTCCCGCTTCGTCCGGAGAGTGGTTGGGAATCGGGTATTACGCAAACGAACAAGCGGCTAATTCAAGAAGCACAGCAGTATTTCGATCTCAGACTGCTTGCGCTCGTTCCAACGGATCTAAGCGAACGCTTGGATCAAGATACGCAGGATCGGAACCTACTGCAAGCCATCAACAGCCGCGATGCGCTGGAGCCATTTGTCCCAAACTTTGCGCATCTCTCTGAGTCAGATTGGGAAGCACTCGATGCTGGCGAGTACAATGATGAACTACCAGGTATTCGACATCGAGCGAGTATCGATAAAGCACACCGAGCACGAACGCCACTTCGGGACTTCGATCCTCAGTGTGATCAACTCGAGTACTACGACGAACTCGCACAGATCGTCGAGAAAGGAGGGGTGGTTCGATAATGCCATTCGAGGATATTTCCGACGACAATGAGGAGCAGCCCGATCCAGGTGATGAAGCACTTGATGAACTCGCTGGAACCCTCTCCGGAGATACCACATCAGAGCCGGCCAACGAATCGACAGCGGTTGACGACACAGCCGATGAGAGTGACGGGGAAGGTACTACAGAAGTAGCGCCATATGATCCACGAAATGAACCTGCATTTCCAACTGCAAAAACTCAGACACAGCACTCGATCTACTGTCTTCCAGAGACATGGGAGGATGTAGATGGGTCATCAGGTTTGCTGTTTGAGGCCGAGATTACACTCCGTCGCGATGGATATGATGCAGTTCAAAAAAGAGAGCTACATAATGCAATTCTCCGTGCCGCGACAGAGACGCTGACGGCTGATGATATCGTTGAGGCGTTTGTCGATACTCGCGAGGATCGAACCCACGGATCTCTCCTTGAAGAGGATTCGTGAACTGTCCTACCCTACCCGCTCACGGCTGACGCCATTCGCTCGCTGAGAAAAGGAGCTTGGCACCTACTTTAGCTAAAAAGGGGATTTACGTCAGTTCTTTTGCAGTCGCAATTTCAGTCAAATCACTAACGACGTCATCAATACGAGTGTCTTCGCTGAGAATATCCAGAGTGGCCTCCAGATCGGTTTTTAATTCGAACCGGTAGTGAGAGCCACCCTGAATACCCGTGTTCCGAGTCTCTGCAAGGAGAAAGCCTTGCATGCCAAGGCTCTGAAGGTGATCACGTACGCGGCGCTCGACGAGTTGATTGCCATCGAGTCGATCGACGATTGACTTGTATTTCTGGTATACCTGCCTGGTTCTGGCGGGTGTTTCGCCGTCTATCTCAAGCGCTACGACGGAGAGGAGGGCAAACTGATCCTGCGTCGTTAAGCTTCGCATCCCCTCCTCGATGCGTTTTCGTTCGAGGATGTCACGTGCCTCACGGACATGTGTTTCACTGACGATGTCGTCACCATAGTTAAGCGCTAATTCACCGGATTTGTACAAAAGACGAATTGCTTGGCGAGCACTCCCTTCGTCTTGAGCGGCGAATGCCGAACAAAGGGGAATGACGTCGTCATCAAGCACACCATCAACAAAGGCACGCTCTGCTCGGCGCTCAAGTATTGACGTTAGCTTTTCAGCGTTGTACGGAGCGAACTCAATCTCCGAGTCGTAAAGTGAGTCTTTGACTTTCGGGGACAGGTTATCGCGAAACTGGAGATTGTTGCTGATGCCAATGACGCTCACCCACTGATCTTCGATGTAGTTGTTTTTCCGCGCTCGTGGGAGTTCGTAGAGGAGTTCGTCGTTGCTACCGATTGCGTCGATCTCGTCGATGACGATGATGACTGTCTCTTCTAAATCACTAATCTCCTCATAGAGGAGATCGAACATAGACTGTTGATCAATGCCACTTGGTTTCTTTCTGCTATCACGAATTTCTTTGATCAGATGGGCACAGAGCTGATAGCTCGTCGTTTGGTTGTTTGCACTAGTCTTGATAACACTCAGGTCAAGAGTATCTTGACTGGCGGCATAGTCCTGTAGCAACGCGAGTTCATGATCGATAGCAACGGTCTTTCCTTGACCAGTTTTACCATAGAGAAACAGATTGTGAGCATTCACACCTCTTGTTGCGGGAGCGAGAGCATTTCTGATCTCGTCAAGCTCTGCTTCGCGCTCCGGTAACTTTTCAGGTTGCCAATCTTCTTTTAAAACACTTTCATTAGTGAAGATGTTTACAGACGAGCGGTAGGGATTGTCCTCAAATGACTCGTATGGGTTCCTGGAATCGGCTTCGTCACCGACCATGTTGGATGACACCAATAGTACGAAGGATAATAAACCCCTGTGTCCGGAGCGTCCGTCGTGTCCGCATATCAGATGTGGCTATATACCCCCTCCCCCCACCTTGTCCGCATAATCTCGCTACACATGATTCCCCCTTTCCAAGAACCGGCGATTGACCTAATGCTAGGAAAGATTAAAGTCTATAGCAGTTCAACCAGACCCGTACTAGAGTACGAGAAAATGTATCTCTAGTAAAGAATACCTCTAGAATAGCTTTCTGGGCTCTAATAAGGCTAAATTATGCGGACAAGGTGGGGGGTATAGACTAGTCGTGCCAATATGGTTCAGTGCTGACTTCTGTAGACTAGCTGGGAAATCCAGTCGATTCTTGCTTGCAGTTCCACCTGGTGTCCTCTCTTGTGTCTGAATTATGCGGACAGGGTGGGGAGGGGGCTAGAACAATTATCGAATCTCATCGAATCACGAGGAAGATCATCAAAGTAGGCGATGGGCCATATCTGTGGCCTTGTACAACAATCTTAACTGAATACGGACCGACTGTTGCACAAGGATCATGGCTCCGACTGCACCTTCGTCACTGCCGAACTACCTTGGCGAAGGGCTTCCCAAGCAAAACGACGAGACACTTCGTGAGACACGTGAGTATATCGACCAGTTGCTTGCCACTCGCGAACAACGCCGCCAAGAGTCTGTTACTGAAGACGAATTGCCGGATGAGGTTCACCTCCTTGAAACCGAATCAAGTGGCACTGTCTATCTTGAGTATCGTACCTGCGGCGACGACAGCTGCTCATGTATGAGCGGTGGTGAGAAACACGGCCCGTACAAGTATCGTGCCTACCGTGATGGTGAGACCGTCCGACGCGAGTATCTTGGGAAAGCGACTGAGACAAACACGGAGTAACGTCAACTGAGTCTAGTAGTCACAGAGAGCGGTGTTGTAGTCCCTCTAATTCCCCCTTGCTTGTGACTACGGATTAATAGTGATTTCTAGGCCACAATACTCTATACGAACGGAGACTCAGTGCTTACCATCGTGAACAATGAGGAATGGTCAGGGATCCAATATCGATTTCTAGAGTCTGCTGACCTTCTCGAAGCATTCGAACAAGCGCGGATCGAACACCTGGGAGTCTCGGATGAGTGGACAATCGCCATCTCTAGTCGCACGATTTTCGATCTCGAAGTCGACGACGGGAACTTAGCAGACGCACAGTTCGTTACTGTTGAGGTCTTCGATGTCTCACCGGATTATTCTGCAAGTGATGATTCTGATCCAGTCGCGCTTACCGACCCCTTGATTGGGGAACTTGCGGGTACAACTGGTGTCGACTGGGAGCGTTGCTGAACACTCTCCTTGTCGATCTTGTGCACCTGAACCATACATCCTACGTAGCAGATATTCGATGATCTGACTCTATTTGCTTCGTTCGACGACACTCGCAAAGGCGACGTTTGACTGGACGGTCTCGATTTCAACGGTTACCTCTTCATCGGGTTCGGCATCCGGGACGATCACAACGAATCCCCGTTTGACACGAGTAATTCCATCTCCCTGATCGCCGAGCGTATCGATCGTCACTGTTCGGATCTCACCCTCATTGACTGGTGGCTCCGGCCTCTCTGCCGCCGATGAAGATGCTGAAGCAGTAGTGGATGCTGTGTCCTGGTAGTCGTCTACTACGTCCTCAGTTTCCGTCGGAAGCACAGCGACCTGATAGACTACTCCTGAATCAACTGTCGCTTGTTCGACTACCTCTTTTGGAATCTCGAGCTGCATGCTTCCTGCTGTCTCGGTCAGACGAGACGTAATGAGCGCGTGAAGCCGATCTGGAATTGAAACCATTGATACGTATCGTGAGTAGGTGCATGCACGTCAGCCTATAAAATCTCTTTCGGCAAATGTATCTGATAGAACGCGTTCTTTGCTGCACGTCTCCGTTATCTTACTCGGTACAATGTCGTCGGAGCAATCTACAGACTCTTCGCTCTTGCTGAGCAGCTTCAGATGCTTCACAATACTGCCCCTCAACGCTATAGTCTGCCTGAACGCTATGCAGAAGATCTCAGACACGCTCTCGAACAATCAGCGGGGAACTACGCATCGGCAAACCAGCTGTATTCGATGTGGGATGACCCGCCGTTCGAACCACAGATTCTTGGCCAGCTCCTGAGTACTGCCACGGATCTCGAGGTGTTGCAGGTCTATACCCATCGGAGCAATCGCAACCGATACGATCTCACCGCATACGATTCGACGCGAATGGACCAACTCGCGCTACTGTTTACCGATGAGACAGCGTCAACGATTGATGCGGACTCGTCCGATCGATAGTCCTTCTTTAGGCCGCACTCAGCGTGTCGTGGTGATACTGTTGTTCCCACTCTTGGCGAGCGTCGATCTCTCGCCGGCCACGTGCCGTGAGTTTGTAGACATTCGTTCGGCGATCCAGCTGTGATTTCTCGACGAGCCCTTTGTCGACGAGCGTATCAAGGTTTGGGTAGAGCCGCCCGTGGTGGATCTCTTTGTCGTAATATCCTTCGAGCTCGGCTTTGAGTGCCAGACCATGTGGATCATCTAGTCCACCAATGACGTAGAGCAAATCCCGCTGGAAGCCAGTGAGGTCGTGCATGTTCTCATATTAGTCAAAACCGTTGTTAGCTTATCCCATAGTGCACACTGCGAGAGTGTCTAATTTAACACAGACAGATTCTGCCGACTCATGTCGATGAGAACAGCGACTGCAGTGTCAACTTCCGAGCTCTAATGCTTCTCTCGTGGCTCCTCAGTAGATTACTCTACAAGAGCTTCGATCTCGTGTGCCCGGTCGTCGCTAGTGACGAGCTTCGAGAAGCGCCACTTGAGATCTCCAAGCAGGAGGTCGTAGCCCTCCTCGGTCAGTTCGTACTCGTTAGTGCGCTTATCGAGTTCGCTTTTTGCGACCAACCCTCGCTTAACGAGGTCATCGAGGTTGGGGTAGAGCCGTCCGTGATTGACTTCTTCGTCGTAGTACGCTTCGAGGTTACGTTTGATCGCGAGGCCGTACTGAGGTTCCTCGCTGAGAACGGTCAGCATGTTCTGCTGGAAGGCGGTCAGATCGTGTGCGGTGCGCTCTTCTCTGTCGGATGTCGATTGTGCCTCTGACATCTGTTCGAGGGAGACTGCCGCTCTAGTTAACTGCTTGGGAACGGTCCCCATTGAGGATTGGCTGATTACTGATGAAACGCGTCTATAACTGATCAGAGGACTGGTTTCGTTGTTCAGGATATCACCGATCGCTACACTAGCTCTCTTGGTGATTGTGACTGTGAGCGCTCTGTTCGCTTTCCGAGCGAGTTCCCTCTGGTTGGGGAGAGGGCATTGGTTCGATCGGTGGACGAAGATCCCCCGAATGCATATCGTCGACGCGATCGTCGTTTTCGAGTGCGACTTTTGTTTCTCTACGGTTCTGTGGGCCTAAATTGATGGCTAACCAGGAATGGGCCCGGTTTATGGGTGGGATAGAACCTCCTTGTGATCGACGAGGAGACGACCAACCGCTATCACGAAGCGGGCTCACAGAGACGACAAGTGAGGGAGTGAAAACGGTTTCGCAAACCTGCTTTCAGGGCATTTATATCATGGTATAATCCGTCAGGCGTCACTGCGTTCAACACAATCCCGTCGGCAAGCTATCCATCACCACACAGAATTGGTTCGCGATAGAGCCATCCATAGCGAAGTTATGGCATAAAGCAAGACTCTGAGAAGAGCAGACCCACAATAGGACCGATCGCAACAGATGCCGAACGTTCTGACAACAGTAAGAACAGCTCAGAACGATTCTGGCCCCCGGTCGTTTTCAACACCGGGTGCCGGCGGTGTCCGATCACTGTAGCCTTCCCGTCCGATTCCGTCTTTATTCACGTACCCGATAACGGCCTGCTGGACAGCTTCCGGCGATTCGAAGCGTTCGTCTTTGAGGGGTGCATCACGTCCTGAAACGATTGTGTACCGTTTGGAAGCTGTAGGGTCGCCTCACCGTATGTATCGATCAACTTCGTACACTCAACTGGGTACTCACAGGTTGCAAGATCATCGGTCAGCGAGCCAAACTCAACTCCCTGCTCTCGGGTGCTGTCTTTCTCATTCGATTGAGTCATAATCACGCACTATTATTCATATAAATACGAAAAGAATTATCCTAATGTCAGAGTAAATAAGTAGTATAATAGGGTACTGCGCTCTGCGAGCTACCAGCCCTCATCCTCAGACCCGCTCCGTAAGACCACTAATCTGGATATTATGAGTGTAAACAAGCGCCATGGAGCCTCAAGCATCCGATTCCGCGTCGGGATTCGGTGTCCTAAACCCATCTCGGTAACAGGGCCAACAGGGAAGATCCTCGAACGTCGGGAGACAGTCACAGTCCGCCGGGTGAGGCTCTGCGTACTGTTCCTTCCGGAGTGAGTGCTCAAGCGGCGGTCGCTCGGCCGGCAAATCTTCGGAACTCATGAACTCACCCCGAGATAGAACCGGCGGCAGGGGCGACAGAGCGGAGATGGTTCGCCGAAGGTCTGAACGAGCTGCACGTCCTCGCGACTAAAGCAGTTGGGAGTACGGCAGACGCTGTGATCGTGATCACACGTCTGTTCACTGGATGATAGTGGTTTCGTGTTCGTGCTCATCTCTGATCGGTGGAAACCTGCTTGCGGCGCGGAGCGACAGTCATCGCTCGTTTTCGTGTGTACTAGACGGTTGAGCACCGTTCTCTTGCTCTCGATGCACGTCACTCCCGTCTGTAGCCGGCGAATTCTGTTCCGAGTCGCTGTTTGTAGACTGGCATTTTCAGTTCTCCGAGAGCTTATCTGTGCCAATCTCGAAGAACATGGAGCGTGTGACAGGCTCCGCTTGGCTAGAGGTCTTCTCTGGTCAAAAGCATGCGCCAACCGTGGTGAAAGTGAACAATACGTGGCTTGCTAAATGGCTCTAAGAGCGGCTCTGGGGGTAATTGGTGTACTTTCAGGCCATCACCACTACTGCATCGAGCAACTCGATACCCAATACGAAACCGACCCCATTGAGGTCAACGCAGATGGGGAGACCGCGGGCCTCACGGATATCTGGATCGCTGGGATTCCCTTGAGAGCGATCCCGCAAAACACAGTCTCGCGAGCACCTGCAGGCACGTTACACCCCTACTGAAACCGACGAAACGACGTTTGACGGACCAATTGTCGGCGATTCAGACGACCTGAGTGTCATTGACTGTAGTGGTGATCCCAATGAGTGCCGGAAGGATACCGTTGAGATGCTCCGCAACAACTCCGTACAGTCAATCGAGGCGATCGAGCTCACCCCGTTGTTCTTGGTGCATAATACCACCAGCGAACAGCCCGAGTGCATCGATGAGTTCAGCCTCTGTTTCATACGTTTCGACACGTAGATCCCATCGCCTCGCTGCCGACCAGATCATCGCACTTGTAACATTGGCCTCGTGAACGAAGAGTAATCGATCGCCGTGGGTTTCCGTGAGCGCCTCAAGAATACTGCCGGCCTCTTCACCAACACCAAAGTTGTGTCCAAGGAACGGCAGTATGAACGCAGTTGCATTGCTGCATCGGGTGTACTCAATGCTCTGGGTTGCCGCGTCTACCTCGTCAATATCTACATCAACATCGAGCGCCAGAAACGCATTTATGCCGGGATCAACGCGAAGTTCACCTTGGATCCGTCGCAAGAGCGCCTGTGCATTGTCGATAGTGTCCTTACTCTGAAAGAGACGACGCAACGGTCCTGGAAGGTCTTCGATATCAATCTCGCGGCGCTGCTCGTCACTAAGAACGTAGTTGAGATCAAACGACTTATATGGCCCCATCAAATAGAAGAAAAATCGATCATATTTCACGTGCCCAAGTCGTTTGGTGAGTAGGTCACGTGTAATCTTCACAGCCATGAGTAGCTGTGTTCACAAGAAGCATTTAAAGACAGCTATTTTCGAACTTTCTTGGCTTGAGAACACCTAAGAGTTTCCCGCTCGTATTGCAGACCACGATGGCGACGAATCACACACAAACGCTCAGTGGTGGTTTCCCGGAAGACCCGGAGGATCTGTTGTCCGATGATAGCATCCTTAGCCTGGATGAGTACCTTGCGATGCATGCCGCAGTCGGCCATCGAACCCGCTATGAAATCCTCTATCGACTCGTCCACGGCGGAGCCATGAGTCCCAAAGAGTTAGAAGCAGCAATCAATATCGACGACAGTACTCTCCACTATCACCTCAACAAACTCGTCGATGTTGGACTTGTCGAGAAGCGACAGCGGACCGAGCGAGGACAAGAGGGGTTGTATACGTATTATCGGGCAACGGTATTCGGGAACGTAACGCTCACTGAAGGCGTTGACGAACTCATCAAAGGTGAACAAGAATTCGAAGCGATATATGACAGCTCTACTGAGAGCTAACTGCCGTATTAGAGCTACCATTCTCCGCGTCATGCATCTCCTCGCAAAACACAGGAAGGACGCCATCAAGCAGACAAAACGCCGCGGAAAGAAACTCGTCGTTGTCAAGGAGGAGGGAGCCGACCGATACCACATCATTGTGATCGGGATATTAATCACCCCCGCAGAGAGCGTGATTCCCTACCAACGGGCGAACACAAGCGAGAATAGTCCACAAGAGAACCACGTGAGCAAGGCCGTACTATTAACAACTCCGAACAAACCGAGTATAGGACAGTAGTAGTGGAGGTAATAGAAACGGTCGTAGCTGTTCTGGCCTCGTGAGCATATCACACCACGGTGTGATGAGGTCGGTTGTCTTGACCGAGATTTTCACGGCGGTACCTTGTTCAACATCTTCTATTACTCACTCGGTCCGTTGCACAAGGCTCCGTTTCCCGGAACGCGCCAATCGATCCGTTTCCCACCAGCGAGACCTGTAACCACTGGCAGTCGTCCAGAGTCCACTCAGTAGTATTGTAGACCCTGCTACAGGATTCCTACACGAAATCCAACGCTAATTCTTGATAGGCCGCATGTTCGGCGTACTCTTCGATGAATGGCTGTTGATGATACCGAACACTTCCACTTCGGGAATCGTATTCGACGACATCAAGCTGCTCAAGCTGTGGGATCGCTTTCTCAACAAGGAGCGATTTGAGGTTATCATCGTTGATCAATGACGGTTGCTTACTCTCGTGGGCTGCAAGCGTTTGAATTCCAGTGACTAAATCCTCGATCGAGACACTGGAGTCAGATGTCGCTAAAAAGTAATAAATAGTATAGCGGCACGACTGGAATGAAAGTGTCTTGAAGACAGCTGTATGAGCGGTTGTCCCGCCAAAAACATCCCGTTCAGCGGGGACAACTGACTCGATGTTACTACTCATCGTTACCACTCCGTGTCCGCCGATGTTCGGCTGGTGAATACTGGTTCATTGTGTCAGAGGCACCCTTGTACGCTATCGATATGCTGTGGCTACTGTGACCAAGAGCACAGAGACAACCGACCTCCTTTCTCCCCTCGCATATCATGGCGTACGATTGCGACAAAACCATGCAGGAGCAAGTGAGTCGACCCTATATGGATAGGTGAACGACCACTTCTAGATTCGCTCTATCTTTAAACGGCGAGAGAATCCATCCCAACCCGGTACGGGAAACCCCGGCGTGAACGCCGGGGAGGATGTCATAGGTGGTCTTATAGCTATGTATGGTGCGTGCTGGAGATTCGATCACTGGTGTCCGCTCGTCACTGGAGGTTCCACCGGCGGAATGTTAATGCGTATGTATCGGGAGTGTACTCCAATGACTGGGGAAGCACTAACCGATGCTCTTCGAGAAACGCTTGTGCTCTTCGAAGAACCCGGGGTGCCGCAAACGACACCCGAGGTGGCAGCCCACCTCGACCTGGGTCGCCGAAGCACCTACAACCGGCTGGATCGGCTCGTCAAGCACGGCTGGCTCGAAACGAAAAAAGTGGGGGCGAGCGCTCGCGTATGGTGGCAGCCACCGACGACCGCCGACACGACTGCTCCGGACGAATCAACAGCCATCGCATCGCTTGTTGACGATGCCCTTGTGGATGTCGGCATCGTCGTCTTCGACGAGAACTTCGACGTCGCCTGGCTCAATACCGCGATAGAACGGTACTTTGGGCTCACTCACGAACGAGTCGTGGGCACGGACAAACGGACGCTTGTTGAGGAGCATATCGCACCACTCGTTGACGATCTGGATGCGTTCATGGAGACTGTTCTGGCGACCGACGACGATAACGCGTTCACCGAACGCTTCGAGTGTCACGTGACGCCGGACAGCGGTCACGAGGAGCGCTGGCTCAACTACTGCAGCAAGCCGATCGAATCCGGCGCGTACGCCGGTGGTCAGGTCGACCTCTACTACGATATCACTAGCCAGAAGCACGAACAGCAGCTTCGCCGTGAGCGGGAACTCGTCCAGCAGATCTTCGACACGGCTCCTATCGGTATCGGTGTACTCTCGCCTACTGGTGACATCGTCCGCGCGAACGAGCGGACCGATAGCCTCCTGGGTGTCACCGACGACGATCCTGACGAATACGCGGCGGCAGAGCGCACAGTCTATGACGCTGACGGAAACCCAGTTCCGCCGGATGAGCAACCATACAAACAGGTGCTAGATACCGGTGCTCCCGTGTTTGACTGGCAGTGTCAGATCGAACAGTCGAACGGCGAGCGACGCTGGCTGTCGGTGAATGCCGCACCGCTAGGGGACGCAGAGGGCGACAGCGACCGAATTGTCGTCACAGGCAAGGATATTACGCAGCTCAAGGAGCAGGCCTACCGTCTCGAACGCCAGCGCGACGACCTCGAGAGCGAACTCGATGCGGTGTTCGAGCGGATTTCTGACGGCTTCTACGGGCTTGACAGCGACCTTCGGTTCAACTATATCAACGACCATGCAGCAGAACTGCTGGACCTATCCAAACCAGATGCGATCGGCAGCTACGTGGGAACTACACTCGATGTGACGGATTCATTCAAACAATCGCTCGTCGAGGCCGCCGAGAAGGGGCGATCGGTCGTCCACGAAGACTACTATGAACCGTTCGACGCCTGGTTTGAAACTGCCATCTATCCATCGGAGTCAGGAGTGTCGGTCTATTTCCGGAACGTGACTGAGCGCAAACAGCACGAGTGCGAGCTACAACAGTACGAGACCATCATAGAAACGATCGACGATGGCGTCTACGTTCTCGACGCCGAGGGTCGGTTCGTGCTGGTCAACGACGCCTACTGCGAGCTGACGAGCTACGACCGCAAGGCCCTGCTGGGGTCGTCGGCCGCGATGGTCGTCGACGAGCAGACACAGGCGGCTGCCGGCCGGCTCGAAGACGAACTCGTGGCCGGGGTGTGCGAGTGTGCGAGTCTGGAAGCGGACGTACAGACAGCCGACGGGGAGACGATACCGGCCGAGGCGACGTTCGCGATGCTCCCCGGCGACGGACGCCGACGCGTGGGCGTTGTCCGAGATATCACCGAGCGCAAGGAACGCGAGCGGGAACTCGAACACCAGCACGAGCAGTTGACCGCCCTCAACACCCTCAACGACGTCGTCCGGGACATTACCGATGGGGTCATCGACCAGTCCACTCGCGAGGAGATCGAGGCAACCGTCTGTGCCCGCCTCGCTGACGTGGCCTCCTATAAGTTTGCTTGGATAGCCGAGATAGACCCTCACACGCAGTCAATTACCTCACGCGTCGAGGCCGGCGTCGACGGCTACCTTGAGGAGATCCCGCTCTCGGTGGATTCGGACGATCCGACAGGACGTGGACCTGCTGGCAGGGCTATTCGAACACAGGAAATCCAAGTCGTCCAGAACGCACTGACAGATTCTAGCTTCGAGCCCTGGCGTGAATACGCGAAGGCGTACGGCTACCGTTCGTTAGTCGTGATTCCCATTGTCTACGGCGACACCCTCTACGGGGTACTCGGGGTCTACGCAGACCGTCCAAAGACGTTCTGTGGCGAGGAGCGGAACGTGATTGCCCCACTTGGGGAGATCATCGGCCATGCTATCGCAGCCGTCGAGCGTAAGCAGGCACTGATGAGCGACGAGGTTACCCAGCTCGAATTTACAGCCCCCAATTTTCTCGATACTATCGGCCTCGATTCGGACGTCGGTGGGACGATTACGTTCGACCGGGCGGTACCAACCGGCGGCGGGGCCTTCCTCGAGTATGGGAGCGTTACCGAGGATGCTATCGATACCCTCGATGCTCTTGTCGATCAGCTGTCCCACTTCGAAGCGGTGACGATCGTCGATTGGGAGGACGGCATGGCCCAGTTCGAGCTGGAGCTGTCAGAACCCCCCGTCGTGGCGGCCGTGGCGGCTCACGGTGGGTATCTGCAGCAAGCGAGGATCGAGGACGGCGACTTTCACCTGAGAATCCACCTTCCCGCCACTATTGCCGCCCGTCGAGTCATTGACGAAACAAAGGACGCGTACCCAACAATCAACCTTATGAGACGGCAGCAGGTTACCCGGAACGACGATACGCTTACGCGGCTTCAGCGAGCGATAATTGAAGACCTGACCGACCGCCAACGGGCCACGCTTGAAGTGGCCGTGTATTCAGGCTTCTTCGAGTGGCCGCGTAAAGCGACTGGAGAGGAACTCGCCGACTCCTTCGGGATCGCGGCCCCGACGTTTTCTCAGCACCTCCGAAAGGCCCAGAAGGAAGTGTTCGAGTCGTTGTTCTCATCGCTACCAGCGTGATAACCGGGTGATGGCGTTGCGCATCCGACGATACCGACGGATCCCTCATTTTCCTCAACAGAGCTATTGACGTGCAAATCGGGTGCTACGCGTGCGATATCGTGCGTGAGATCAACCACGACCGATGCAGATGTTCCTCGTAGGGCGAGTTCGAGCCCGCTACTTCCAACTGTGGTAATTGGTAGTGGGAGAGTGAAGGCGGCAATATAATGGGGGTATCTAAGACACTATACCCGATAGAGTATAAGGGGGTAGTAGCCTTGTCAGAGGCTACGGAGCTCATCCACGAGTGGGACCCAGGGTGATGTCAGAGGCGTCCTGCGTCCCTCCCCCTTGTGGGCGCTTTCACTGTGCTGAACACGTTCATCAGCGCCTAGTTCATCTCGTTCGCGCAGAGGCATATGACTTGGTCCTAAGCAACTAGGCACCTAGTCTGCTATACACAGAAGTGCATAAGGGGATAGTAGCTTCGTCAGAGGCGCCCTGTGTCCCCTTCCCTTGTGGGCACCCGCACGTCGACCATGAGCGCGCAATAGCTGGTGCCCAAGTGCAAGTCGACGCTCTATCATTGAACGTCTTGAGTCGGCAAACGCTTGCGAGTTACCACGGGGTGAGACACACACACATGGCCCCGTGAGTAACCATGACTGCTATCGCGTCTCTGGCGCTCTGGCAGGATACGATAATACAGCTACCGCTAAGACCGCACCGACTCATGCTGGATAGCGGTCGATCTCTGTTCGATACACTGAAGTTGTGACGTGGGGTGTCAGTACTCCCTTCGAAGGCGTCGTTTTGAAGAGACAGCTGGAGGTTTTCCTCCGCCGAGAGATAGCGACCGCGACACTCAACGATTCGCCGAACCGTCGAGTAGGGCACGCCAGTTCGGCCCTCGAGCGTCCAGTACGAGTGATCCACGTCGCGTAGGTCGATCACCTCAAGGGCTGTCGAGAACTCCTCGCCAGGGACCCAGTACTGACCATCATCGTCGAACTGCATCCCGAACGGCGGATGTCTCCCATCATAGCCCGCTTCGAGGCGATCGCGAACCGTCGCTTTCGCGCGCTTGATCTCCGCGCATTTGGCCGCATCGTTAGTGGCTGTCTGAATTCCTTCGACTGCCATGGGGTAGAGGGCGGCAAATCGCGCTGGTCACGCTCGACGGTATGGAGCTTGATGCCCGTCTTGTGAAGGTCGATGATGAACAAGCATTCGCTCGTCGAAATCCTGCCCAAGCCGGCCCATATCTCGAAGCGTAACCGCCGCACCTCTCGATTGCGAACGATCTCGCGGAGCGCTTGGTAGGCATTCATCGACGGAGTAGCCGCTGGCGTGTCGGCCGTCGTTATAGATCGTGGTCAGGTCGAGATCGTGCGTGCGCCAGTAGTCTCGCATCGAGGCTTTCTACTTCCCGATCGAGTGGGCCGCGAACCTAGCCATATACTGGCATTTGCGCGTCGTCCTCACACTGTATCGAACTCGATCCCAATCTATACGGATGCATTTACCGTCGACGTCGGTATGAGTCCAACTGTACTCGAACTGCAGAACGCGATTCGCACAGCCGTCGGCCGCTTTGAACGCGAGGTGAGTGCGTCGTTCACCAAAGAAGAACTCGTTGCCATCGCGAACGAAGTGGGCTATACTATCGACGAGGGATCACGACCATCGACGACGGCAATGCGAGCGGGAATCCGGTCGAAGACTGGACTAAGCGAGTCACAAGAGGCCGCCAGCGGTGGCTCGTTTATCAAAGATGAATTGCACGCGATAGCCGACGAACTCGGCGTGCAGGTGGAGTGAGGCAATGGATGCGTGCAACTGAGTCGAAGAATCGGGTATAACCACAGTCTAACCGTGCTGAGTATGGATATTAGTTCATCTTAGTTATAACTCCGGTTAGCCTCTTCCCGTTGTAGTGGTACTGGAGGCGCCAACATGAAAAAAAACGAGACCAGTCGGGCCATGATGTGTCAGAGGCACTCCCGGGCAGGGGTCGGCCAGCCTGAATCGCAGTGTCATAATACGCTTCGAGTTCGTCTTTGATTGTCACTCCATTCGGTTCGCTCAAGCCGGCGATTATATAGAGGCTGTCCCGCTGGAAACTCGTTAACTTTATGCGATCTGCTTCGACCATCTACCCGCAATGTCTCTCCTATACGTCGCTAACTACATGTCTGCTAATTATAACACTCCTCCTCTTCCCAGTCTCGTCATCATGTCTCGGATGTCACTCCTCCAGTATTGCAGTATAGACCCCAGACGTCTTGTCGGTGAACTCGTGCGGTGACGTTACTGTACCGGCTACGTTGTAGAGTATATCTGGGTATCTACTGATCAGTGGCGTCTTTCCTTCATAGCACTGCAGGCGCGACACCTCGATTGCAGTCGAGGTCGCGGTCGGGGTATTCTATCGACTTATTAGATGATGGTAGTTTTGAGTACTGTCCAATCGTAAGTGCAAGCTACGAAGTCCATGTGTATCGATTGAAAAACCACATGCTTCACATAACGCAAAAACACTTTTCGATCTCCCCAGCATTCGCAAGTACATCGCATGACCGTTCTTCTCACAGTCACCGTTCAAGCAGCTGAAACAGCACTCAAAGAGACATTCGAGGAATTAGGTAATGTTCGGTTCGAAATGGAGAATACGGTGACAATGCAAGCCGATCAGGAGTGGCCACACGTTTGGATTCGAGGTTACCCACGAGGGAAAATTGAAATTGCATTACGTGCCGATTCAACGATATCCAGTTTCGAATACATTGCCTCGCGAGAAGATGACTTCTTATATAGTATCAATGTCACAGAGGATCGACTGACGCTGGTAGATCTCGTTCAGGAAGAAAATGGCGTAATATTGACTGCAGTAGGATTCAACGGACGATGGGAACTTCGAATACGTTTTGCTGACAACACTCATCTGACTCGGTTTCATAACCGACTCAAAGAGAGCGGAATTACACTCGATGTAAAGCGCATTCAGGAATTTAACGGGGACGAAAAGGGTACCGAACTCCTTACTGGTCCCCAGCGAGAGGCGCTCGAAGCAGCCGTCGAACATGGCTATTTTGCGATCCCACGGCAGATCTCACTCGAAGAACTTGCCGATGAAGTAGGAATCTCCCATCAAGCATTATCTGAACGGCTCCGCCGTGCTTCCGAACGGCTGGCCCAGTCTGAAATCGGCCAGCCAATAGAAGAGGTTGATCACGATCAGTGAATCAGCTACAGGGCTACTGCTTCCTCTGTAGTGCTGACGTCGATCACGAAACCAGGCTTTTGGTCTCGCAACGCCGGGTGGGGCTATCTCGGAGACGGGGGTCGCAGGCCTAACCCTCAGTGGTGGTATTGGTCACTTACGCTGCAAGTACGGCTTGACCTGCGACAACCTCGTATCCGGTGATCTGGTCACAGCAACTGCACTCCTCTGATCGTGCGAAGTTCCGTTCTCGTGCTTGCTACCCATAAAACCAAAGTCGAAAACAGCCACAATACAAGCAGATCGAGTCTCGTCTAGAACCGAACCCGCTGGCCAGGAAGAAACCATACATTAAGCCCGCGCGGCATCAATCGTCCTTCTATGCGCGAGTACGTCTTCCTCCTCGAATACGATCGTGGTGTCCACCCCGTGCGGGACTTCTTCATCGAGCACCCGGAGATCGTGGCGACGACCCTCAGCATGTCGATCGCTTCCGACGGCGGCTGGCGAGTTGAGCACGCAACCGGCCCTGAAAAGGCTCTCGATGCGCTCGAAACTGTCTATTTCGACGATCACTGCAACGACTGCACGTACCCGACCCCTGCCTGCGATACCGTACTCGACTACCAGCTCCTCGAACGAGAGCCGACAGCCCGAACGATCTATCGGCACGTGACGGATATGAGCTACTGTTCTTCGCTCGGCTATCTCGCGTACGAGACCTTCGGCGATGGCCTCGTCTTCGACGCGACCCAGCGCGGTCCGTACTACGAATGGCGCGTGCTCATCCCGACCGATCGAGACGTCGACGCGTTCCGCCGAACGCTGCAGGAAGATCTTCCGGATGGTGTCTCGCTCGCCCTTCGCCGGGTCGGTACGCCTGAATGCTGGGTAGGGACTCGACAGCCACAGTATGGCACGGACCTACCGTACGAACAGCGTCAGGCGCTCGAAGCCGCCATGCGGATGGGCTACTACGAGCACCCGCGCGATGCAACACTGGAAGACCTCGCTACCGATCTCGATCTCCCCGTAACGACGCTTCGCTATCGGTTGCGTCGAGCCGAGGCGTGGGCGGCCACGATCGCCCTCGGCGAGGTTGGAGCCCACTTCGGCGCTATCACTGCTGACAAGGGTGAGCGATCCGAGAGCGTCTCCGCGCCGGTCGTGCCAACAGACGAGGACTGACTGTATTGAGTCCGTCAGTTCGTTCGCTGACCTCGCGCTGATAATAGTGACCACTGGTCAGTACCAGATCGATGGCTCCGCGCGGATGAACTCGATCTCGACCCTCGTTTGCAACAATACGAACGCAGTGTTATGGAATCTCGTGTCCATAGATCATCCATGGTACCGCGATCGAACCTGTGGCGAATCTCTCTGCACCGGTCTCCACTGAAATGGGGTCGTCGAGTAGCCCCTGAGCTGTCAGAGGTGACCGAGAGTCCAACAACCACCCCTGCCTTGTCAGAGGACTATAGGTGCAATTAGCTCTGCGATCACAGCACCAGAATACCGGCCTATTCGGGGTGTACTGTGTGGTTGGAGCGCTCGTGTTCGTTGGCTCGAAGATGGGTCTGCCATATGCTCCGCCACTCGTCCTCGCTGCCCTCCGCCTCGACGTCGCCGGTTTGCTGTTAATTCCGGTCGTTGCCGTCCAGTACGAGTATTGGCTTCCGCAAACCCGCCGCGATCTCATCGGAGTGGCCCTGACTGGCGTCTTCACTCTGGGGATGACGAACACGCTACTATTGACCGGCCAACAGTACGTCAGTAGTGCAGTTGGGGCGATCGCCTATAGTCTTATGCCGATGTTGATGACGGCCTTTGCTGTGTTGCTCCTCCCAGCGGCGGGCCTCGATCGATCCGACGCTGTCGGGATCGGTCTCGGGTTCATCGGGGCACTCATCGTTGCCAATCCGACTCCAGCGACCCTCCTGACGGCGCGAGTGGTGGGAGTCGGTATCATGCTCGCAAGCGTTGTGGCCTTCGCGCTGGGCAGCGTGCTGACTCAGCGACTCGATCCATCGATGCCCCGAATCACGCTGACCGCTTGGGGCGCACTGGTAGCCGGCTTGTTCAACCACGCGGTGGCTCTCCGATTCGGCGCGTCGCTGACCGCTGTCGATTGGACGATCCAGCTGGTCTATGCGTTGTTCGTATTGGGAGTCCTCGCGACGGCGATCCTCTATACGGTGCATTTCGAGCTCGTCGACCGGATCGGCCCGTCACGAGCGAGTCTAACGTTTTATGTCCAACCGATCGTCGCTGCTCTATTGGGCTGGCTACTGTTCAGACGTCGGGTTACGGCCGGTGTCTTTGTCGGGTTTCTCGTCATCGTCTCGGGATTTGCCCTCATTGAATACCGGCTACTGTTCCGACTATGGCGGAACTTCGTCGGCGTCGGCACCCGTGAGTGACGCCTGCGAGCACCCAGAGACAACGGCCCTCCCTGAGACTCCTCACTCCTACGTGCACTCGTCTCGTGTAACGTCTGTGGACCACAACCTCTGATAGTGACACTCATACATTCATACGGAGTCACTGTCCTTATCTACGGGTCGGTCGCAACAACCGTATTTGTACTGTCGCCGTGAGCAATCCCATATGGAGTTTCCTAACCGAAGTGCTATTGACCACCTCGTCGACCCACAGCCGTTGCCCGAGTTTGCACGTATCCGATACAAACCGACGAGTGAGGCACTGTCTGAGCCGGTCGGCAAAGCCCAAGCCGAACTCGACGCCCTCGGCGTGGATGAACTGAACGACGGTGCGACGGTTGCCGTAGGCGTCGGTAGTCGTGGTATCCACCGCATTGTCGACGTCGTACGCGCAATAGTAACCGAACTCGACGAGCGGGGTCTCACTGTCGTCATCGTCCCCGCAATGGGGAGTCACGGCGGCGCGACGCCCAAGGGCCAGCGCGAGGTGCTGGAATCGCTTGGTATCACCGAAGAGACGGTAGGCACGCCGATAGACGCGCGGATGGACACGAAAGAACTAGCTACGGTGATAGTTGGCGACGCCGACGTACCAGTGTACTTCGCAACAGCTGCGCTCAACGCCGACGCCGTGCTCGTAGTCAACCGCGTGAAAGCGCACACGAATTTCAGCGGCCCAATCGAGAGCGGGCTCGCGAAGATGACCGTGGTCGGCCTTGGGAAGCAGCGTGGGGCGAAATCGTTCCACTCAGCAGCCATCGCAGAAGGGTACGTTGAGACGTTGACTGCCGCGCTAGATATCGTTGCGTCGTCGGTCCCGTTGCTCGGTGGCGTTGCACTCGTAGAGGATTTCGAAGAGAAACTCGCACACGTTGAAGGCGTACCCGCGGGGTCGTTTATCGACCGTGAGCCGGAACTGCTAGAACGCGCATACGACGAAATGCCGATGCTCCCCGTCGATGACGTCGACCTACTAGTGATCGACGAGATCGGCAAGGAGATATCCGGCGCAGGAATGGACACGAACGTCATCGGGCGCTACCGAGTGCTGAACGCACCCGATCCCGACAAACCGGATGTCGCTCTCATTTACGTCCGCGGGCTTACCGAAGCGACGAAAGGGAATGGTAACGGTATCGGGCTTGCGGATCTCACCCGACGAGCCGCAGTCAACCAAATCGACCTCCAGAAGACGTACGCAAATGCGCTCACAAGCGGGTCGCTCTCGAAGGCGAAGCTTCCTGTAGTCGCGCCCGACGACGAGTTCGCGCTCCGCACGGCACTGGCTGCACTCGGCAGCTACGACCCCGAAACGGTCCGTATCCTGTGGATTCAAAACACAGAAGAACTCGGCGAACTGCGGGTCTCGACCGCCGTTATCGACGATCTGCCGGAGTCGGCGAGCGTAACGACACACGAGTCGATAGCGTTCAACGACGGCACGGCACAGTTTACGGAAACGTAGGCTGGATTACTTTTATCGAAGCGTCTTTCCTTCTCTCTGGCTTGTATGCACAGGGAACGGTAGATAGATCACAATACAGCACACGTGATAACATTGTCCAGCAGACTCAGGACAGCATCGGCGAAGACGCTCGCGGTATCCGGTATCTTTCCTGTGACTCACCTGTGGCTTTCTGAGTACCCACAACTACTCCCCGAACTCCACACATGGACTCCCGGTGAGTTCGATCCCCGGACTACCGGGAAAGCGCCCTACCAGCAGTATCGAGAGACGGACGATGGCAGCCATTAGTGAGGAAGGGGTTCTCTGATTAGAACAGGCAAACACCGCTTCGTCTCAGAGCGGAGTATACCACTTACAGAGTACTGTATAGCGCCGACACAAACTCTCCCTAATTGAAGAGCCCTAGGCGATAGCCAATGGATTCATGATGATATCGACCAGTCTGAAACACAGCATGACCGCGGCAACGGACTACGACATCACCGGGATCGAACTCACCGAGAACCAGTATACCGTTGAACGGAGCCTGTTCCGGAATAAATACACTGTCCGTGACGCCACCGGCACCACCGTTCTCAAGAGCAAACAGAAGATGCTCAGGGTGAAAGAGGAATTCCCGTTTGTCGATGCGAATGGAATCACGGTCTTTACCGTGAAAGCCAGCGGCATCATCGACGTTGCGGGCAAGTACCTGCTCACGGATGCCCAAACAGAGAAAGACCTCGTGATTCTCGATAACGACTATTCTCTCCTCCGAGATACCTGGACGATTCGTGATAGCGAGACAGGCACCACACTCGCCAAAATCACCTCCCGTGGCGCACTCGCAACACTGGCCCGGAGCAAGCTGCCACTCGGCGGGTTGATTCAATACAGATACGAGATTTCTGATGCCGAGTGTGTGCATGTCGGGACGATTCGGGGCAAACTATCGCTTCGGGACCGCTACGAGATCACTATCGACGATGCGAGTACGGTCCCGAAAGAACCGATTGTTGCTGCTGCACTCGTCATCGACGCGATTCAGGGTAATTAAATCAGTACTGGTGCTACTGTTACCCTTGGTACCTCTCTGGGACTCAGATCGGGAGCGGTGCCGTCACCGTCGAGCAAGACGGTATCGGTGAGATCACACCCGTAGATGTCCTTTAACGGACCGTCAGCGACGATGGACTCTTGATGGAAGATGTTGGGTGATTTCAGCTGGTCGAACGGCATCGTCTCGATCAGGGGAATGATCCACGAATGCTCATCTATCGATGTACCATCTACCTCCGACATGACTGCCACTTCGATTCGAAATACTATTTCATACCAGGATTCTCCGCGAAACGGTGGTAGATCGGAATGCTCATGTGACTGCACGAGTATATAGTAGATAGACAGCTCTCTACGGTATTTTAAATCGCTACTAACTTCGTTCGTAGAAGGTCATCGTTCTAATGGGCTGCTGAGTCGCTCGTAGTATACCACGAATATAGTGAGGCGATCGGCACCAGTAGATAGATCCACGCCACATACTACTGCAGCGACTATAACTGGACGTCCAAAACCCAGTAGTCCGTCCTGGTATTTCGTCTAAGAGGATCATTGTAAAACAGCTACTCTAACTGGTCCGCAAGATCATTGAAATCTTCGACGACGATATCGGGATCCTGTCCAATGGATTCATGGGGAGCCTTCTGTTCAGGTCGTGCAAGCCACCCAGCCATCATGCCTGCATGCTTTGCGCCCCAGACGTCACGCATACCGCCCCCGGAGACGTGCAGGATGTTCTCGATCGGTGTTCCAACACGCGTAGCGGCGTGCTGATAGATCGCCGGATCGGGCTTGTAGACCCCGATCTCATCGGCACTGATCGTATCGGAAACGAGATCCTCGAGTTCAGCAGCTTCGATCAGATGCTTAAGCATTGCCGGATTCCCGTTCGAAAGCACGTATACTTCGTAACCTGCGTTAACGACCCGCCCAATACCATCAGCCACATCATCAAAAACGGTAATCCGATCCTCGTAGACCTCTTTGCGAATGCGGTCGCGCACGTCACTAGGCACGTCATAGCCGGTCGCTTCGAGAGCATACCGTAGCCCCTGGCCGATCAGCTCCCAGAACGGACGATATGCATCGATATCGTTAGCGATCATCGAATACTGTATGTATTGGTTCCGCCAGAGTTGCGAGACACGCTCTCCGTCCTCGATCTCCGGGACATGTCCCTCTAGGACGGCAGCTTGTGAACTGACATCAACGAGGGTTGTGTACGAATCGACCGTAACCGTCTCAGGTCTTTCCATGCTATGATAGAGGCGGAAGACGCCTTCTAATATAAGTGTGCCTTTATCACTCACGATTCAAATACTGTATCCGACAAACGTCACATCGTCTCTGCAACGGACATGTGGGCGGTGTTTAGCTCTTCCTTGTTTTGTCCGCGCACGAGACGTACGCCGCCGAACCGACCGAACTGGTGGGCTATGAGTACGTATCTTCAATGATGTGCACTCCAGTGGACATGGCACCTTCGCGAACCGCTTTGGGAACTGTACTGTCAGTTATCAGTACGTCGATAGACGAATAAGAACCGAACTGGAACGCGTGTCGTTTGTCGAACTTCGAGTGGTCTACCGTGAGAACGACGCGTCGAGCGTTGTCTATCATCGTACGCTTGACCTGCGCTTGCTGGATATCTTGGGCGGTCATCCCCTCCTCGTCGATTCCGTCGGTCCCCAAGAAGAGCAGGTCGGCGTTCATCTGTTTGACGTGCTCGTCGGCCCACGGGCCGACACACGAGTGACCCTCTTTTTGGTACGTTCCGCCGGTCAAGTACACCTCATGATCGCGCTCGGCCAACTCATACGCGACGGATGGCATGCGCGTCATCGGCGTTATCGGGAGCGACTTCGGGACTCTCTTAGCTAACTCAAGGAGTGTCGAACCACTGTCGAAGGCGACCACCTGATCTTCCCGTATCTCTTCGACTGCCCGTTCAGCTATTGATCGTTTCTGGTCGACGTGGTACACTTTGCGTTTCTCGTACGGTTTCGCGTGGCTGATGACCGGTGTCGCTCCACCGTGTGTCCGCTCGATAAGTTTCCGTTCTTCGAGGTCGCTGAGGTCTCGCCGAATTGTCGCACTGGAGACCCCGATCTTCTCGGCTAACTCGTCTACGGAGCACCCACCTCGGTCCTCGACCAGATCGGCGATCCGCTGTTTTCGTTGTTTCGGAAGCATAGGATAACTCTATTTTTAGGCTAAGATATATCTTGTCACACATCACCGATGTCGGGTCTCTCCGCAGGGTGCGATAAATTTGTGCGATTAAAAGAGAAATGATTATGAGAGCTACAAAAGTCTGCAGTGGCCCATTCGTTACAATGTTACGGCTGTAATCCTCTCTACTACTTGAACTTCCGTGGTACGGGTGTGTCAGAATGTCTCAAATTATTAGACTGCCTCTCTGTAATCGACTATGACATTCTCAAATTTCTGCTGATCTATATGGGGAAAATAGTTAAATCGTGCGTAAATAATCCGTGATGGTTCGGATAGATACGATTTACATCGACTCAGGGCGATTGAGTACCACCCCAGAGCGAGTGACGATCCGGTAGTGTGGGAACTTCACACCTGGCTACCTCATTATCGCCCGCCCGAGTGACGTAAGCAGGTAGAACACCTTATCGAAGAACACCGGCAGCGACGACGGATCCGTGTGAGTAGTAACTCTCATTTAGTCGGTTCCTCTGTATCCGGTATGTCACACGACTCGACTGTCACGCTTCGCGAGTGTTACGAAGACGCGAAAACGGGCCGTTACGGCTTCTTTGCCAGCAACGTCACCCATTTCGATATTCTCGTCGGTCTCCTACGCGGAAGTGCGAGTGTCGACGCCGACCTCGTCGTCCAACTGGGGATGGAAGAGGCAGCGTTCTTCGGCGATGATGATCCAGCGGTCGGTGTCGATGTCTTTGGTGGGTGTCTCGATGCGCTCGCAACGCGTCACGGTATCGAGGCTTACTGTAACCTCGACCACATTCACCTCCCCAACGACTTCGATTTCCTCGAGGACGCCGTCGCAACCAGCGTTCCCGACTCGGTCATGGTCGACGCCTCGGCAGAAGCATTCGAACGAAACGTCAAGTTGACCGCGAAAGCGGTCGACAGCGTGGATGACGACGTCCTCGTCGAGGCAGAACTCGGACGCATCGCCGGTATCGAGGGGAATACCGAGACGCCCAGCGACGAGGCGTTCTATACAGACCCCGACGATGCGGTCGAGTTCGTTGAGCGTACCGGCTGTGACCTCCTCGCCGTCTCCATCGGGACGCAACACGGCGTCGCCTCCGGGCGTGACCTCGATGTCCGTCCCGACCTCGCTGCTGATATACACGACGCCCTCGTTGAGGCTGGTCACGACACTTTCCTCGTCGTCCACGGGGCGTCGGGCCTCTCTAACGAACGTATCGAGGAACTCATCGACGCCGGTGTCTGTAAGTTCAACAAGAACACCCGATACCAGTACGAATTCGCGCGAACGGCCGCAGACTTCTATCACGATCATGCAGACGCGATTCGACCGCCAGCCGATGTCGCTGACGACAGGGCGGGGTTCTTCAGGGAGAGCAATTGGCAACCGGACAAGACGCACTTTCATCCACACGCCGTTTCGGAGGCCGCCCAAGAACGAATCGCCGCCGTGATGAGTGACCTTTGTATGCTGACTGGGTGTGCAGGTGAGAGCGTTCACACCGACCGATGAGCGACGCCAACCAGATCCTCATCGGCATCGACGCCGGCCTGACCAACGTTACGGTGACGGCGTTCGATGATGCGGGAACTGAACTCGCGAGCGCCTCACGAGCCACACCGACAGTCAAGACCGTCTCTGGCCGAGACGAACAGGACCACGAGCGACTATGGGACATCGTCTGCGAGGCGACCGCTGCAGTTGTCGAGCGCCAGAGGGTCCTGTGCGACGATATCGCGAGTGTCGGCGTCGCCGGCCACGGTCACGGACTGTACGGTCTCGATGCTGATGGGACACCCGTCTGTGGTATCAAATCGACCGACAGCCGCGCCATCGACATTCTCGGGGATACTCACCCCGACGTGTACGATTCGGTTGTTGAGCGGCTCGACTGGGAACCGTTCGGTGCGGATCCACTGAGCCTCCTCGTGTGGCTCCGCGACAACGACCCGATGACGTACAACCGTCTCGATACGGTGTTGTTCTCGAAGGACGTATTGACCTACCGACTTACCGGCGAACGCTCGACGGACCCCTCTGAGGCAAGCGTATTCTACGGGCCAGACGCCGAGTACGACGAACAAGTGTTCGAAGCGCTCGGACTCTCCGAGATGTTCGAAGCGCTCCCACCGGTCGTTCCGAGCACCGATCGGTGTGGACGCGTTACGGCGACTGCTGCGGACCGAACCGGCCTCCCTGAAGGCGTACCTGTTGCAACGGGACTCCACGATGTTGCCGCATGTACGCTTGGCGCAGGTATCGTCACGGCCGGAGATGGGTTGATCATCCTCGGTACGTGGGGACAAAGCGTCGCAGTGCTCGACGACCCCGACGACGGCGACTCGGGACTCCCTCGACGGTATCTGGATGGCTGGCTTCGATACAAGGGTATTCGCTCCGGTGCGGCTTGTGTCGAGTGGTTTGTCGAGAATTGGGGTGCGGAGTGGCGTCGCACAGCAGACGAACGGGGCGTCTCGCCGTACGTAGTCTACGAAGAAGCAGTTGACAGTATCCCTCCCAGTTCGGACGGTCTCCTCTTTCACCCATTCCTCAAAGGGTCGACCGACAATCCGAACAGTGCCGGTGGGTTCTACGGACTCCGTTTAGAACACACGAGCGCGCATCTACTCCGCTCGATATACGAGGGCGTAACGGTCACGCAGGTACATGCGCTCGACTCGATAACGACAGCGACCGATGCGATTCGTTTGACTGGTGGTGGCGCACGGAGCGAAGCGTGGTCACAGATATTCGCAGACGTGGCTAGGCTTCCGGTTCGTGTTCCGAGCGAGCGAGAGACGGGGGCGCTCGGGGCGGCACTCTGTGGTAGCGTCGCTGCCGGGGTCTACCCGACTGCCGAAGCGGCCGTCGATCGTACGGTTGGAACTGCGGGTCGGTACGACCCGAATCCTGAAACCGAAACACAATACCGAATGCTTACCGATGCGTTCGAGCAAGCAACGGATGCGATGGAACGACCGTGGGAAACGCTCAAGTCCCTAGGCCAAAAACGGTAGCCCGATGAAGGTACTCCTCTGTGGAGATCCACAGCAGCCGAGCGAATATATGTACGAAGCACTCGAGGCGCTCGAATCGCGTGGTGTCTCGTTTGAGCGGATGGACTGGATGGATGACTCCTCGCCCACCGAATTTCGCAATGTTACAATGGACATGGAGTCACTCGGGCCTGGCAGCTATGATACCGATACGATCGCCGCGAACCTGGATGGCGTCGATGCACTCGTCGTTCACAAAGCACCGGTTTCGCGCGAGCTCATCACGGGTGCGGACCTCTCGCTCGTCGCTGCCGCCCGCGGTGGAACGGAGAACATCGATGTCGAAGCCGCCGTCGACAACGGCGTCACCGTACTTCGCGCCCCCGGCCGGAACCGCGACGCTGTTGCGGACTACGCCGTGTCGATGCTGCTCTCGCGGCTTCGCGAGATTCCGTTCAATCACGCGGAACTCTCCGATGGCGAGTGGAACCAAGTGTTCGACCCCGACCAACTCCCACCGGACGTCAGGACGATGACGGTCGGTATCGTTGGCTTCGGACACATCGGGCGGGGTGTGGCACGTCGACTCGCCGGATTCGACCCGGAACTTCTCGTCTACGACCCGTTCGTCGACGACGAAGACATCCGCGATGTCGGTCCCGAACCGGCGGACCTCGACACGCTTCTCGCCGATTCCGACGCTGTTACTCTCCACGTCCGCCTCTCGGAGGACACCAAGAACATGATCGGTCATGAGGAGTTCGAACGGATGAACGACAACGGATATCTCGTAAACACCGCTCGTGGTGGACTCATCGATACCGACGCCCTCGTCGCTGCCGTTTCCGAGGGAGCTATCGCCGGCGCGGCGCTCGACGTGTTCGACGAAGAGCCAATTCCTGCCGGCCATCCGTTGTTCGACCTCGACGGAGTTGTGTTGACGCCTCACGTCGCTGGATCGACTCGTGATGCGGTTCTTGGTGGTCCCCGCATCATCGCTTCGCAGCTCGAAACGTACCTCGACGGCGAGACACCCGCTCACGTCGTCGATTGAGCGCTCACGGCTTGCATCCTTCGAAGGCGGGAACGCCCAGAAATATCGGTCTGCCGGTACGTACACATTAAGAGACTCCCCTGAGTCTCCCTCAACGACAGGGAGACGGAAGAAGAGTATTGGCGACGAACCTATGGGTGAGTGCGGATGGGACTGGAGCAGTCTGTCAGCCGACGGACTCCGGTTCGTCGCGTCGATAGAGAGGAGACGGACCTCGATCTCCCGATCAGAGACGTCGAGGTTCGCCCGCTCTCGGCGTTCCGCTTCGACCCGGCGGGTTAGAACCACAACTATCTGAATTGGTCCTACGGCCCCGAGGGCGACGAGAGCGAAACGCTACTCGACTTGTGGGATCAAATCGTGTGAGCGGGGATCGAACACGGAGAATCTCGAATGGCCCATTATCGTCATCTATCATCGTACTATTTTCGATCTTTGAGTCGATGACATGGTAGTGTTGTCTCCATGACCTCCCGGAAACATAGCGTTACTCGGCGATGAGTTCCTCGAAAGTTCTGTTGAAATCCTTACCGGTTGACGGGTTTCGCTACGTACGAGACGGACAGAGATATGTTGCCGGCACTAGCAATCGACAGCATCCAATTCAGCTTACACCCCTCTTTGGGTTCCACATCATGGACAGCACCCCTGTGGCAATTAGACGTATTCAATGATTGTTCCGTCCTCGCCGACTGCAACTGAGGGATACTCAGTACCGATAGCAATACCGTGAAGCGTTTCCTCGATCGGGGTTGGTTGGCGTTCCCATCTCCCTTGCTGCTGTTCGTAGATCGCCCCGTCTTCGCCACACAGAAGCCCAGTATCTGTGTTTCGGTCGATCGCACAGAGCGCTTCCTCACCGATATACCTGTTCGTCCAGTTAGTACCGTCGTATCGAAACACCGTTCCGTCATCACACGAGACGCTGATTGCATCCCGACGTGCCGGTGCGATGTCGGTAAAATCGGGCCCGGCCTCCTCAATCCCGATCCGGTCCCACGTATCGCCGTCGTCGGTGGTCTCATAGACGCCTGCGTTCGTATCACAGAGAAAGCCAGCCTCGTCGGTGAACACGACGCTCGTTATATCGGACCCATCACCCGGCGTCTGGGGTTCGTCCCACGTCACGTCGCCACCGTTGTTGACGCCTCGAAGGACGTGTCCAGAATCGTCGACTACGTAGAGGGCCTCCTCACCGGACATCCCGACGGCAGCGATGTCCGTCCAGTTGTTCGTAATCCCCCGCGGGGCTGAGTAATCGGTAAACTGCGATGTATCGATATCGTACTGCCCGAGAACACCACTATTTCCAGCAACCCAGACATGCCGGCCGTCAGCAGAAGCGGCTGCGCCACACAGCGCGTTCGAATTGGTCGTAGGCCCGTGACGAAGGATACCTTCCCACCTGTCTCGGTAGGTAAGAATCGTCCCTTCGTCACCGACGATATACGGGCCGTCGGCGGCCATAACAACATCACACAGTCCCTCATCAGTCGGCGATGTGGCCCTGGTCCACTTCCGATCTTGGTTGCCAAACGTGCTAGTCTCTACGGCTGGTTTCGTGTTCGGATTGGACTCGCTAGATGGGGTATCGGCCGTTGATCCGGCGTCTCCCCCAGTCATGGAATTCATACCAGTCGAACGAGGTTCCGGCTCGATTCGATCGGTGCTCTCGCTTCGATTCGGTTGTCCTTTGGCGATCTCCTCGGTACTGTCCCTGTTCGTGGACTGCTCGGGAGGTCTCCCGGACGGTCGCCGTCGTTCTCGCTCGGTTCCGAGCGTAGGGTTTGTATGGGTCTCGGTCGCCTCTGTGTCTGTGGGCTCGAGTTTGGGATCCTCGTAGAGGTACAGGACAATTGGTGGAAGAATATAGATAGTGATCGCAAGGATGGCGAACGACCAGTGAACAAAGACCAATAGTCCGACTGCTGTTAGTGCTGCTGTAGCTGCGGTATGAATACCGGAGCTAGTGTACTGCCGATAAAACGCCCAAAACCCCAGAGATTCTCCCATCGGTACTAGCTCTGTAGGCGACTCACTGTGATCAGGTTTGGCTTACTCTCTCTGGCCAACCGCCTCGTGATGATCGTGAGTGACCTCTGGGTGAGTCCACCTGAGCAAAGCACACAAATTCGATTGTTAGACCGCAGAAGCCGATAGATCCATCGAGGAGAACCGCTCACTGGCCCGAGCGTACGTCAGCCCCGAATAATTTCTCTCTGCGTTCGTTGGCTGCCCTCCAGTAGTTATCGATATCCGAGATCTGCCAGTTGTTTTTCTACATCATCCATTTTTCGTATCGAGAAGTCAGGATCCGGCTGTCTGGTTCTCGTGTCGGTTCCAGTCGTCTTCACCCATGGGACTTTCTTCAGTTTCGGATGTGGGATGCTCTGGAAATGCCCATACTGGCCGAGCTCACCGAATAGTTCACCATGATCTGCAGTGAGAGCAACAGCTCCGTCGATGTTCTCGAGCAGGTCCTCGACTGAATCGAGGACCAGTCGGAGGTTATCGAGATACAGTGGCCATATCTCATCGATAGTAGCCTCACCTGCTCGGCCGGCATCATACGGTCTGTCTTCAACCGCTGTCATGGGTGTGTTGTTTCTAATGAGATTGTGAATGAAGGGTCGATGAGGTTGGAAATAGTGGACAACAACCCTCTCAAAGCCTTTGCGACCAGCAACGATTGCTCGGTCTGTCACATACGACGGATCCTGTACGGTCGACGAATGGAGTGCTACTGTAGAACCATCAGCGAACGGTCGATCGTGATGACGAGTGAGTTCAAGATATGCGAGATCACTGTCGGCTACTGTCCCCCAGTCGGCGAAATTAAACGGATGAGGGTGGCTAGGTGGTCGATTACCATTCACTAACACGGATTCTGCATATGGATTTGCCGAAATGAGTGCTGTCTCAGCGAGGAGATCGTGGTAGTCATCAACGAACGTCTTCGCATACCATTCGCCCGATGTCGATCCAACAGACCAGATCTCCCCGACGTTGTCCAAGAATGCATATTCGGGCGCTACCGCACGAAGCGCATCAGTCCGGCATGCGTCAAGTACTACCAATACATTCCACTCCCTCTCAAAAACGTTTGTTCCGAGTGGATGTCTCGACGTTAGTGAGAGGAAAAGACCGTCATACGCATAAAACGCTGCTGTAGCGATTTCTCTATGGTCAAGTGAGCGTACACCGGATGTAACGTCGCGTAACCATTTGCTCCGATGTGACATACGGCTCTATGGTTCGATACGGGAATAACCATTGCGCCCACTATGCAATAGTAAGCCGCGATTCGTCTCGAGTATCTACTCGCTGTTTCACTCGTTTTCCGACTATATTCGACGATAGCGCCAGAATGCGTAAGGAGAATCACGTTCTGACCGGAGTCGTATCACACTCCTATCTGTGTACCACTAGATCAGTCGTCACTGATCTCGGAGAGGCGGGCACGAATGTCCTCTACATCGGCATCTGAAAGCGCTTCGAGCCCGAACTGTACAAGGAGGGGGTAGAAATGCCGATTTTTCTTGAACTCGTTTTGACCGGCTTTCCGAAGTTTGAGTTGCGATTCTAAATACGTGTCCTCCATAGCATCGAGAACGTCGTCCGGGATGTAGATCGTTCGACCGTTCCACTCGTCTTTGATGTTCGTCTTCGTTGCGCTCGTTTCATTCGTGCTCTGTGTTCCAGTCGGTGCATTCGTCTCTTGTGTTCCGGAGCCCTTATTCACGTCTCCATCGGGGGGGTCTTCTTCGTAGTTTCCTTCGATACCCGAAGCGTCTCCCCAGCCATCACTCATGCTTTCACCTCTTCGGGAGCGGTCTTCGCGAACGTCTCGTCGAGCAGATCAGCGATGTCACCGAAGAGTTGACGCGCATCTTCGACGCGTCTGTTGTCCTTACTAAAGCCAAAGACGGAGACACCCTCACCGATCGATTGTGAGAGGTCCGTTCGTTTCGGTATTTCGAAGACGGGGAGGGAATAAGCCGATTTGATCTCCCGAATCGTGTCTTTGTGTTCGGCGTTCTGTTCGACACGATTGCAGATAATAGCGAGGCGGTCGATGTTCCCATAGGCCGGTTCGAGTGATCCCAGCTGCTTTGCAAAGATCTGGAGACTGTTAGCGTTGAGTTTTTCGGGAATGACAGGGATAACCACGTTGCCGGTCGCGACGAGTGCGTTGTCGGTAAGAACGTTGAGCGACGGTGGCGTATCAACGAGGACGTAGTCGTAGTCCGTATCAAGCGTATCTAGCATCATTCCCAGTCGCTCTCGGCTCTTGGGAGCTTCGAGCAGTGTCTGGATGTTCTTGTTGTTCGCGAGTTTCTCGCTGGCAGGGAGGATATCGAACTCCTCGTGCTCAACGAGGATATCGTTCGCCGAATCCATCTGATCGAAGTCGAGCACGTCGAAGAGCGTGGTCCGATCGGTATCGTAGTACAGATCGCTGTAGCCAAGCGAGCACGTAAGCCCGCCATGATAATCGATATCGACGAGAAGAACGTCGTAGCCACGCGCTGAGAGTGCGCCGCCAGTATGAATAACGTCGGTCGTTTTTCCTGCGCCCCCTTTCTGGTTCGCTACCGTAATCCGTGCAGTTTCGTTTTCTGTCATATCAGTTATTTAGTCAAGTGATTCATGTCATTCGTTACGTTCGTTATCAGCAGTTCGTTCAGTGAAGGCGTTTCAATCACACCAAAGAACACCAATATGTTAAAGCCATCTTTTCGTTACGCTTGTTGAACGCAACGCTATTAGTTTGTTCATTGAGTTCGTTATCTTCGTTTATCGGCTACGCTGCTTCTTCTAATAACCCCAAGTTAGTTGCGATGGATACAGCCGCCCGATCGCGTTCGATGAGTCGCCATTACTTTCGTTTAATTCGTACAATCATTTTATTCGTTCATTCGTTTTAGAACGTCTGGAAACGGCGAGCGATACGAACCCGGACTGATATCGATTTACGGTACGGCTAGTCTCGAATCAATCGTTCCCAACTCCCGGTCGTCTCTCCTCAGCGGGCGCAGCGTCGCTAACGTCGTACAGGGCGTTTGCGACCGTCCCGTATTCGGACGCGTGTGGACGTCCGGGAGTGTCGTCGTAGCCGTATTCGAAGAGCCGGTTGCGGTTGAGACTGAGCTTCGTGAACTCCGGTTGGAGCAGATCGAACAGCTCGAAGCGCTCTTCGAGTTCGGGGAACTGAGCCTGGTAGTCGAGGATCGCCGCCCGTGCGTGGGACCAGAACCGCTTTTCCGAGTAGTCTTCGTGGAGTTCGAGAACGTCCGCGACGTAGCGCAGCACGCAGACGAACAGCCCGGAGAATATGAACTGACAGAGCCCCTCGGGCGGCTCCTTTCGGAGCACGGCGTGCATCTCGTCGGGCAATGCCTCGAGTTCCGGGATGGGGTGATCGCTTACGTTCACGTCGTCGACGAAATCCTTGATCGCCAATCGCGTGGGAACGCCGTCCTCGACGATCAGGATCGTGTTCTGGCCATGCGGGGAAAAGACCGTCCCGTAGCGGTACAGGAAGTGCAACAGCGGCGGAAGCACGGTGTCGAAGAACTCTTCGAGCCATTCGTCCGTACTGAGACCGGAGCGCTCGATAAGCCGGGAGACGTACGGATCGTCGTCGCCATCGTGCATGAGCGCGGAGAGCGTGACCGCGCGCTCGTTCCCGTCGAGGAACGTGTAGATCGACTCGCGCCAGACGACCCCGAGCAACTCGTGATACTGGTAGGGCGAGCCGTCGATCTCGGTGAAGTCGCCGTGATCGTAGTTGATCCCGGCGATCTCACCGGGCAGCACAAGCCCTTGCTCTTGAAGGAACTCATCGTTCTCGTAGATACCCTGAATGTACTCGGTCACCGTCGGTGCGAGCTCGGTTCGCTCGCCGGGCAGGCCCCGCCAGACCAGCGTGTTGAGGATCCGCATCGGCACCTTGACGTGGTGTTTCGTCTCGTCGTCGAGGTTGACGAACGTGCGGACCGACTGCTGGGGCAGGTACGCGTCGGAACCCTCGCCCAGCGGGACGATGTCGTCGGTAGCGATGTCGTCGGGGAACAGCGGGACGATACTGTTGTCCCACTGCCAGTCGTGCACCGGCAGGAGGTAGTAGGTGTCGGGATCGAGCCCTCGGTCGGCGAGGCGCTCCCGGAACCGACCGTAGGCATCGCCGAGTTCGTTGCGGACGAGCGAATCGTGGTCGACGTCCTCGGTGCCGACGAACGTCGCCTTCTCCCTGCGAACGGCGACCCAGGAGAGCCTCACGGGCTCTTTCAGTTCGGGTGCGTACTGACGGTAATCGTCGTACCCCCAGCCGAGCCGGCCCTTGTTGTAGGTGATCCACGGGTGGCCGTCCATCTCGCCCTCGAGGCGGGCGTAGTCGAGGTCGAGCGGGTCGAACTCCTCGCGCTCGCGCCGTCGGGCCTCGACGTGGGCGTCGGCTAGCAGCGTGCGCTTGTACTCGCGGACGAGGTTCCCCTCGGTGAGCCCCTCGAGGTCGGTCGTCTCGCCGAGATCCCGCAGCAGCCGAAGCGGGTCGTCGAGGGCGGCCCACGTCCCGTTCCCCTCCCGTCGCTCGACGGTTCCCTCGTAAACGTGGAGGCTGTCCATCAGTCGCTCGGCTGCCTCGAAGCGGTACGCCGTGTCGCCAAGATCGAACCGGTAGGTGGCGCGGTCGTCGCCGGCTTTGACCTGTCGTGGCGTGAGGATTTTCTCATAGGTGAACTCCTCTAGCATCTTCGTCAGGAGGCGGCGCTCGACCGTCTCCCAAACCGCTGCGTCTAGTGCGTTCCGTCGGATCGTGTCGTTCGGGTTCATGTCAGTCGTCCTGCGTCGGCATCGGGGTCGTTTCGCTCCCGCAGCGGGAGGCGCCTGGCGCGCGCTCGGTGAACCGCTCGACCGAGAAGTCCTGGAAGACGGTGTCCGTGTCCTCGGGGTAGGCCTCGCGGCCGACCAGCCGGTTGACGAACCGTTCGTTGCGATAACAGCCCAGTCCGAGGTCCGGGACGCCCACGCCGTGGGTGTGCAACTCGGCGTTCTGGAGGAAGACGTCGCCCGTGGCGTCGATCTCAAGGCGGTGATCCTCGGTCACCCCGAACCGCCCGCGATCGTCCCACACGACGTGATCCGCGAGGGGATCGAGGAAGTCGGGGGTCGGCCGCTCGTATCCCGTTCCGAGGATCACGACCTCGCTCTCGTGGACGAACGACTCCGCAGCCTGCCATTGGTGACAGTCGAGTGCGTAGGCGTCGCCAACGGGCTCGATGTCCCGTACCTCGGTCATCGCAAAGAGCCCGACATCGGGGTCGCGGTCGCCGATCGAGCGCCGGTAGAGCAGGTCGTAGATCTCGGCGCTCGTTCCCGGGTCGACGCCCTTGTACAGCAGGTCCTGATTCGGAATCAAGTCGTCTTTGACCTCCTGGGGGAGGTCGTAGACGTACCGTTCGTACTCCGGGGAGAAGTGCTGGAGTCCGAGCTTCGAGTACTCCATCGGGAAGAAGCCCGCAGAGCGAGTCAACCAGTCGAGTCGGTACTCGCCCTCCGGCTGGCGCTCGAGCAGGTCCTGGAACACCTCGGCGGCGCTCTGCCCGGAGCCGACGATAGTGACCGAGTCGGCCGCGAGCGCGCGCTCGCGATCGTGTCGGTAGCGAGCGGTGTGGAACACCCCCTCGTCCGGCCCGCACTCGAGGTGGTCGGGGACCTGCGGTCGGGAGCCGATCCCCAGCGCGAGGTGCTTTCCGCGGTACTCGAAGCGCTCGCCGGTTTCGGGCTGCTCGGCGACGACGATGTACTGCTCGCAGTCGTCGTCCCACCGGACCGCCGTGACCTCGCGGCTGAACCGACAGCTCCCGAGGCGTTCGGCGACCCAGCGGAGGTAGTCGTCGTACTCCCGGCGGGGGATCTGGAACCGCTCGTAGAAGTAGAACTCGTAGATCCGCCCGGTCTCCCGCAGGTAGTTGAGATAGCTGTGGGGGTTGGCCGGATCCGCAAGCGTCACCAGATCCGCGAGGAAGGGGACCTCCAGGGTCGCGCCCTCGAGAAGCATTCCCTCGTGCCAGTGGAACTCGGCGTCGCGTTCGAGGAAGGCAGCGTCGACGTCCTCCCCGAGGCCATCGAGCAGGGCCGCGAGACCGAGGTTGAACGGACCGAGGCCGACGCCGAGGACGTCGTGGACGCGGTCGTCGTCGGCCTCAGACATCGGAACGTACCTCCGAAGCCGTTTCGTCACCGGGCGCCGCGGACTCGAACCGCTCGCGTTCACACACCACCAATAGGGCGTCCTTCTCGGCCTCCTCGAAGCGGAACTCCCCACGGGGTTCGAACCCGCAGTCCTCGAAGACGGCGATCGCGCGGTCGTTACGGGCGTCGGGTTCCGCGATCACTCGATCGGTCTCAGGGTGGCGAAACTGCATGGCGACGACTGCCCGCAACAGCGGTCGGGCGTAGCCCCGGCCGAGGTACTCCTCGGGACCGATCAGCAGATGGACGCCCCGGTCCGCGGGCTCCGCGTCGTAGTGGTTCGCGACGTCGTCCTCGGCGGCCCGGTAACACTCCCAGTAGCTCATCGGGACGTGATCGAGACAGCCGACGTACGGCGTGAGGTGCTCGTCCGCGAGTTTGTCCGCGAGACGATCCCGAAACGCCGGCAGCGGCAGGTCGAGCTGCCAGTACGGTTTCACATGATCGCTGCCGAGCCACGCGTGGAGACGAGCGAGGTCGCGCTCGGGGGTCGCCTGCCGGAGCGAGATCGTCCGGTCGATACGTCGGTTGTGGGCCTGGTAGTCGTAGTCGGCCGCGATGGTGGGTGCTGGTCCTGTCATGGGTCGAATTCGGTAACGAGCGGATTGGTCACGTCCGCGTAGACTGACTGGTTCTCGAGGTCGTTCTCCAGTTCGTCGAGCCCCCGAAAGCGGGTGAGCAGGTTCGCTTTGCAGGGGATCGTCGGTGATTCGAGCAGCGGGTCGAGGAAGTCCGACGACGAGCGGTCGTATCGGTCGCGGGCACGCTCGAGTTCCTCGCGCAGCAGCGCCAGAAGCCGGCACTCCTCGACGAGTCCGGCACAGCCGAAGGCGTTGATCAGGTCGAAAGCGTTGTTCAAGACCACGTAGTACCGGAGCCGTTCGTCGGCGACGGCGTCGGCACAGACGGTGTCGGCTCGCTCGCCGACGCCCGGCAGGTAGTCGTCGACCGCGGGGTAGACCGACTTGGGGAAGTAAAAGCCCTGGTTGTCCCGGTAGCGAAACGCGTCGGGATACCCCTCGTCGTCGAGGGTGAGTACGGAGTTCTGCTGGTGGGCCTCGAGGCCAACACCCTGAACGAGGTAGAGCCAGAGTACCGGCCGGATCCCGGTCGCGAGATACCGGTCGAACCACTCCGCGCTGACCGCTTCGGTCGAGCGCCCCTCGCACTCGGCGATCCTCGCGACGAGGCGACCGAGACGGGACGGGCCGGAGATCGCGTCCTGACAGAGCGAGGCAAGCGGCGTCGCGTTCTCGGTGGCCCCGTCTTGGAACGGGTTCGATCGAAGGATCGTCTCCAGTCCCGACTCGCGGTCGTCGCCGACGTCGAGTGCGAGGTACGCGGGATCGTGGACGACATCGAAGGCGGGAAACGCCGCCTCAAGCTCGTCCCCGAAGTCGGTCCCGAGGAGTTCGGCGACGGCGACGCCACGCTCGAGTTCGGGGCGCTTGTTCGTCCGGACCGAGTTGGTGATCCGCACGTGCAGCGACGACTTCACCATGAACGGCGCGGCCTCGCTGTAGAGGGTTCGGACCGAGGTCGTCGGGTAGAACGCCCGTCCGACCGCGCCGAGGTGCTCGAGGCCGTCGCCGAGGTGATACTGTACGGAGGGCTGATCGAGGAGGTACTCGGCTTGCCACGGGTGGACCGGGAGGAGGACGGCCTCGTTCTCGACGTGCTCGGCGACGAACGATTCGGGGACGTCGGGATCGGCCCGGAGCGCGTCGTTCACCCACGTGACGGCGCTTCGCTCGAGCGCCGAATCGGCGGTCACGAGGGCGGGATCGGCCTCGAAGTAGTGCAGCGGAAACGAACCCCGTAGTTCCGGTGCGTAGGTCGCCCGGTTCCGTCTCGTGATTCCCTGCCGGCTCTTCGGTGTGGGATGGCGGTGGTGACCGAAGACCAGCGCCTGTTCGGCGTCTCGGAAGGAAAGCTCCGGGTCGTAGAGGCGCTCTGCGTCGCCGGCCCGCGCCGCGATGAACGACTCGACGTTTCGCTTGCTCCGGAGAACGCGCTCGAGCAGGTCGTCCGGGACTGCCTCGCCGTCGGCGGCGAGCGAGAGGTCCTTCACGACCAGCGCTGCGAGGGTCGCCGCATCGACCGGCCGGACCGTCCCGTCGGGAAGCTGTAGCGAACCGGCGTCTCGAACAGGTGTCGCTCCGTCGGCGAGCGGTGTACGAGCGGTGCCAACAGCTCGATCCCCTGTTCGGGGAGCGTCGCCCGGAGAAGCCCGCCGGATCCGGGCTCGATGCCGGCGACACCTCCATCGTGAACGTCGTACGCACCCGTTTCGCGCAGGTAACAGTTGAGGAAGGCGTGGACGGTCGCGTCGTCGGCCCGCTCGGCGGGATCGACGTCGATCGATCCGTCGATAGCGCCGGGGTCGAGGCCGGTGCTCATGCGATCACCTCCCCGGGGTCGGCGACCGCGGATCCACACTCGCGGACGGCCTCGAGGATCGCCCCGACGTCCTTCAGGGTCGCAGTCGGGTTCAGCAGGGTGAGCTTCAGGCAGGTCGCGTCGTCGACCTCGGTGCGGGCGACGACAGCGCGGCCGTCCGCGAGCAACTCCCGTCTGACGTCGGCGTTGAGTCGGCTCGCCGCCTCGTCGGTCATCCCCTCGCAGGGGCGATACCGGAAGACGACGGCGTTCAGCGTCGGCTCGCCGAGCAGTTCGAAGTCGTCGGCCGACTCGAGCAGTGACGCCGCTTCGTCGGCCAGTTCGAGGGTGCGCTCGACGAGAGCGGCCATCCCAGAGCGGCCGAGCGCGCGGAACGCGACGTACGGTTTCAGCGCGTCGAACCGCCGGGTCGTCTGGACGGACTTCGAGACGAGATTGGGCACCCCGCGGTCGTCGTGGGCCTCGGGGTTGAGGTAGGCGGCGTTGCGGGCCATCCACCGGAACTCGTCGCCGTCCCGGACCAGCAGCGCCCCGCAGCTGATCGGCTGGTAGAAGAGCTTATGGAAGTCGACCGCGACGGAGTCGGCCCGCTCGATCCCCGCGAGGAGGTCCCCGTACTCGTCGCTGACGGCGAGTGCCCCACCGTAGGCCGCATCCACATGAAACCAGAGCCCGTGTTCGGCGGCCGCGTCAGCGAGCGCCCCCAGCGGATCGATGCTCCCGAAGTCGGTGGTGCCTGCGGTGCCGACGAGGGCGAACGGCACGGCTCCTCGTTTCCGGAGGGCAGCGAGTGTCGCCTCCAGTGCCCCGGGATCCATCCGACGGTCGCCGTCCGCCGGGACGGTAACGACGGCATCCTCCCCGAGTCCGAGGTGGTGGGCAGACTGGTTCGTGGTGAAGTGGGCCTCGGCCGAGCAGAGCAGCCGCAGCGAGTCGGCTTCGGGTGGAAGGCCCTCGGCTTGGACGTCCCGGTCGAACTGGCGGGCGCAGTACTGATCGCGGGCGAGCAACAGCGCCTGGAAGTTCGACTGGGTTCCACCGCTCGTGAAGACGCCGTCCGCTCCCGCGGGGAGGCCGAACAGGTCACAGAGTGCCCCGACGACCCGCTCTTCGAGCAGCGTGGCGGCGGGCGCCTGGTCGAACGAATCGAGCGACTGGTTCGTCGCCGAGAGCAGCACTTCGGCGGCCAGTCCCGGCACCATCGGCGGACACTGAAGGTGGGCCCCACACCGTGGGTTCGACGGATCGACCGAGTGCGCCAGCACCCGCTCGGCGACTTCGTCGAGCGTCGCCTCGAGCCCGCGGCCCTCCTCGGGGACGACAGGGTCGTCGAGATACTCGGCAAGCGCGTCGGGGGACGCACCCGAGTACGGCTCTTCGCGAGCCGCAACCGCGCAGAGCACAGCGTCGGTCGCCTGCTCCATCGCCGCCCTGTACGCGGCGTCACCGCGGTCGGTTCCCAGAAACAGTCCGTCCGCGCTCATGTGCTCACCTCCCGCGTTCGCGTTCGCCCCTCGTGGATGGACGTGACGGCCTCCTCAAAGATCGTCGCGATCTCGTCGGTCTGGCCCGCGGAGACGATCAGTGGCGGAAGGAACCGCGCGGTGGCGCTTTTCCGGCCGCCGAGTTCGATGATGAGGCCGCGATCGAAACACTCGGCCTGTACGGACTCGGCGAGGTCGCCGCTCGGAGCGTGGGGACCCGGCCCCCGCCAGTCGGCAGCCCGGTCGACGAATTCGACGCCGAGCATCAGACCGCGTCCGCGCACGTCACCGATCGTGTCGAACCGCTCGGCGGTCGATTCGAGTCGCTCGCGCGCCCTGCGCGCCGTCGTCGATCGTCTCCGTAGCTGTCGCATACATGGTTTAGGGTAACCTAAAGTACGATAAAAGCTCCGATTTTAGGTTACCCTAAACAGCGCGGCGTCGATCGGAGAGAGCGATTCTACGGCCCCTACCGGACCACCTCGAGCTAGCGAGTCCAACGGAGTCGACCGATTCGAAACGAGACCGGCCGCTGGGTTCGTTGAGTGGATACTCCCGGTTCGACGCGGCCAGGTCCTCGCCCGAGAACACGCGAGGCGTAGTTATACTACACTGGGGTTCGTTATCGAAGCGGACCACGAGTTCGTCTCGTAACCAGCTACCATGGAGACAATAACACTCGACGAGGCAAAGGAGATGATTCGGGCGGCAGAAGAGCGATCCGACGAGATCGGCGTGCCGATGTGCATTGCCGTCGTTGACGGGGGCGCGAATCTGCTCGGGTTCCATCGTATCGATGACGCGTTGCTCGCAAGTATCTCGATCGCACAGAACAAGGCCTACAGTGCAGTGACACTGAAAATGCCGACCGACGAGATCGGGGACGCTGCCCAACCCGGCGAGGCCTTGTTCGGTATCGGAAACACCAACGACGGTCGTATCGTGACGTTCGGCGGTGGGTTTCCGATCGAATCCGGTGAGAGCGTAATCGGTGCAATCGGCGTTAGCGGTGGGTCTCCCGACGAAGATATGACGGTCGCTCAGGCGGGTCTCGACGCACTCGAGTAGCCACGTCCCGTGTGCTCGAGACGTACGCCGATGATGGAATGAGACGATGTATCGCAAAAAGGACGGTCAGTAGGCACCGAGAAGGTAAACGCCCGTGATCGAAGGGACTACGCCGAGTGAACCGATGGAGCGAGTACTAGAGGCGATCGACCGAAACAAGCCGACTACCTGGGACCGGTATTCATTGCTGTTTCGGTTCCTGGTGTGTGGCGACGGGATCGTCCGCGTAACGTCCCGACAGAACGACAGTCGAACCTACACGGTCGAACTCTCGGGCGGGGCGGCATCCGGTTGTACGTGCCGTGGTACCGATAGCGGCGTCGGGGGGATCGGTTGTCGACATATGCGAGCGGTTGACGTTCACCCACGTCTATAACACGACCGTCAAAACGGCCCAAGGGACGCTCGTCGTGACTTCCGTGGAACTCTCCGACTCCCGATTCGGAGCCGGGATCCCCGGTCTTTGGGGTGGCTATTCGATCGGTTTGAGCGGCATGCGTTTTGCCAACCGAGCCGCGTTCGTCCCGATCGTTCTCGCTTGCGAGTTCGTCGCGGGATAGTGGCGTACGATCGGTTCTTCCGGTGGGAGGCGGGCATGATGAATCACGTGAGTACCGTCGGGAGTGATTCCGATACCGATCTTCAACCCCGAGTCCGAAGCGGCCCGATATGCGATCTCGGTCGACGTCCTTTCGGAGGGAGGTTCCTCCGCGACTGATCGAGTACGCCACGGAACGCCCTCTTCTTCGATTCCATACTCGATGCATTCGACAGTCGTCGGTTTCGGCCCCCGATACTGGATACTGATGTGCGGTACAGCACCGTCGGATGCTACCGACGCTCGGGGTTCGCTCACGTACTCCACCTCCGGGGTAGCGATCGGGAGCTCATGGGTGAGAATCGCTTGCGAGCGCGGTCAGGCCAACGGATTTCGCGAGTCCGTCGGGCACTGTCCCGTCGAGCGCCGTTCGATCACCGACGTAGGACAAGCACAGTCCGGTCGCGACTGCGTTTCGTGGTCCAGTCGTGCTGCGAATGTTCCCTCGGCCACAGACGATCCCGTATTCGGCAAGCGCATCGGAGATCAGTTCCGGGATCTCGAAATCGAGTGCGGATCGTCCGACCATTACGACAAACGAGTGGTATCGGACGCTTTTCGTGGGCGAGATCTGCCGTAACGCACGCTTGGCGTTCGCGACGAACACCCTCTCTTTTGCCCGACGCCGGGTCCGGCGAACCTTCTCTACGGATTCGTCGATACTCACGGGTTCCATGTCGCCATCGTCCGTGAGGAGAACGATCCGCCCGAACGTCTCCGAATCGACCGCCTCGTCGAGGAAGGTGACGGTCCCGTCCTCGTGGCGGATGCTGAACAGCGTCTCGACTTTTGCGACGGGATATTTCTTGAGCCCTTCGGCGAGTTCCCAGTCATCGAGGCCGAGTTCCGAGGCGATCAGCATCGTCACCATATCGCCTGCCCCGGCGAGGTGAATCGAGGTGATGTCGTTGTCCGCATCGATATAGGCAGCATCAGTCGACCCGCCACCCATATCGAGGATGGCGAACGGAACGTCCGTCCCGGGAGTCGTCAGCGAACCCAAGATAGCCATGTTTGCCTCGATACCCTGGATGTGGACCGTCGTTTCCAACCGGTCTTCGACTTCGTCGGCGATCTGCTGCATGGGTAGTTCGCTCGTTTTGACCATCGCTGCCAGTCCGACCGCCGTCTCCATGCTGTGTTCGCTGGCGACCGACCCCTCGACGGCCTGCGGGACGAGCGTATCGACTGCCATGATGTCCCGGATGTTGATCTCCGAGAACTCCTGACCGGTGATTTCCCCCATCTGTTCGCGCGCCCGACTCAACATTCCGCCGATGTTCGACCCGCGCTCCCCCCGGATATCGTCGATTGGCCAGAGGTCCTCGACCTGTGCCATGATCTCGTCGGCACCCTGATCGATACCGATCGAAGCCGAAGTGCCCTGTTCGCTGATAACCGTCACTGAACCCGCGGGGATCGTTCGCTCTTCGACATCGCCGGCGGGTGTTTTGATGACGACTGCAGATTTGTTCCCGACCAGCGCCCGCGAGACGGGGATGATCTTCTGGGTTTCCTCCGCGGAGAGTTCGAAGAGGGTCGCAAGCCCGTACGGGTTCGACAACTGATCGATCGTTTGACCGGACCCTTCGCTTGCGACCTCGACTGCGGCCGGTTGGCCCCGCGGAATCTCCTCGATCTTGCTCACTTCGTCGACGATCGGGATCGTTCGGTCGATGCGATTGTTGATCAGAACGGCATCGTCCTTCTGAACGATCGCCCCTTGAACGTCGATACCGTCCTCGATCCATTCGTTGATCGTGGCTGCAGCGTCCGCGAAATCGACCGTCTCGGGAACGACCACGATCACTGCCGTTTCGTCCGGAACGTCGCCGCGATCGGCGGTTATGTCGATGATGGTTCCGGTTCCGAGCCCGTCCCCGCCCGGCGTCGACGGGTCGTGTCCGATCATCGTCGATTCGGTGATCACGGTCTCGGTGATGGTCTCCATCGCGACATCGCCGATGACGGGCGCGGCTTCGTTGAGGAGGATCCGGTCGATGTCCTCGACGGCGATGTTCGCCTCATCCGCTGCCCGTTCGAGGGCGTTTATGACGCCCGGGACGTTCTTTACAGTCCCCTTCAGTCCGGTCGTCCGAAACAGACTGGTCGCGACGAACTCGTAGCCGTCGTTATCGCGTATGAGGGCGACTTCGGTGCTCGAATTGCCGATATCTATTCCTGCGATGTAGTTCATGTTCTCTCTGTCGAGGGGCCGACCGCGTATCGTGTCGGCCGGTGGGGAGGGTGATCAAGTGATGGGCCCGTAACTCGGGTCGTCCGCGGGGAGAACTCGGAGATTACACCACCCCTCTCTTTTCGTATACCGCGATCGCCTCTCGAACCAGTTCCGCGTTGATCCGGGCGTCGTACTCCTCCTCGAGTTCGGTGGCCATCGATTGGAGGGTCTGTTTGTCCGCACCGCTCGGCCGAAGGGCGTTGTAGATCTCGAGCAGACGCTCGTCAGGAATTGTCGTCAACTCGGCCGCACGGCGGAAGTTCTGTGCGAGCTGGGGCCGTCCCTCGTCTTCGGCTACCGCTGCTTGCTTTTCTAAGGTATCCGGCGAAATGACGATATCATCGCCATCGATATCCCCGTCGACGATCGCTTCAAGCGTGATCTCCGAGAGGGCCGTTCCGTTCGGGGTTTCGACTGCGTCCGGGTTCTCCGATAGCGGGTAGTCGACGTCGTTTGGATTGGTCATTGGTAGTAGTGTATTAGTTGAACGCTACGTCTAGTTCTACTTGTCCACGGGCTTCATCGAGCCGTTCGGTCTCCTTGATGTGCCAGATCGCCGCCATCGCTTGGAATTTCGGTCGTGTCATCGGGTCGTTTTCGACCGTGACGGGCGCTGGACTCTCCCCTTTTGCGTATCGAGCGGCGTTCCGACCGATCGCACGAAACGTCTCGGGCACCAGCAACGGCCCTTGGGGGAACAGTTCGAGATTATCGAGTTGGAGCAGGTCCTCCTGATGAATCAGGGTGGTTCCTCTCGACTGAATCGCGATACTGATACCGGACCCGCTGAGGTTCGACGAGATGAGCCCCATTCGCCCCAAATCAACGGTATCGTACACCCGAACGACACGTATGGAGGCACCTTCCTCTTCGATACCGGCCATCGTCTCACGGAGTATTTCGGCGTGTGAGACGCCCGAAAGCGTTTCCGTACTGATCTCGCCAAAGCCCGGGCTCAGGGCGATAACGACCTCGTCCGGTGTGGTCCCGTCGTCGGCTGGTCCGGTCTCCTCGAAGGTAATCGTTCGTTCTCGTTGTTTCGCTTGGCTCATGGTCTGGGCAGGTCTCGTCGTTGCTCGTAATCGTTCGGTCGAACCGGACGCCGATCGCGGGGAACGCTCTCAGACATCCTTCGGGTCGACTGCATGGCGGTAGTTCTTGATCTCTTCCCAGCGTTCCTCGCTGATCCTGTATCCCGTTCCGGGACCTTCGTAGTCGTTTGGATTGTTTACCGCGCTTACGACGTTGAATTCCTCGTCGAGGATCGCGGAGGTGTGGAGATAATCGCCCGAGACGCGTGATTTGAGGATGCCGAGGATGTTCTTGGCGATCCCTTCGAAGCCGCGATCGACCAGTATTTTGACGATATCGGCCCCCGTGATCTCTCGTTCCATCAGCTCTTGTGCGGCGTCGATATCCTGTGCTTGATTTCTGTCCGGCATGTCCTCGCTCCCGTCGGCGTACGTCGCCGCCTCGACCTCTTCGTCGGTAATGGGCGGGAAGCCCAGTTCCTCGAACACCGCCTGAAGCGCTCTCACTGCCCGGTTACGATGTTCGATGACTTCCTCCTCTTCGACGTCCCTGGTCCCGCCGTCGACCTTGAAGTCCCGCTGAATGAGGTTGTAGTCGTCAAAGTCCGACGAATCGAAGGTGGATCCGGCGAACATATCGTCGTAATTCGGCACGGCACTATAGCCCGAGAAGATGAAATCGGTTCCGGGGAACATCTGGGGAATCATGTGTGCCGTCCGGCGCGTCTCCGAATGTGTGAACGTCTGATCGTTCCCGGAGGCCATCTCCAGATCGATCATGCCGGCGATGAGGTTCTCCGCGAGAATGCAGCGGAGGCCGGAGGGAACCGCCGCCGGGATCGCGACCGTACTGATCGATCCGTTTTGCAGCCCCTGGACACCACACCCCTTGGTTACCAACACACACTTCGTTTCGAGATACAGCATGGACTTGCCCTCCGCTTGACCCATGTTCACTTCGGATCCCGACCCGGACGTAAATCGCATCTTCACCCCTCGAGAGGCGTACCCGGAGGCGAGAAAGGCCTTCGAGTACGGGGTGTCGTCTCCGTCCTTGAACACGTCCTCGGTGCCGTACACGGAGACCGTCTCGGCGTAGCTGGTCATTCCTCGCATACCCAGTTCGAGTTCGGTCGCTTCCTCGACGGCACACTGTGTCAGGACACCGCCCCTCCCACACTGCGTTCCGATCAACAGCGAGAGTGCGTTGAACGGTGCGATACGCGTGATCCCGACCGTCGTCTCGGCTTCGTCGAACCCTCGAAGCGCGGATTCGGCCGCATCAGCGACCAACTGTGCGGGATGGTCCTTCACGCTCGTGACGTGGCACTGATTGCCCGGGTTTTTCCGGGTTCGAACCTTCTGGAGTGCCATCATCATCTCCACCGTATTCATCTGATTGACGACTTCGGTGAGCTTCGCCGGCGTCATCCCGGCTGCCAGTCGCTTGATCTCCTCGCGTGGAACGTTGATGTCCGCCAGCATGTGGGCGAACTCTACCGAATCGGTTCCGAGCGCCTCTTCGGCTACTTCCGCATCGATCGCGTAATCGGCGATGAACTGATCGACGAAATCGAACTCCTCGCGTTCGACACCGTCAATTTCGACGATCGTTCCGTCCTCGACCGTTATCGAGGGATCCGGATCGTTGGGGGATTCCATCGCGACGAACCCGACTTCGGGCCACTCTTCGACTAGCCCGTCCCTATTGACGGGGCGATTATCGAGGACTTCGAACCTTTTGGATCGTTTCTGTGTCCCCTCTTCTCCCGATCGGGTGGTCTCCTCGGGGCCTGGTTTGTTGTTAACCATCAACGATCGTTACTCGGCATCCTGCGTAATAGCGTTAATTATATTCAATAAGATATAAGATAATTTTATTTAATTTTATAAGAATATAATTATTGAAGGTGAAAAAGAACACGTTTGATTGAAATAGCTCAAGTGAACTTTTACTCGCCTCCGCATCGGCTCCGAGGTTCGTCCGTTCGATATTCCCTTCTTGAACTACTGAGGCGTTACCGCGAAGCCGATGGTGAGATGAGAGACTGGGATCCGTCCTCTCGGAAGTGACATCCGCCCTGCCGTACATGGCGGGCTACCCGTTGTAGGGGAATAGGCAACCGATATCCCGAAACGAATACGGTCCTCGGTGTGGTCGCCTCATTTTCCGAACCGGTAGTTGGTATCGGAACAATCACAAGGGCGGGCGGTATTCCTGAAACATGTCCGGTTCACTTGACGAACAGACGGCCGTCGTCACCGGTTCCAGTAGCGGAATCGGGTTCGGTATCGCTCAACATCTCGCGAGTGAGGGCGCGAACGTCGTTGTCAATTCCCGCTCACAGGCGCGAGCGGACGCTGCTGTAGACGAGATCGAGTGCAGCTCCGACCTCCTCCCGATCGAGGCCGACGTCACGGACCGCGACTCGCTTCGATCGCTTGCCGATCGAACCGTCGCGGAGTTCGGCTCGCTAGACATCTGGGTGAATAACGCCGGGATCAATATTCGTGGTCCCGCCGAAGAGATATCGCTGGATGAGTGGCAAACGGTCATCGACGTCAACCTGAGTGGAACGTTCTACGGGGCGCAAGTGGCTGGGAATCAGATGATCGACCAGGGAACGGGCGGAAATATCATCAACATCTCGAGTATGATGGGCGAACAGGGGCAAACCGGCAGAACACCGTACAATACGTCGAAGGGAGGTGTGAACAATCTCACACGGTGTCTGGCTATCGAATGGGCGGACCACGACATCCACGTCAATGCCATCGCGCCGGGGTATATCGAGACCGAGATGGTTGACGATGCGCAGGACCAGATCGGGTTCGATAGACAGGACGTCGTTGATCGAACCCCGCTCGGTCGGTTTGGAACCGTCGACGAGGTTGCAAACTGTGTGACCTTCCTCGCAGCCGGCGACCATTTCATGACGGGCGAGATACTGCATCCGGATGGTGGATGGCTCGCCTTCGGTTGGGGCAGCAAATCCTGAACTGATCGATATCGGTTCCGATACTGTTCCGGAGACACTGGGCTTAACTCGGCGTGAATCGTACGGGACTCGTGTTCGGACTTTCGGCACGCACCGCAGCGTTCGGTCTCTGCAGTCTCGGTCTCGCTGTCGGGGGTGCTCTCCGTCGGGCTCGCCGTAGCGCCCGTAACGTCCCTCTCTCGGCCCTGCACGGCGATGGTCGTATCGGTCCAACGTGGCCGGAACGCACCGACGTCCGTGGTGACCGCGTCGACGGCGAAACGGAGTCGCTCGAAGACTACGCCCGTTCCGGATTCGACCCGAACGCTGTTCACCCCGACGTGCGCGCCCTCTACGAGGAGACAGCGACCTTCGGGATGTCGGTTGCTGCGACGTGGCACTTCCCGTACTCGCTCGGGGCACGCGTCGCCAGTCGGGGGACGAGTCGGATCGAACAACTGAACCTTCCCGGTCCCGGCGGCGATTCGAAGCGCGTTTCTAGCGACCTGTTCGCGCTGGCCGAGCCGGCAGCGGAAACCGACCCGCGGGACGATCCACGATTGTGGATCCGAACGGACGACGATACCGGTGAGGGGGTGTTCGTCGCTATTTACGCCAGCTACGTTGACGGCGACGAACGATTCGTCAATATCGCCGTGCCGCTCCCCCACACGAACCTCGCGACCGTCCTCAGGATGGAACACTACGGGGACGGGATCGCACTGACGACTGACTGTCCTGACGGCGGACTGTATCTCCATACGCGGACGATGGCGTTCAAGCTCCCGGCCAGCCAGCGCTTTCGTGTTTCACCAGCGCACGATTCCCCAGGATCTGTCGCTGATAGCGCGCGAAACGAGGCTGCTGTCCTTGCGGACCAGCGTATCTCCTTGCTCGGACTGCCGCTCGTAACCGTTCGGTACACTGCTACGCGAGAACGATAGAACGTACTCCGGAACCGATCGCCAGGGATGATGAGCGTCACCGACGTCCCGTTGCTCGGTTCCAAGGGGTCTCTCTCGACCCGTCATCCCAGTCCCGTTTTCGTAGTGTTCATGACCGGAGATGCCACTCGAACCCGGGTCCACGATAGGGCCGTGTTCGCCGGCACTTTATCGGTCCCGAACGAGTACCCTCCAAGAGGTATGAATACCAGTACCGATCGTCCCCCAGTCCGATTCGAACGGCTACTTCTCTACGTGATGAGTGGCATCTACATCACCGCAGGCGTGATGCATTTCGTTACCCCGAGAACCTTCGCTCGGATCGCCCCGCCTCGATTCCCTCGGCCGACTCTTCTCGTCTACCTCTCCGGAGTTGCGGAGATCGTCCTCGGCATCGGCGTGCTGTTTCGGCGGACGCGCCGACGTTCGGCGTGGGGATTGATCGCCCTGTTACTCGCCGTGTTTCCGGCAAACGTCCATATGGCCACCAGTGATACGGTCCCCGAGTCGGTTCCAGATTGGGCTACCACCGTTGCTCGAGTCGGGTTGTGGGCGCGTCTCCCGTTTCAAGGCGTTCTCATGCTCTGGGCGTGGTGGTACACGCGTGTGATGCCCGAGAACGGAGCGTGAACGACCCTTCCCTGCTCGACCCGACGGCCTCGCTGAGCTTCCCGTTTCGATGGCGGGTCGGACATCGAACTGTCGTTCAGCGGGAACGGCTCGCTGTCGAATGGCCTCCCGTTCCCGATCGACGCCGACTCTCGGACTCGTTCGCGGGACACCGACCACTCGTATGACGGTGAGCCGTTCGGTCCACAGTACCTCCACCGAGCGATCCGTAGCGTTTTGTGTTCGCTCTGCGAGGATCCGAGAGCACTATGTCGACAGTCAACGACCGCGTCGTCGTGGTCGGAGCCGGCGTCTCGGGCCTTGCCGTTGCCCGGGAACTCGCACCCGATCACGACGTTATCGTTCTGGACAAAGGCGGGGTGGCCGCCGATACGTCCTCTCGAGCCTCCGGGATGATCTCGCTCTCGCTCGAACCGTTTCCCGACGAGTGGGCGTCGTTCGCTCTCTCGCAGTTTCGCGATCTCGACGGGCAGGGCATCTTCTCGTTCACCGAGCGCGAGACAGTTCGTCTCGTTCCCGAGGCAAACGTCGATCTATATACCGATCAGGCACCCGACGGTGGGGAGTTTCTCACTCGATCCGAACTGGAGCGGCGCTTTCCCGACTCGTTCGGTGATCTCTCCGCGTACGGGGGCGGTCTGGTCTACGACGGTACCGGTTCCCTCGACGCACTCGACTACGCGATGACGTTGAAGTGGGCCGCAGAACAGGCTGGAGCAGCGATTTTCCGCGATCACGAAGTGACCGATCTCCGGGTCGAAGGCGGTACAGTGACCGGTGTCGAGACGGAGTACGGGTGTCTCGACGCCGACCACGTCGTCTATGCGACTGGGTGGAAGACGCGCGATCTCCTCGCCGAGTACGTCGATATTCCGGCTCGCCCGCTTCGGTGGAACGCGGTCGTCATCGAACCCGACGAACCGCTTCCTGCTGTCTGTCCCATGGGATCCGAACCAACACTGCGGGTATACTGGCGACTGACCGACCGTGGGAACGTGCTCGTCGGCGGGAACGAACACCTCCTCAGCGATCCCGACGGGACGCCAATGGGTGTGCAGCCGTCCTTCCGAGAACGCGTCGTTGAGGACGTCGCACCGCTGCTCAGCGGTGTGGCTGCGGGACGGATTCGCCGCGAGGACTGTTGTCCGACTGCGGACTGTGCCTCACCCGACGGCCTCCCCGTTATCGACGCCCCCACAGAGGGACCCGAGGGGCTCGTGATCGTGACCGGGCTCCACGGCCGCGGTGTCATGCTTTCGCCCGTCACGGGGCGTGCTGTTCGGTCACTAGTCACTAGCGAGACGCCACCGTTCCCGATGGCTCAGTTCCGACTCGATCGCTTCGAGGACCGATCCGCCGACTTCGACTATCGGAGCCACTGGGGGCCTGGGGACGACAGTGCTGTTCCGTAGTTCCCCCGTGGCGTACTCGGTAGTCGGACGTCGAGGCTTCAAGTACCATGTTCGCCGAGGTCCCACTCGGAGGGACTAATCCGATACAGCCAGTAGTGTCGGGACATGGAGAGTGCCATTGCCGAACTGGTGGAGTTCGTGGTGTGGCTTGACCACCGGGTCGTCGAGTTGATGCTGGCGGTGCGATCCCCGCTCCTGACGGAGGTGATGACGTCGGTCACGGGTCTTGGGTCGGCCACCGCGGCGCTCGTGTTTCTCGGTATCTGCTATCTCGCCGGGTGGACTGACGAACTCCGCGTGGCCACACTCGCGCTTGCACTCGCCGCCGTCGTCGTCGGAACGATGATGTGGACGATCCAGCGGTCGTTTCCCCCAGACCCGGTCTGTTTCGTTAGCGGGGCCCAACCAGTTACCTCGTCGTTACCGTCCGGACACACGGCCGCTGCTACGATCTACGCGATGACCGCTCGTCGCTCCTCGGTGTTACCCGTCGGTGCCGTCGGCGTTCTGGCGGTAGCGATAGCCGTCTCCCGGATCTATCTCGGAACGCACTACTTCTCGGATACCCTCGTTGGCGCCCTGATCGGCGTTGGGGCGTTCGCACTCGCCGTCTCGATCCAGGACCGACTCGATATCGGGGCCGCTATCACGCGGTATCGAAACCGTCAGTGACTCGTCCAGGGACGCGCCGTTCTCCGAGTTGGTCTACTGCCGTGAAATCAGATGGATCGCACTCGGTGGAACCGATACGTGGATGGGAGAACCGGTATCGATCGCCAAACGATCGAAGACCGCCGGCTGGATCGTCGCGATGATCGTGATCGGAGCACCGTCGATGTCGACGTCGACTCGATAATCGGCCCCCTCGTTCAACCACTGATCGACCGTCCCCGGGAGTATGTTCTCCGACTCCGGCCTCGTTTCGGAGTCCTCGAGCGATAGCGAGACACGCGAGGGGTGAATACACACCGTAACCGTTGAACCAGCACTGTCGGTAGCGCTCGCCCGCACCGTCCGATCACCGATCCGGACGGTGGTGTCCTCCTCGCTTGCTGTGACGATCGTCCCCTCGAAGAGGTTCTCGGTGCCAGTGAACTGGGCGACGAATCGCGTCTCGGGACGTGTGAGGACACGTGAGGGTGGGCCGCGCTGAGCGATCGTGCCGTCGCGGAAGATGGCCATACGGTCCCCGAGCGCGGTCGCTGTCCGTTGGTCGTGGGTAACGTAAATGATGGGGATGGTGAGGGACTCGAACAGCGTGTGCAGTTCTCCGCGTAATCGACGACGGATCGGCGCGTCAAGACTCGACAGCGGCTCGTCGAGCAGCAAGGTATCCGGGTCCGCCGCCAGCGTTCTGGCGAGGGCGACGCGCTGTTGTTCCCCTCCGGAGAGCGTCGGTGGCCGGCGATCGAGGATGTCTGTGATTTCGAGGAGCGACGCGAGTTCCGTCACTCGATCCGGGTCAGTTGCCGCATAGCTGATGTTCTCGCGGGCCGTCATATGCGGGAACAGCGCTCCGTCTTGGAACACGAGTCCCGCCCGTCGTTCCTGGAGCGACCGTCGATCGAGGGGTCGACCGTCGAGTGTGATCGATCCGCTGTCCGGTTCGGTCGTCCCAGTGATCAACGACAACAGCGTCGTCTTCCCGCTTCCGGAGGGGCCAAGCACCGAGAGGACCTCCTCACCGACCGTGAGGTCGACGGGCCCGAATTCGAAGCCATCGTACGTCTTGGAGAGGGCAGTCAGTTCGAGCATCGGTCACTCCAGTGGGTTCGTACCGAGTGCGTTCAGAACGACGAGCGTCGCGATGGCGATCCCGACGAGGATGGCCGCGACGGGAAACGCGTTCTCGAGGCCGAGCGTCGAAAACGAGATCCAGATCTGGACCGGCATCGTGCGGGGATAGTACGCGAGCATGATCGTCGCCCCGAACTCGCCGATCGCACGGGCGAACGCGAGGGTGATCCCCGCGAGGATACCGGACCAGGCGAGCGGTAGCGTCACCCGGCGGAACGTCGTCAATCGGCTCTTCCCGAGCGACTGGGAGGCATACTCGAGGCGTCGGTCGACACCCTCGAAGGCCGTCTTCGCCGTCACGACGACGAACGGCGAGGCGACGAACGTCTGGGCCAGAACGACACCGACGAGCGACCGGGTCAACGGAATACCGCTGTCCGCGGCCGCTTCGCCGAGGAGTGTGTTCGGCCCGACGACGGTGAGCAACACCATCCCGCTGACGATCGGGGGCAGGACGAGCGGGAGGATCACGAGTGCCGTCACCACCGTCTTCATGCGGCCGTCGACGCGAGCGAGCCAATAGGCGAGCGGCAGTCCGAACACCGTCGCGATGGCCGTACTCGTGACCGCCGCAGTGACCGACGTCGTTGCAGCCGAGACGACCTCCGGCGCCCGCAGGCGCTCGAGCACCACACCCGGCGGCTGACTGACGATCAGCGAGAGGAGCGGCACGAGGTAGTAACACAGGAGGACCGCACCCAGCAGGAACGTAACCGACAACCAGTCGAACCGATCGACGGCAGCGTCAGTTCGTGATGTCGTCGGGAACATTACCGGTGAATCGTGGGTAATTATCCGGGATCGTGAACCCGAACTCGCTTACATACTGTCCCGTGATATGGTCGTCAAATACGTCGACGGCGGCTGACGATCGGTGGCGAATCGTCGATCCGTAGCTGATGAGTCCGCCGCGAACGACCTTCCCGCTCGGCAACTCGTAGGTGGCTGTTGTGTAGGTATCAGTGAAAGACGGGTCGCTGAGATCGATCTCCGCGGGAAGGTCGATATAGTCGTAGCCCCGTTCGACGGCCATGTTCCGATATGCGATCGCGGCATCGATCGACCCCGTCTCGAACTGGCTGACGAGCTGTGTTTCGGGGTAGATCTGCTCCCGGCGCGGGATCGCTTCCCGGAGGTCCCTGTCGGTCCCGTAGTACTCCGTCGCGAGTTCGAGCATGAACAGCGCTCGATACCCGAGCGGATCGAGATCCGGATCCGTTCGCCCGATCGCGACCTCCCTATCCAAAACCGGTCGATACCAGGTGTCCGGTCCGGCATCGGCGAGTCGCTGTCCCCCCTCCGTATCCGGGTTGTACGCGATGACGATGGAATTGGTCGCGAACTCGGCGAACCAGTCCGGATGGAGGGGTGAATCGAAGAGCGCGATATCCGCGACGGAGACGATATCGGGGTCCTTCCGGTCGTCAGCGATGAGGTGAGCGACCTCGGCGGACCCGTATGCTTCGATTTCGATGGTGGTCTCGGCGTCCGGGCGCAACCCGTTTTCGAGGGCGTTGTTCAAACTCCCGGCGACGAGCATCGACACGGTCGCCGAGTGACTCTGGGTACGATTACGGACACGTGAACAGCCAGCGAGTCCACAGAGCGCGACGGCACCCCCCGAGAGTAGCGTCCGTCTGCGAACCGACGACACCATTCCAGCCATTGATCCAACTTCAGGAATTTGACCCATAAGCTTATCTCAAACACTACTGTTTGATGTCGTACGATGGATCCTCGGACGACGAACCTCACCGATCGCCAACTGGAGGTGTTAGAGCACCGCGAGCGCGGCCACACTCAACAGGAGATCGCTACCGAACTGGGGACGACCGATTCGAACGTGAGCGCCGTCGAACGCGCTGCGGAAGCAAACATCGAGAAGGCGCGGCGAACGCTCGAACTTGTCCGCACCTTGCGCGCCCCCGCACAGTTTAGCGCCTCGGCCGGGACGTGTTTCGATGACCTTGTCGACCGTATCTACACTCGGGGAGACGAAGCCGGGATCAAGATCGCGTACTGCCGTCCGGAACTCTACGCGCATTTGTACGGACTGCTCGAAGCGTATACCGACTCGAACAGGCTCGACGCATCGGTTACGATCGGCCTCACCGAAGACGGCGACGTGAAGGTGTTCACGGAGGATATCGAAGACCCCTCGTAGAACTCGGAGGAGTTCCCTTAGCGCCACACCAGCACTGTCATTGCAGGTCCTCGAGCGTATCGATGTCCATCAGTACACCCGGGTCAGGAACGTCGATGAGCGCGCTGTCGTCGCTTGCAACGAATACGGGCCGACCACCGACGTCACCCTCGACGGCACGGAGAGCGTCGAAATGGGTCCGATCGAACAGGACCGGGTTCCCACGGTGGCCATCGTACGCGGCAGCGATCGCCGTCCCGACACCGGCCCGATAGGCATCGATCAGATGCTCTACCGTCGTCGGGTCGACGCTTGGCATATCGCCAGGGAGGAACACGACGGCGTCGGCAGACCCGACGGCACGGAGTCCCGTCGTGACCGTCGTCGAGAGGCCATCCTCGTAGTCCGGGTTCGTAACGACACGCACGTCGAGGTCGGACAGGACCGCACGGACGCTCTCGGCCTCGTATCCGACGACGACGACGACCGCAGAGAGGTCGGCACGGAGAAGCGTTCGCGTCGCGTGGCGGACCAGCGATTCGCCGTCGACGTCGGCGAGGAGTTTGTTCGCCTCGCCGAACCTGGAACTCGTCCCGCCAGCGAGGACGACGCCGACGACGTCCGGATCGGCCCGGGGATCTGTTTCGAGCGTGTCGGATAGCTCCTCGGTATCGTACGAGGGAGGGTCCTCGCCAGTCATTCGAGCACCTCGTACGGGACGACCGTCACCGGGTCGCCGGCCTCGATCGCTTCGCGAGTCAGGACGATCCCGTCGGCACACAGCACCCGCGTACTCGAGGCGACGCGCCCGGGAGCGAACCGCTCGTCGTACAGTTCCAGTTCCGAACTGGCATGACCCAGTGGCATCGCCCCTCTCCCCTCGAGGACGACCGGGATCGCGAACTCGACGTCGGCGTCGGGGACGGTTACCCGCACCCTGCAGTCGGCCGTCACCGTCGGGAGACGGTCGCAACCGGTGAGGAACGGACGGACGAGAAGCGTCGCCGCCGTGTGGGCGGCCACCGGTTTGCCCGGCAGCGCACAGACGGGCGTTTCCGCGACCGTCCCGACGGTGACTGGCCGACCGGGACGAACGTCGACACCGCGAAACAGGACATCGTGCTCCTCGAGGACCGTGATGACGTGGTCGGCCCCGCCGACGCTGGTCCCGCCCGTCGTCAGGACGACGTCGTACTCGGCGGCGGCGGTCTCGATCGCCGTCCGGACGCGGTCTATCGCGTCCGGAACCGCGTCCTCGATACCGGGACGATGGCCCCAGCGACGCACGAGATTGCAGAGCATCTCCGAATCGCGATCGGGCTGGCGGCCGTGGTGGATTTCGGTCCCTGTCGGAAGGATCCCGACGGTAAGCGGCCGATACACGAGCACGGAGTCTATGCCGACGTCTCGGAGGAGGGCGGCGTGGCGAGGTGCGAGTCGGTGATCGGCCGTGAACAGTCGTTCGCCGGCCGTCGCTGTCGCGCCCGCAGGATAGACGTTCGTGCCGGGAGTCTGCGGGGGGCCCGAGAGGGACCCGTCCTCGACCGTCGCCTCCTCGCGCATCAGCACGACGTCAGCGCGTGCCGGTAGCGCCGCGCCGGTCGCTACGGCGACGGCGTCTCCTCGGTCGATGGTCGGCGGTTCGTCCTCGGGAAACACCGCGTCGGTGACCCTCAACGGGTACTCGTCGCTCGCAGCGAACGCGAACCCATCCATCGTGGCCCGGTCGTGTTGGGGGACGTCGATCGGTGCAGTGACCGGTTCGGCGGTCGTCCGACCCGCGACTTCCGCGAGTTCCATCCGGACTGTTGGCCCGTCCGCTTCGAACGGACGTCGTTCCCGCAGTCGGTCGAGCGCGACTGAGCGTGGGATGGATCCCCGAGTATCCATGCCGTTCGCAGTATTCCCGACCGACATATATCTTGGCAGCGACCATCGACGGGCAGTTATCCTGTGAAAAATAAGTAACCGAATATAATCACCATACTGGGAAGTAGCCCCTGATTGCAAAGGATTATAGTTACGAATCCGGATCGTGTCACGGTAGAGGTTGGCACACGCCAGCAAGATATATCATGGAATTCAGTGGGACGTTCGAACTCGAGGACACGACCGTCGACGAAGTATGGCTCGCCCTTTCGGATCCGGTGTTGATCGAGCAGTCGCTCCCCGGCTGTCAGTTCCTCGTCGAGGTCGAGGACACCGACGTCGACTTCGACGAGTTACGCGAAGCGACCGCCGACCGGGAGGTCGAACCGACCGGTGATCCGGAGGTGATCGCCCAACGGGCCTTCGAAGAGGGCAATCACTACGCAGCATTGATGCAGATAAGTGTCGGCCCGGTGAACCCGACCTTCGAGACGGTCGTCACCATCGAAAACCGCGAGTATCCCGAGATGTCGGCCGTCGGCGAGGGGTCTTCCAGTAACAGCTCCTTCGAGATGGCGTCCGGAATGGTCCTCTCGGAGACGGACAACGGCGTCGGCGTCGAGTGGGAGACGGAAGCCGACGTGTTCGGGAAGGTCGCCCAGATGGGCCAGCGCGTCGTCAATCCCGTTGCCAATCGGGTCGTCAAACGCTTTTTCTCCTCGGTCGAGGACGAGCTCCACGACCGACAGATCGCCGACGATGAGGGCGAGATACCGGCGGACGAACCGGACACGGACGAGAGCGATCGGGGACTCGTCGACAGGGTTCTCGGCCGTTCGGACAGCGACTCCAGCAGTTCATAACACCATGACGGAACACGACATCACGCTGAGTCGTACCTCTCGACGTTCGCGCCTGCGGTCCCGACGTATCTCTACGGGACGTTGCTCTCAGGACAGTACGACATCCCGGCGATCCACTGTACGGTGACGGGTGCGTTCACGAACGTCCCGCCGGTCGACGCCTACCGGGGGGCCGGTCGGCCCGAGGCGTCGTTCGTCATCGAGCGGTTGGTCTATCTCGGTGCCAAGGAGACGGGAATGGACCCCGCCGAGTTCCGCCGGCAGAACTTCGTTCCCGACGATGCCTTTCCCTATCGGACGCAGGTCGCCGTCACCTACGACAGCGGCGACTACGAGAAACCCCTCGATAAGGCCCTGGAGATGGTCGATTACGAGTCGTTCCGCGACCGACAGGCCGAGGCCCGTGAGGAGGGTCGGTATCTCGGCATCGGCTTTTCGTGTTACATCGAAGCCTGTGGACTCGCTCCGTCGGAACTCGCGGGCGAACTGGGCGCCCAGGCCGGGCTCTGGGAGTCGAGCCTCGTCCGGTTCCACCCCTCGGGCACGGTAACGGCGTTCTGTGGCACGTCCGGTCACGGACAGGGCCACTCGACGACGTACGCACAGATCGTCGCGAACGAACTCGGGATCCCCTACGAAGACGTCGAGGTCGTCGAGGGCGACACCGACGAGATCCCACAGGGAATGGGGACCTACGGCTCCCGGTCGGCGGCGGTCGGCGGGAGCGCGCTGGTCAAGAGCTCCCAGAAGCTCGTCGACAAGGCGCGGGAGATTGCGGCCCACCAACTGGAAGCCGACCCCGCCGACATTGAGTTCGAGGGCGGCGAGTTTCAGGTGGCGGGAGCGCCCGATCGCTCAATTGGAATCAAGGCCGTCGCCGAACAGTCGTATCTCGCCCACGACATGCCCGACGACATGGAGCCGGGGTTGGAGGCGACGTCGTTCTACGATCCGGACAACTTCGTGTTCCCCTTCGGAACCCACGTCGCGGTCGTGGAAGTCGACCCGCGCTCGGGCGAGATCGACTTCGAGGAGTATGCAGCCGTCGACGACGTCGGGAACCAGATCAACCCGAAGATCGTCGAGGGACAGGTCCACGGTGGCGTCGCACAGGGCGTCGGCCAGGCGCTCTACGAGGGTGCCGAGTACGACGACAACGCACAGTTGATGACCGGATCGATGCAGGATTATGCCGTCCCGAAATCGATGCATATCCCGGAGGTGGAGACGGGGGCAACAGTTACGGAAAGTCCCCACAACCCGCTGGGGGTGAAAGGCGTCGGCGAGGCCGGGACCATCGCGGCGCCACAAGCAGTTGTAAACGCCGTCGCGGACGCGCTGGAGCCGTTCGGGGTCGACGCCATCGAGATGCCGATGACGGCCGAACGGGTCTGGAACGCCGTCGATGGACGGACCACGGCGGACGGCGGGCCCGACGCCCACGAGACGACTGACGACGGAGGTGACGTCTGATGTATCCCGACGAGTTCGACTACTACGAGGCGGAAACGATCGAGGACGCGATCGACCTGCTCGAAGAGCATTCGATGGCCGAAACGGAGCTGTTGGCGGGTGGACACAGCCTCCTTCCCGCGATGAAGACCGGCCTTTCGAGCCCGGAAGTGTTGATTGACATCAGCCAGATCGACGAACTGCGTGATATCCCCGTCGAGGACGATACGCTCGTCATCGGCGCGATGACACGCTACAGCGACCTCCTCGATGCCGAGACGGCCCACGAGCACGCGCCGGCGCTGACCGCCGCCGTCGAGTGGGTCGGCGACCAGCAGGTGCGCAATCGAGGGACGCTCGGGGGCAACCTCGCGCACGCGGACCCGGCCTCCGATCTCCCCGGTCCCGCACTGGTGTCGGACGCCTCGCTGGTCGTCCACGGGCCGGACAGCGAGCGGAGGGTCCCCGCCGAGGAGTTCTACTTCGGGATGTACGCCACCGACCTCGGTCCGAGCGAGATCCTCACGGGGATCGAGGTGCCCTCGGCGGCCGACGCCGTCGGGAGCTACGTGAAGAAACCGAGCCCCTCATCAGGGTACGCGATGGTCGGCGTCGCGACGCTCCTGACGATGGACGGCGATACCGTTTCTTCGGTTCGGGTCGGTGCGAACGGCATCATGGATCATGGGGTGTAACTCGACCCCGTCGAGGACGCCCTTGTCGGCGAGGAACTCGACGAAGAGACCATCGAAGCGGCGGCCAGCCGTGCGTCCGACGACCTCGGTCCGACGATGATGATGGATGATCTGCAGGCGTCGGGCGAGTTCCGAGCACAGCTCTTGGAGGTCTACACCGAGCGGGCGCTCGAGGAGGTGATCGACCGGAATACGGCGCCTGCGGCGGCCGACTGAATCGGCCGGCGTCGTGCTCTACCGGAAACCGAGGGCTTTCTGCGGACGGAGAGCTATATGGTACCATGGCGCGTCGAAAAGCGCGCGGCGTGACGGACCGCGGCGGCAGTATCGAACGGAGCAACCAATAACAGAACAACCATGAACGACGATTCAAAGACGCCGTTCTCAGACATGCAGGAGGCGGATCTCCGTGCCGGGTTCGAAGAACAGGACTACGTCGCCGAGGACGAAATTGTGACGACGGTCCTCCTAGCGCTGCGTCTCGGCAAGCCGCTGCTAGTCGAAGGAGAGCCCGGTGCGGGGAAGACCGAACTCGCCAAGGTGCTGGCGTCGGGGTTCGATTCCGAGCTCATTCGACTCCAGTGTTACGAAGGTCTCACCGCCGAGCACGCACTGTACGAGTGGAACTACACGAAACAGCTGCTCGCGGTCCAGACGGGTGAAGACCCCGAGACATCGGTGTTCGACGAGGAGTACCTGCTGGAACGGCCGTTGGTACAGGCACTCCGCGGGGGTGATGACCGACCGCCAGTGTTGCTGATCGACGAGATCGACCGCGCCGACGACGAGTTCGAGGCGCTGTTGCTGGAGGTACTCTCGGAGTTCCAGGTGTCGATTCCGGAACTCGGAACCGTCTCGACCGATCGACCGCCGGTAGTGATCATCACGTCCAATCGAACGAGAGCCTTGAGCGACGCGCTCAAGCGGCGCTGTCTCTACCTCCATGTCACACCGCCGTCGTTCGAAAAGGAGCGCGCCATCCTTCGACGGAAAGTCCCCGAGTTAGACGGCGTCGTTGCGGCACAGCTCTGTGCGATGGCCGCACGGCTCCGCGAGGAACCGCTCCGGAAACCACCCGGCGCGGCCGAAACCATCGACTGGGCCCGAGCCATCGCCACACTTCACGACGGCGACGGCGAAACACCCTCCCCTGAAACGATCAGGAACACGCTCGGATGCGTACTGAAGGAAACCGAAGACGCCCATCAAGTCGATGACGACCTGCTCGCGGAACTGATCGAGGCCGCTGACGAAGCGAAAGGCGAATCATGAACGATCCGATCCCCGACACTGCTCTCAGCGAGCACGTTCGTGCGGAGCTCGTCCGGTTCGTCCGAGCGCTCCGTCATAGCGGGGCGTCGGTACCGGCCAACGCCGCGACGACCGGCGCTCGGTCGCTCGCTGAAATCGGTTTCCGAGAGCAAGCCCGCGTTCGAACGGCGTTACGGGCCAGTCTCCTCACCGATAGTGACGACTTCGAGACGTTCGATCGCCTGTTCGAGGCGTTCTGGCGTCGACTTCTGGACGGACTCGATACCGAGTCCCCCGTGACGTCGAACACTGATGGCCCGGACGGTGGTCTCGCCCCGCTCGATGCCCCGACCAGCCACGAAGCGTCCACCGACCGCACTACTGCGGACGACGACACCGACCCCCAAGCCGATCGGACAGTCGGCCAATCGGTTGCTGGGGCGACCTCCGAGTCCACTGTCGGGAACGAAGCGACGACGACAGCCCTGTACAGTCCGTCGGGAACGGCCAGTTCCGTCGAGAGCTCTCTGCCGGCCGACACCGGAACCCTCGCGTCAGCGTTCCACGATCTGACCCGGACGCTGGATGGGCTCCAAGGACGTCGGTTTCAGTCAGGAACCGACGACGCCGACGTGCGACGGGCGCTTCGGGCGAGCGTGAGTACCGGCGGCACCGTCCTGTCCGTGCCGAGGCGGGAACGCCGCCGAACCGCGGTTCGTGCACTCTTGCTGGTCGATGTCAGCCGATCGGTTCTCGATACGGTCGATCGGGGGTTCCTGATCGAGTTCCTCCGGCGAGCCGTTGACGAGTGGCGGGACGTCCGCGTGTTCTTCTTCGACGAGAGCCTTCGAGAAACGACGGACGCCGTCGGTGCGTCGTCGGCGACCGCAGCGATGGAAGCCCTCGAAGCCGCCGAAACGGTGTGGGGTGGCGGGACGCGCATCGGCGAATCCTTCAGGCGTCTTCACCAGACGGCACCCGACGCCCTCGACCGACGGACGATCGTGTTCGTTATCAGTGATGGCCTGGAGATGGGCGATGTGAGTACGCTCGAACGCGAACTCTCGTGGCTCGCGTGCAGATCGAAACGGATGTTCTGGTTGAATCCGCTGGCTACGGCCGAGGCGTACGAACCGACCGCCCGCGGAATGGCCGCTTCGCTTCCGTATCTCGACGGTCTGTTCGCGTTCGAAGGCCCGAGCGACGTCGCCGAACTGGCGCGCCAGCTCCGAGAGTGGGGGCCCGGCAGACGAATCGGCTACGAGTTCGACTCCCAAGCCGCCGAATCGCATCGAAACCAACCGATCACGTGACCAACGATTAACCCATGAGTACAAGCGACTGGAGTCTGCCGGAAACGGACGTATTCGACCGGATACGAACCACGCTCGAAGCGGAGTCGGAAGCAGTCTTAGCGACGGTGATCGCGGTCGAGGGCAGTGCGTACCGCCGCCCGGGTGCGAAGATGCTGCTGTCGCCGGATGGACCCGAAGTGGGGAGCATTACCGCCGGCTGTTTGGAGGACGAGGTTCGTGCACTGGCCGCCGACGTACTGGCCGACGGCGCACCCCGCGTCGAAACGTGGGACTTGACCGGTGACGACGACGTCTGGGGCCTCGGCGTGGGCTGTAACGGCGTTATAACGGTCCTCTTAGAACCGCTCGGCGAATCGTACCGTCCCGTCGTAGACGCGTACCGCGCCGGCGAGACGATCGGTGTCCTGACCGTAGTCGGGGGCGAAGCCGATGCGGCGATCGGGGATCGCACGTACTACCGTCCGAACGACGGGTTCGAGGACGAGACGTTTCCGGAGGCGATACAGGACGAACTCGAAGCCCCACTCGGAGAGGTGATCGATGCCGGCGATGCCGAGACGGTATCCATCGATTCCAGCGACGGGAACATCGAGGTGTACGTAGAGGGTGTCAGACCGCCGCCCGAACTCGTCGTCTTCGGCTCCGGACACGACATCGATCCGGTCGTCAAACTGGCGAAACTCGTCGATTTCCGCGTGACCGTCGTTTCGTTTCGCGGCGGGCAAGCCGATGCCGATCGAGTTCCGCGCGCGGATGCCGTTATGTCAGCATCGCCGCGCGAGGTCGGGGAGCTCCGGCAATGGGATAGGGATACGTATGCGGTGGTGATGAGTCACAACTTCCTCGATGACCGATTTGCGCTCGAACAGTTGTTGGAAACTCCCGTTCCGTATATCGGACTAATGGGGCCACGCAAACGGTTCGATGAGATGCGTGAGGAGTTCACTGAGGAAGGTCGGACGTTTACCGAAGCCGAACTCGAACGGGTGTATACCCCTATCGGACTGAGTCTCGGCGGCGATGCCCCGTTTCAGATCGCATTCAGCATCGTCGCCGAGTTGCTTGCAGTTGCACACGATCGGACGCCACAGCATCTCACGCAGCGAATAGGACCGATCCACGACCGCATCGATATCACGCCCGACTGAGTATGGTCACTAGCAACGAACACGGTGACGATGCAGGACGAATACTCGCCCAGACCTGGAGTCTGGCCGCGAACTTCCGGACGCCTGCTGAGTACGGGATTCCGACCGCTCCCGTATTCGAAGCGAACTATTGTGATGACGGTACTCTCGTACTGGTAGCATCCAACAGTGGTAAAACAGTCCTCACGGCGAAACGAGCCAGTCGCGTCCGGCGATAATTCGTTTACCCCGCTCGATCGTGTGTTCACGGAGCGCCTCGAGAGACACGCCCTTCCGCTCTACTGGCCCGTAGCCATACCAGTCTCACAGGGAGTATCTCGTACGATCTCCATCCAAACTACACTGAATACTGCACGCCATCGAACTTTCATCTCTGCTCGATACACCCCCTCGATTCGATAGTAGAGGCGATATCGTCTGCACGTCCAGTACGAAAATCAACCGCCAGTGTTGAAATATGATCTAGACCACATCCGACTCAACGGATTATTGACTATCCTACGATCTTCGTGAGGAACTGGACCAGGCCTGCCGGCCTCAAATTCTAACTTCGTGTACCGCGTGTGATAACTTATGGGATCGAAATCAGACAAGGACGGGATTGAGGTATGGCTCGTTGAGCGAGGCTACAACGATCGGGATCTCATCATCCTCAAATACGCGACGCCCAGCGGAGAGCGAGTCTTCCGGAGAGAAGTCTCCTCACAGGCCCTAGACACAGTGACCGCCGCCAAAACCGTTGCTCCTGGCGATCTCGCATCCGTTGATGAATCGGCGGTTCAGAAACGATACGCTAGTGAAGTCGAGCGAATGAAAGAGAAATACGAACCGGCGGATCCGGTCTGATCGCGTTCGTCGGATAAGGACGGACTTATGAGACAGGGACGGTTCCCATACTGGGGATAATGAACGAGTTGCGTACCGGCTTGAGTTACGGCGATGTCCTCCTGATCCCGAACCGATCACCCGTCGACAGTCGAAACGACGTCGATCTCTCAACGACACTCACCCCGGCTGTCGAACTGGATATACCGCTCGTCTCGGCCGCGATGGACACCGTTACGGAAGCCGATCTAGCGGTCGAACTCGCCCGTGCCGGAGGCTTCGGAGTTCTCCATCGGTTCCTCACCCCCGATGAACAGGCCACACAGGTCACCCAGGTGACGGCTGCAGGCGAACACGTCGGCGCTGCCGTCGGTATCAACGAGGATTACGTTGCACGCGGCGCTGTCGTGGTCGATGCTGGCGTCGACGCACTCGTCGTCGACGTCGCACACGGGCACCTCGAACGGACGCTCACCGCCGTCGAGACCCTCTCCGAGGAGTTCCCCGATACGGACCTCGTTGCTGGCAACGTCGCGACGCCTGCAGGCGTCGAAGACCTCGCCACTGCCGGTGCCGACTGCGTGAAAGTCGGTATCGGACCCGGCTCTCACTGTACCACCCGAAAGGTCGCCGGTGCCGGCGTTCCCCAGCTGACCGCCGTTGATGACTGTGCGACGGCGGCTGCCGACCTGGATGTCACGGTCTGCGCGGATGGGGGAATTCGCACATCGGGTGATGCGGTAAAGGCACTGATGGCTGGGGCAGATACCGTGATGCTTGGAAGCCTCTTTGCCGGCACCGAAGAGGCACCTGGGGCGGTTATCGAAGTCGATGGAGCACGGTACAAGCGATCCCGAGGGATGGCAACCACGGCTGCGGCCGAGGATCGTGAGGACAAGCCGGACAACGTCAGTGCCGACGAAGGAGTCGAGGCTCTAACGCCCTATAAGGGGCCGATGGCTGCTGTAGCCGAGGAGTTCTCTGCCGGCATTCGCTCGGGACTTTCCTATTGTGGTGGTCATACGATACCGAAAGCCCGCAAAACGGCTGAATTCATCCGTGTTGCCCAGAGTGCAAAAGAACGTGAAGGGTTCCACACCGACCAAGACTGGGAAGGCATCACCGTGGATAGTGAAGCAAAACCGAGACGTGATCTCGGTTCCGACGTAACCGCTGAAAACGACGGCTGAACCGGCAGTTTCTCCCATTGAGCATTCATGAACCTCCGCGAATAACCGACTCCACAGAGTCGAATACTTTGATGATAAATGATATAATACTAAATAAATATGAATTAGACTATACGTGGTGACCTCGTATAACCGTTGGACCGTCTACACGAACGGTCTCACAAAAGGGACTAGCGAAGGACGACGCTTGTTTCCCATTGTGGCGAATGGAGCAAATCAAGGCTGTCAGAGGCACCCTTTGCTCCTGTTCCCGTGTTGGTGGCCGTAATCGAAGACGAATCACCCTATCTCCGCTACACAGCCACCACCGTACTCTGAGCGCGAGTGTGGATAGTGATTGGCCCTAAACTATACAAACCGCTCAGTACCACCGCTTCAATACTGAGCCTGTACGCTCCTCAGAGGATAGCAGTCGTCTCCTTCGGGGCAAACAGGAGTTCACAGACTCTCCGCTCTGCAGCTCGTAGGTGGGTGGTAAACGTCGGCTGTGATACGTTCAACGATGCTGCGACTTCTCGGCCGGTATTCGTACGCGGTGATTGGAAAAACCCACTGAAGTACGCTGTTTGGAGTGTTGCCAGTTGCTTAGCCGTTAGACGCTCTTCACAGATCGTCTGAAACGTGCCGTGTGTCTTGAGCGTCCGTTCTTGGGTCCGTCGGGACAGTAACTCTATGCTGGGACCATCGTGTCGTAACTGTTCGATGAACTTGCGGACAGTAGCTGTATGGGAGATATCGACGGTAGCCGTTACCGCTCCATCCTCGATCGTAAGGGTACGCACGATTCCATCCTGTTCGACGACTCGTGATGGGAGTGTCGGCTTAGATACCCGTGCTCTAAACAGGGCCTCATTGGTCTGGTCGGAGAGACAGTGTAGCTCCGTAATCGCGGTTATCTGTTCACCGGCTGTGATGATTTCCTCCGGTCGGATGTCGCTTACAGTAAAGAAGACATCCGGTTCACCATCCGCGTGGTGAACGAGTCCCTCGAACTCGATGGCACACTCTGCGTGTTGTGTGAGGTGGCACAGCGGTGTGTTTGGCTCTCGACACTGCAGTGTGAGTTCGACAACCTGGTTTGTATGGCGGGTCTCCCGTGTCTCGACAGCAGTAATCGCATGTGCGATCATCTGGCCGAGTTCCGCTAACACGACGTGGTCACGCTCGTCGGGTCGGGGATGGTCGGCATAGACCGTCAAAACACCGTACAGCGACTGTTTGTAAATCAACGGAACGCTGATACACGAGCGCGCACCCCGTTCGAGAGTCCTCTCTCGTAACGGTTCGAATCGAGTCTCAGTTGCAATGTCCGAAACCACCTGCAGGGTTCCTGTAGCCGCTGCGGTCGCGATGGGGTTTCGACCGGCTGCTGTGCCGTCGGTTCGTATCTCGAGTTCATTTACGTACCTGTCATCGACGCCCGCCCATTCGCGTGGAGAGATCGTTTCGGTAACCGGGTCTTGCTTGCCGATCCAGGCGAATTCGTACTGATCGGAGGCCGCCAGTCGGTCACAGACGGCCCGATCGATTGCAGCGCGACTGTCGGCCTCTACTAGCGCTTTGTCGATCTCTCGGATGAGGCCGTTGAGTCGATCGAGACGCGCTAGCTCCTCGTTTTGTCGTGCTAGTTGCTCTTCGCCCACCGCACGATTCCACGCCGTTTCGAGGGTTGTCGCAAGCGTGTTTGCCAGATCGATCGTTCGTTCGTTGAGCGCTTCCGCGTGAGTGGTACCCGCACAGATAACGCCGTGTCTCCCGAGCGGGACCAGTATGTAATTTTGGAGTAGAGACGTCCTTGATGTGTGTTCCTCCTCGATTTCACGTTCGTCTTCGGGCGTCCGAGGAGTGGTTTTGACGGCCGTTTCGTTGCTGATGAACGCCTGCCATACCTGTTCTGAGAATTCAGTGGGGAGTTGAACAGTATCGGGTTCCATCTCTGAGGCAACGGAGCGAGTCTGGTGGTGGAACTCACCGGTGGTCTCATCGTAGCGCCAGAGGGCGGTGTACTCGACATCGAGTTTCATGGTACTAACTACCGATGGACGAGCAAAAAGATTCGGTCAGTTTGATCCAGTGGCGTTCATGTTGCTCCTATATACAGGTTCGTTCGGCGGACGTTCGTTTAGCGCGGTCGGTATACCGCTGGCGTCGAAGATCAGATCACTACTAGGTCACGATCGTCAACAATATCTCGCGTTATATTCGCTTGAGTAATTGCTTCAACTCCCTACTGAAATTCTTGCGTCACGGAACATCTATTGAATCGCAATACTAATGTTACTACGTCTAAAATACGATAAACAGAGGAATCGCTATTGGTACTAATATTACTTTGATTCGTAACTGAGCAGTCGATAATTCGTTTCTGGCAGTATCACGAGTACGATGAGGCCGATTATGGGCCAGCCGTTCACCCGTAGAAACCGATGGACACTGTGAGCGATACATTTAGCCGAGGGTGGTGAGTTATTCGGTAAAGCAACCCAACGGTATTTGTGAACAGTGTAGCGGTGGGATTTCGGTCGAGAACGCGTAGTGGAGTTTCGTCCGACTTCTTGCCCTGTTCAACAGACCCCTATTAACGAACTATGATATTGCACAAGAATGAAATAGCTACTTACAATAGTATCTTGATACATACTTGTCCCTGTAGGTCGCATGCTATCAACCTTGTTTGTAGATAGTGAACACCGATCTATACTAGCCAAAGATAGGATGCGCTCGCTTCTTTATCGCTGTAATACGATCATATGCTTGTAATTCCTATCGGTCGATTCTGATTTCCAGTGGATTACAGGGCCCGGATCACTAGCTCTCCTGTTCGTATATGATGAATAGTACTTCAATCCTCCGCGTGTCGCTATCCGATTACCACGCCTATTGTTCAGGAGAACCACTCTTTTCAATTCTTGTAGAGATACTCCGCTGTTATCGTCCGTTCTCTCTTGGAGCAACCACACGCTAATCGCTGCAATACCGTGTTGATACTACCATATGGCGCTCAGTGAGAACAACACTATCCAAGCCATCAATACCAGCCTTCGAATAAGCGAAACACGATGGCTACTCGAGACGCGCTGTTCGACGAACTACCGGTCGTCCAACCAAAGGCGTTGCCCTTGATGGACGAAATGACGAGCCTCGTTTTGAACGACCGGAAACGGCGGTATTCACGGAATCAAGGGGATCAACTTCCTCGGTAAGTCGTGTATCCTCCAGGGGATAGTAGAAGGGGTACATGGTAATGCTCGTCAACGTCGTCGATGATGAATCGGACAGGAACCGTCCCCAAGAACGACGATTCCGACTGTGCTTGGCGATAGTAGACCCCGACATCGAACAAGAGTTGGTACGTGCCAGTCTCCATTTGATCCGCGGTCAGTAGCGGTTCATCGAGTCGCCCATCGTCGTTAGTCGTTCCCTGGTTGATCGTTTCTACACTGCCCGAGCGATCCAGTCGCTGGAGCGTCACGTCGACACCGGACGCAGGGCCTTCACGGCTGGTATCGAGAACGTGTGTTGTTAGTCCCGCGCTCATTGTTCCTCTAGATCGCTGCGATCCATCGAGAACTGCTGATAGCCGGTCGGACGTGGTGGCTCTCTGAGAACTTTCGCGTCCCCATCTAGGTCGTCGCGCACCTCGATCCACGTTCGGTTGTTCGCTTCGAAATTAACGGATTCGAGTTGCGGATAGCGCTCCAGAACCCGGAGGCCGATCTGATAGATCAAGTCCTGAATAGAGTTCGAATTCACCTCGTGGAACACGACTTGAGCGATGTCACGAACCTGCTCGGCCGGAACGTAGCGCTGGGGTTCGTCTCCCAATGCGTCTTCGGGATCACTATAGGTCCAGAAGACATCCAGCGAGATGTAGAGTGCACGATCTTCCCGCTCTGGAAGTGTCGTATATTCGTCCTGAACGTACCCCGTGAACGAGTTCTCTTTTACTTTGACGAGTTCGATTTCGGTAACACCGCTTGTTTGCTCTTCGAACCGCAGTTCGTCGCCTTCCCGCTCAAGGTAGATCTCACCGAACGCTGACTCGTCATCGGAGACGCGGAACACGAGATCGCTCGGATCGAACCCGTCATCACCCGGCACCGGGCGTTCATCGAACGGATACTCGGTCGCTGACATCGTTACTGCTTCGACGTGCGGGTACGTTTCGAGGAATTCCGTTCCGACGAAGTGAAGAAAACCCTCCGCTGTCGCTCCTTCATACTCCCCTGCTTGGTGAAGAACGAAGTTCTTCATCGAATCCGTCGCCACCACGGTAGTGTTGTCCGCCTCACTAAATGACGGTAAGAACTCCTCCCCTTCGAACTGGACGCGCACCTCCAGACCGAAGAGGATGTTGTCACGACCGTCGAAGGACGATTCGGGAATGGTTCGAACGCCTTCTAGCGGATTCGCGTAGGTTCGGTAGACTGCGACCTGTTCTTTCCCGTAGTTCATCGTTCGTCGATCGGTCCCTCCACGTCCGGTGTCGGTTTCGTTGTTATAACTCATGCGTGGTCCTGTAGTGGTCTGTGTCTCAGTTTCTTATTGAGGGTCATTCTCGGTCCTTTAGTGGCCATCAGGCGTGTTGTTCCTGTGTCCCGTCACGTGGTACTGTTAGCTCCTCGAGTCGAAGTGCTGCGATGACGTTGACCTCGTTCAAAGCAGTCTGGAACTCCTTCGATCGAGAATGATCGATACGATCCTCCATCGCCTGCTGGATCGTACCGACGGATTCGTCTTTTACTGCCATGATAAACGGAAACCCGAACTTGTCCCGATAGGTATCGTTCAGGGTCTGAAACGTTTCGTACTGCGCAGGAGGTAGTCGATCGAGCCCGGCGGATGCTTGCTCTTCTTGTGACTCGTCGGTCATTTCAGTGCGCTCACCGAGATCGGGATGCGCTCGTAACAGTTCCAACTGTTTTTGCTGTGATGCATCCTGCACAGTGTTCGCCATGGCCTGCTGTAAGCCATCGATGGAAGAGAACGGCTGTTCCGACCACGTTCGTTTAGCTACCCATGGTGATTCCTCGTATACGTCACCTACGGCATCCACGAATCGTTCTTTGTCGGCTTGGTTCAGGTCTTCAACCGTGAGTCTCGTCATCGCGTCTCAAATGGGGATCACTCGTTACTTAAATCTTTTCTTTAGACACGATATGTTGGGAACTACACATAATAACACCACAGTCCCAAACGACTCTAGAACCGACAGTAACACCACTCTGCCGTGGCACGCCTCTCCCCTCCAATCAGTTGGGTCCATTCTCCCTTTCCAGCCCCCGGTGGGCGATCTCGGACCGTTCGATGAAGGGATATTTCCGATACCTTCAAAACGAGCCGTGTTTTACCATATCAAGCACAGACGAATGAATCAGCATCTCCGCGAGTATATCGACGAGGACAGGCTTCGGGCTGATATCGTGCAAACGGCTGAGTTCGGGACGATACCGGTCGAAGAGGGGAACTCTCGAACGGTTTTGACCGGAACGGAAGCCGATAAGCAAGCCCGAGAATACTTCGTCAAAAAACTCGACGAACGCGAACTAGACGTCTCTATCGACGCCGTTGGCAACATCACCGGTCGATGGGTACCGGACAACGCTGATCCGGCCACTCGGCCGGTTGCAACCGGGAGCCATCTCGATTCGGTTATTGCTGGTGGCATCTTCGATGGTGTACTAGGGGTATATGCTGGTCTCGAGTCGATCCGTGCTATACAGGACGCACCACTCTCTCCGGATCGCCCTATCGAAGTTGTCGCGTTTACGGAAGAAGAGGGTGGCCGATTTTCCGATGGCGTACTTGGCTCTTCAGTTGCAATCGGTGCGTCCACAGTAGTTGATGCGCTCGCAACGACCGATGATGCTGGCGTGACGCTCGGTGAAGCGTTAGAAGACATCGGCTTCAGAGGGGAGGGACGCTTGGATGCAACTGCGTGGGATTCATGGCTCGAACTCCACGTTGAACAGGGTACTCGATTGGAGGACGCCTCCGTTTCTGCCGGTATTGTAAATCATATCATTGGCACGATACGTTGTCATATTGATATTCTCGGCGAGGCTAATCACGCCGGGACCACTTCGATGGGATCGCGAGTCGATGCGTTGACTGCAGCGAGTGAATTGGCGCTCGAAATCGAATCGACAACCACTGAAATCGTCGACACACACAGCGAGACTGCCGTCGGAACCGTCGGGCAGTTCGATGTCGAACCCGGTTCGATCAACGTCATCCCCGGCGCGGTTCATCTCGGAGTCGACATCCGCGACGTCGAATACGAGTCGATGGAACGAGTCGTCTCAACTATCCGGCGCTGCTTGAGCCGGTTGGAGGACGAGCGTGACGTGGAGACCGCTTTTGATCGTCCATACGATATCGAACCCGTCTCGATGAGTGACCGCTGTACGACCGCCCTTCACAGCGCAGCTGCGCAGGCGGGTATCGAGATCACGGAATTGCATTCCGGTGCCGGACACGATACGATGCATATCGCGAAAGCAACCGATGCGGGACTTTTTTTGCCCCATCCAAAGGCGGGTATTCACACAGTGCAGCCGAGTGGACTGAGTGGAGTGACTGTGCAACGACGACGCGCCTGCTTGCAGGAGCGCTCTATGATCTGGCGAGCGAATAGCTCCCGAACGACGAACTCGTGTGAGTACTGGTGAAAAGTTTCCCGTTAGCTTACTCGGTCAGACGAATCGTCACGTCCTTCATTCCCGTGCGGAGCGTTTCCTGTTCCATCTCGCGAAGTTCCTCACGCGGTGCATCCAGCGTCGCGACGTGGTTGCCAGCGAGTTCTCCAGCCGGACTTTTAAAACAGGTGGACCCGCACGGGACGAGAATCTCCTGTTCGTTCCGGTACCCAGGGTACAGCAGAATATCTCCATAGGAGGGGTACACCGTGTGGTTCTCCCGTGGAAGCTCCGGAAGTTTGATCTCATCGATATTGATCCACGTTGCGTGACCGCTCCAGCGGACGTGCATCAACTCCGACTGTAGGGGAAGGAACTCCCGCATCGCGGCAACCGATTCGGGCGCTTTGTCCTCGTGCAGTTCCGCGGTAAACGTCCGGTCTTCGATTTCAAATTCTAGTGAGTTCATCGGTAGTTGTGTGTCGCCGTCTCCCTGTCGAGACCCCTCGTAATTATTTTTTTCGGCTATATGAGCGCGACAGGTCGCGAATTGGTCGTGGAGCGGTAGTTAGTCCTCGCCCCAGACGGGACGTTCACGGCGAACGAACTCTCCATACCCGGGTTTGCCGACGACCTCCCCGTCAGTCGCGACGAGTTCGCCCCTGAGATACGTTCGTGTTACTTTTCCAGTAACCTCACGACCCTCGTAGATCGTGTAATCGGCGACTGACGCATTGTCTCGGGCCGAGATCGTGTACGTCTCGTTCGGATCAAACAGGACGATATCCGCGTCAGTGCCCGGTTCGAGCGTTCCCTTGTTCGGAAGGCCGAAGGTTTGGGCCGGATTCGCACACAATACTCGGACGAGAAACGGGTACGACGATCCGCGCTCGTTTACCGCCTCGTCGTGAAATACCGGCAGACTCGTCTGTAAGCCATTCGCACCGAACGGGTCTTCCCACCATTCACTGTTTTCTTTTCGTTCACGGGTTTGTGCCACGTGGTCGGTCGAAACGACACTCAGCGTTCCATCGCGGAGGTACTCGAACATCGCATCGTTGTCATCACCGGTGCGGATCGGCGGCGCGATCTTCGGAAGGGTCCCCAATTTTCGATAGACCTCTCCCGTGAGGGTCGTATAGTGTGTGCAAGTTTCCCCGCGGATGAGACTACCATCGTCCTGGTATCGTGCAAGCGCTTCTGCTGCTTTCCGACAGGAGGTATGGATTCCGTAGTATTTCGTTCCGGTTTCCTGTGCGAGTCTGGCGATGTCGTCCGCTGCCATTGCCTCCGCATAATCCGGACGAGCAGCAGGAAGCCACGTCGGGTCGGTTCGGCCTGCGGCCCGGAACTTAGCGATTAACGACTCACAGACGCTGTCGTCCTCCGTGTGGGCGACGCCAACTGCGTCCAGATCTCGGAGTCGTTCGAAGACCTCGCGAATGAACCCGTTTGAAAGCCCGAACTCGTACGTAGTATACATCTTGAACGAGGTGATCCCTGCATCGACGAGGTTCGCTAACTCGTCGAACAGATCGGGGTCTTCGCGGAGGATCCCGCCGTGCAACCCGAAGTCGATAAGCGCCTCGGTACTGTTTTCACGTTTGCGTTCGACGCCATCGTGCAACGATCTTTCTTCTTCCCAGGGGCTATCTTCGCTGACGTACGATTGCCACGCGAAGTCGATAAGCGTCGTCACCCCACCTAGTGCGGCGGCGCTAGTGGCTGTTTCGTACGTATCGAGCGAGACGTGGTCGTCAATATGAACGTGTGGGTCGATCACACCTGGCATTACTAGAAGGCCCGAGGCGTCAACCGTTTCCTCGGCGTCCGGCATAGTATATTCGTCGCCGATCCCGACGATAGTTCCGTTATCTATCGCAAGATCAGCAGCCAACGTATTCTGACTGGTAACGAGTGTGCCACCGGCGATCACCGTATCAATGGCCATAACTCGCTTTTCTGTGTATGGCTATATAATTGGTCGTGCTCGTTGCTCCGTCGTATCGGACGCATCATCGAGCAATGCATGTCCGTGTCCGTCGCTACGGATTGTCCGGGCTATCCATTCGTAGCACACGTCCCCTTTCATGCTGGACGATCGAGAGTTCGATCCCGCCGTTTAGCAGCTTTCACTACCGAGATCTCGACAACAACCATAACGTTCGTATATTTTGAACATTGGCAAAACGTTGAAGAGAGTTTGCTATAGATACCGTACTATGGCAACGAACAACACGGATTCCGAACCACGGACGTTGACAACCGTACTCAACGCAATTGACATCATGCACGCTCTAATGTACTTAAATGGGGCGGGAGTTACGGAACTCGCCGATCATCTCGATGAGTCGAAGAGCACCACGTATACCTATCTCAAATCCCTCGAAAAGGGCGGTCTCGTTACGAAGGCTGGTACTGACTACCGGCTATCGTATGCTATGCTGATCTTCGGTGAGTATGTCCGAAATCAAAGCCCGCTGTATACGATCGGACGAGATGAGATAGACGGTGTAGCCACAGAAACGGGGCAGTATGCGCATCTGGTCGTCGAGGAGAACGGGCGTGGACACAATCTGTATAAATCGAAAGGGAAACAGGCGGTTGGGGACGACTATCAGATGGCCAAATTCCAGCAACGAGATTATCTCCATATCACCGCTTCAGGAAAAGCGATCCTCGCGTATCTGCCCCGAGAACGAGTCGAGGAGATCGTTGACTGTCATGGGCTACCTGCCCGCACTGAACGAACGATAACCAGCAGGGAACGGTTATTCGAGGAACTGGCGGACGTTCGTGAGCAGGGCTATTCACAGAACGACGAAGAAGAGATCGAGGGATTCCGGGCGATCGGTGCTCCGATCAGATCTCGGGATGGGTCCGTATTGGGCTCAATAAGTGTTTCGGGTCCGAAGAGTGTGTTTAGCAGCGAATCCGACTATCAAGAACTCGTCGATCTGGTAGTACGAACAGCGAACGTTGTCGAGGTAAACGTCAACATGTCTAAGCGGAGCTCTGAAATCATCCAGGAAAAGAACTAACGGCTGTTGTCACCACCTCTTGTGCGTTCCTAATATGGTATTCGGCGTGTGATGATTTGATAGGTTAGGCGAAATTGTGGTAGTTTTTCTCTTGGATGCTCAGAACGAACAATGGAGTCAATTTCCTCCATAATTTTTCTTTTCTACTGCTATAGAGGATTTGTTTGTACATTCTAGACGGTGCCTTGTAGACATACACTCGATTAATTTGGTCAACAATGATTACAAACGTACGAGCGTAACTTACTAGCGCCCATTAGACCAGAGAACCGGGTGGAAGTAGGGAACGACCCCGAGTTGGACAACCGGGTTTGTGTATAGTGAACACTGCTCCAGTTGGATCGATACTGTTGGCTCGTCTAGTCACCCTTTGGATAGTCACGGAACCAATCAATGCAAAGGTTTAACATGGTACACGGTTATCACCTGATTGGAAAATGTCCAGTGAAAGCGGCGAAGGGATTGATTTAGCATACGGTCTCGACGAAAAACCACCGTTACCGAAATCGATTCTCCTTGCACTACAACATGTGTCTGTGATGATCGTCCCATCAACTGCAGTCGCGTTCATCGTCGCAGGAGCCGTAGGATTGGACGCTGCTAGCACTACGTACTTAGTCCAGATGGTAATCCTATTTGCTGGTGTAGCAACTGTCGTTCAGGCATACACCGTTGGTCCAGTCGGCGCGAGATTACCGATCGTCATGGGAACGAGTTTCGCCTTCGTCGGAGCGATGACGACGATCGGCGTCAATTCCGGTCTCGATGTCGTGTTCGGCTCGATCGTTGTCGCTGCAGTTGTGGTTCCGTTCCTGCTTGGATGGCAGTTCAAACGACTACAGTCGTTTTTCCCGCCGCTCGTTACCGGACTCATCGTTATCATTATCGGGTTATATCTCATCCCCGTTGGAATGGAATACTCCGCAGGTGGTGTCGGTGCGGCTGATTTCGGATCGGTCCAGAACCTCGCCCTTGCCGCGATAGTTCTGGGAATTACTGTCCTGTTCAACCTCCTTCTCAAGGGCGTCTGGCGGATGATGAGCATCCTGATCGGTATTAGTGTTGGCTACGCTCTCGCAATCGGTCTGGGTGTCGTTGACTTCGGTCCAGTCTCCGATGCAGCCTGGTTCGCCGTACCTACCCCTGGCGAGTTCGGCTTTAGTTTCGAGCCAGTGCCACTCCTTACGTTCGCCTTCCTCTTTCTCGTCTCGGGAATGGAAACGATCGGCGATATGTCCGGTATTACTGCTGCAGAGGGACGAAACCCAACGGGGGACGAGTTCCGGGGTGGGATTTTCGCTGATGGGTTTATCAGTGCCATTGGTGCCGTCTTCGGATCGTTTCCGCAAACGTCCTTCTCACAAAACGTCGGTATCATCAACTTTACCGGCATTATGAGTCGACACATCGTCGGCATCGGCGGAATCATTCTGATCGTTCTCGGACTCGTCCCAAAGATCGGAGCGATCGTCACGACGATTCCCTCGGCCGTTTTTGGCGGTGCGGTGCTCGTTATGGTGGGAATGGTAGCCGCAAGCGGTATGCGGTTGCTGTTTTTAAACATCGAAATGAACCGGCGGAACATGGTTATCATCGCGACCGCGCTCGGGCTCGGACTCGGTGTTGAGACCGTTCCTGATGCGCTTGCCGGACTCCCCCTCGGAGCACAAACCTTCTTCGGGGAACCAGTGATCGTCACCGGTCTCATCGGGTTGCTACTGAATACGTTCGTTCCGGGCGACTCTAGTCCCCTGTTCGATACGACCGATACGGTCCCTCCAGTTTCCGAGCCCGTTAACGACGATTAAATCGAAAAGTCGGATATAACAACAACTCAGCTGATAACTACTGATCGTCGTGAGTAGCGTTACTCGATCCCAGCTCTCTTGAGGATCCGTTCGGCGGTAGCTGTAGCGTCCGTGAGAAGTTCGGGAAGCGGCGTCTTCATACGGACTATCTCTCGACCATTCATCACGACCGTCCCTGCGCAAAGAACGGTCTCTACCTCCGACCCCTGTGAACCGTAGACGAGTGCGTGTACGGGATCCGGTGCTGGTGTGAGATGTGGCTGTTCGAGATCGATAATGGCGATATCGGCCTGCTTTCCCGTCTCTATCGAGCCGAGGGTATCGGCGTGGCCGATGGCTGCAGCAGCATCGCAGGTCACCATATCGAACGCCTTTTGTGCCGGAACAATGCTGGGGTCCTGATGATATCCTTTGTGTGCGGTCGCGACAGCACGCGCATCGGACAGGACGTTACTAGTGTCGTTCAGAATCGAGTTATCCGTCCCGATCGCTGTCAGCACGCCAGTATCGAGCATCGAAGCGACCGGCGCGAACCCGGTCGCGAGTCGCATATTCGCCCGGTAGTTGTGCACGACTGCGGTGCCGGTCCGCGCGAGTAATCGGATATCGCGTGCGTTCGTCTGCACGCAGTGACCGAGCAGCGCACGCTCGCCCAGACACCCGATGTTACGGAGATATTCGATGCTCGAGAGCGCACCCCGCTCTCTGACTTCGGCTTTCGCTTCCGCGACGTGAGTGGTCGTCATCACGTCGTACTCCTCGGCGAGACGATACGCACCTCGGAGGGCGTCGGCCGTGGTCGTCGCGAGCGTTGCGGGCGCCGGCCAAACCGATTGCCTCCCGCCTTCGCTGTGGAACTCCTCAATGAGGGCTGTGGTGTTATCGAGGGCGTCTTCGGTTTCCACGATCAGCGCACCGGGGCCAGGATGAACCGAATCGGGATCGTGCGCTGTAATGTCAGCGAACAACTGCTCGAACCCCTCGTCCGGCGGAAGGTCCCTGATTCCGGCACCGTAGATGTTCCGTACTCCCATCTCCGCGTACACGTCGAGCTTGCGCCGGGTCGGGTCGAGATCCGTCCAGTCGAGTGCCGTATCGTTCTCGACGAACGTCGTGGTTCCCGACCGTAACGCTTCGATACAGTACAACCGCGCTGCGAGTGCGTGCTCTTCGGGCTGCATCTCGAACAGCGCTGGTTGTTTGACATTGAACAGCCAATCGTACAGACCCCGACCCTCTGCGAATGTTCCTCGTAGAAAGATATCGGAAACGTGTGTATGTGCATTGATTAATCCCGGTATCACTGCCCCTCTCTCGGCGTCAATAATCCGAGCCGGCGACGTTTCGGCCCCGAGACGATCGGCCGAACCAACAGCGGTAATCCGGCCGTCAGTCACTGCGACCGCACCCTCAGTAATGATCTGCCTGTCCTCGTTCTGGGTAATAATCGTTCCGTTGGTTATCAGTATATCTGTCATAGTATTAGTGACCGTCATATCGATTCAGTCGATCCCCTGAACCCGTTTCGAGTTCGATCAGCTCTCGTCGAGTTGTGCCCGTATCTTCTCGGCCGTGATCGGAAGCTCGTTGACTCGAACCCCGACCGCACGACGGATCGCGTTACTCAACGCCGGCGGAACGCCGTTGACGGGGATCTCGGCGACGGACTTCGCGCCGAACGGCCCCGTCGGTTCGTGCGTCTCGACGAGGATCGATTCGAGCGGCGGCTGATCGGCTGTCGTCGGCATCCCGTACTCACGAAAGCCGAGCGTCTCGGGCCTGCCGTCCTCGTCGAACGAGAGCCCCGCGGAGGTAGCCAGCTCGTAGCTCATGTGCATCGCCCCGTCGACCTGCCCCTCTGCGAGGTCGGGGTTGATCGCGACGCCACAGTCGACCGCGAAGACGAGTTTGTGGACTTCGAACTCGCCGGTCTCCTCGTTTACGGTCACGTCGGCGAACTGCGCGCCGAAGGGTGGCGGCGACTCGTCGGTCGAGAAACTCGCTTGTCCCATCACCTGTGCGCGCAGTTCGTCGCCGTAGATCGACTCGTAGCCGATCTCTTCTATTAGCACCGACTCGCCCGTCTGCTCGGAGTACACCGCTCCGTCGCGAGCTTCGAGGACCTCGGCCGGCTCCGCAAGCATTCGCGAGGCGAACTCGAAGAGCTGTGTTCTCGCGTCCTCGGCGGCCTCTTTTACCGCACTCCCGGTGACGTACGTCGTCGAGGAGGCGTACGCACCGTAGTCGAACGGCGAAACGTCCGTATCCGAGGGCTGGACGAGGACGTCCGCCGGCTCGACGCCGAGCACTTCAGCGGCGATCTGGGCCATCGCGGTGTCGGCTCCGGGACCGATATCGACGGCCCCGGTCTGCAGGATGAACGAGCCATCCTCGTTCATCTTGATGTGTGCGGCGCCGAGTTCGTCGCCAGCGACGCCGCTTTTCTGTGCGGTGAGGGCGACGCCACAGGCGCGGTGGAGATGGTCCTCGTCGGGCTGTTCGATGTCGTCCCAGCCGATGGCCGCCTTCCCCGCGGCGATACAGTCGTCGATACCGCACGAGCGGATCCGACGGACGTGCTCGCCGTTCGTCGTGACGCCCGACGCGGTGTCGAGATCGCCATGTCCGATGAGGTTCCGCGAGCGGAGTTCGAGGGAGTCGATTCCCAGTTCGTCGGCGACCTCGTCCATGTGGCCCTCGAGCGCGAAGTGGCCTTGTGGCGCTCCGTAGCCGCGTATCGCACCGCCGATCGGGAGGTTCGTGTGGACGGCCTTCATCTCGAAGCGGATGTTCGGCGTATGCGTGTACAAGGGCAGGGGCTTGGTCGCGATGGAGCCGGTGACCGTCAGCCCGTGTGGGCCGTACGCACCCGAGTTTGTGATCGCCGACATGTCGAGTGCCTCGATATCGCCCTCCTTGGTGACGACGCTTCGGAGCCGAACGCGGGCGGGACGTCGCGATCGCATCGCGTAGAACTCCTCGCGGCGCGTGGCCTCCAGTTTCACCGGCCGGTCGGCGGCCAGCATCAACGCCATCGTGATGGGCTCGATCAGCATCGACTGCTTGGAGCCGAACCCGGCACCGATCCGCGGTTTGCTCACCCGAATATCCCGGATCGGAACGTCGAACAGATGTGCGAGTTGTCGGCGCGTATGGTACGGGACCTGCGTGCTCGTAATGAGGTGAAACCGGTTGTCCTCGTCGCGATGGGCGATCGTCGTATGCGGCTCGGGGACACAGTGGGACTGATACGGCGTCTCCCACTCGGTTTCGGTGACGATCCAGTCGTCCCTAGTCGCCGCCTCCTCGAACGCGCCATCCACGTCACCGATCTCGCCATCGGTGTGGGCCTCAATGTTCCGTTCGTAGTCCGCGCCCGGCTGGCTGTTCTCCACCCGGTCGGCGTCGTGTATCTGCGGCGCGTCGGGCTCCATCGCCGCTTCCGTGTCGAAGACGGCGTCCAGTTTCTCGTACGTGACGTCGATCGCTCTGATAGCCTTATCCGCAGTGCTGGCGTCCGTGGCCGCTACCGCGGCGATCGGATCGCCGACGAAGCGCACCTTTCGTCGGAGGACGGTCAGATCCCACGGGCTCGGCTCGGGATAGGACTGTCCTGCGGAGGTGTACGTCGTATCAGGCACCTCCTCGGAGTCCGGTGTGATAACCGCATAAACGCCGTCCATCCCCTCGGCGGCGCTCGTATCGATCTCGGTTGCGTATCCGTGTGCGATATCCGACCGCAAAACGGCCGCCTCGGCGAGAGTAGGGAAGTTCCGCGCGTAGTCGGCGGTGTACTTCGATTCACCCGTGACGATCTTTCGAGCATCGGTTTTCTCCTCCCGTTTGGAGACGGCCTGTCGCTCGCCCGCCGTCTTTCGGTTGTTCGGGCTCTCGTCCCATTCGAGTGGATGGTCGGTTTCGGCCGACGAGGACTGTTGTTGGTCGTCGCTTTCGGTTGGCTCGTCGGTTCTGCTCATCTGCGTTCACCGCGGGGACACCCGTCGTTCGAACACGCGTTCGGAGCTACGACTGTGTCGCCACCGTCGGTAGCGACGGTTTGCTCGTCGTTCATCCGTCCGGCGGCGTCCTGTACGGCATCGATGATCTTCTCGTAGCCGGTACACCGACAGAGGTTGCCCGAGAGTCCATCACGGATCTCCGCTTCGGTGGGATCGGGAGTGTCTGCGAGTAAGCTCCGTGTCTGCATGATCATCCCGGGAATACAGAACCCACACTGGAGGGCAGCGTTGTCCACGAATGCGGCTTGGATGGGATGGAGGTCGTCCTGGGTGCCCAGACTCTCGATCGTCTCGACTGTTGCCCCGTCGATGGTAGCAACCGGTTTGATACAGGAACGTTCGGGTTCGCCGTCGACGACTACGGTACAGAATCCACAGTTACCCGTATCACAGCCGCGTTTCGCGCCGGTATAGCCATTGCATCGGAGGACATCGAGGAGCGAGTCCGAGCGTTCGGCTTCGAACGTTCGTTTAGCCCCATTCAAGGTAATGTCTATTTCCATGGGTATGGATCGTTCATGTGTGACGGTAACACATATATGTGCCGGTCGAATAGCCAATCCATGTATACGGCGGTGGATTCGTGGAGTATCACCACATCCAGGATTGGAGAGCGTATCAGACAGTCCCTCGAATACAATCCTCTCTCGGGGTCACGACGGTCGTCAACGTCGAACCACAAAGCGTGTACGGTCGGAAAAGCGGGAATCGACCGTTCCCGACGTGATCGGGAACGGATTGTGACCCCGGTTGGACTCTATCCGGGTGCCGATACGCCGGCCACAGTCGCATCGAGCATTGTCCCGGTAATCGCTGTGATCAATACCCGTCACAACGGTGGCCGGCTTATAGACCAAGCAGATCCTATTCATCAACGTCAGCCGACCCCATCAGAACACTAACACTCTCAAGGTACTACTAATAGAAACGCCTGCAACGAACTAAACGATACAAACGACCAAAACGAATGCAACGAACGAGATGCGTATCAGAACACCTTGCGCTTTAGAGATCGGTTTCGGTGGTGGACACACCCGATAATCGACACGGGAGGCGATCGAGAGAGTTCGTGAGTAGAGAACCACCTACACTCGTGGCGAAAGATCTGTGAGGGATCCATTCTGCTGCTGATTGAGGCACCGTATGCTTTCTCATCCGTTCTATAAATAATCGTAGATAAATACTTCGTACACCTAGTGATCACTACAGCGAACACACTTATCCCAATGGGCGTGTAAAGAAGAGCGTATGCCCGAAGAAGTCCTGTTCAAGTCCGAGAGTACTCAAAGCCGAGATGAGATCGCCTCATACTTCCGAAGCGTTGCTGAGAAACTCGAAGAGGGGAGCGCCATTACGTTGAAAGCGGGATCCGAATCCGTCACGATGGAGCCACCCGCCCAACCGACGTTCGAAGTCAAAGCCGAACGCGAAGGCCCAACGAACGGTCCCGGAGAGTTAAGCATCGAATTTGAACTCGAATGGGACGAGACTAGTGACGACGATGGGGAAAGTACCGGAACCTTAGAAATCGAATGAGCAGCGACCGCTGTTAATATATGACAACTCCTGAACGTAGTTGACGGCCCATGCCTGCCGTGAGCAGCTATCCTTCGGGAATAGATGTGAAGTAGAGCTTCAACGGAACCAACGGTATACCACTACTGAACAATGGTGGACCCCTATAGAGTCATTGTCGCCTCCATCGACGGTAGTGAGGTTGCTCTTGGTGCGCTAAATCACGTTAGGATACTCGAAGGGAAACAGTGACCAGATCACTCTAGATAGATCGTTTCGACCGTGTTTGATCGGCGTTTACTGGGAGATATTACCGGTCCTGTTATTGTATTGTACTGGCGATCGACGAGAATACTCCCAGCTGACGACGCTGATCGGTGGTGGGGAACCTGACGACGAACTGTTCGACACCTGCCTCTATGTAGTCGGCCAATAGCGATTCGACCGCCGCTGGCGTCCCGAACGCACCGCGTTTCCGGATCTTCGCATCGGAGAGTGACCGGTCGGACTGATAGGTGATCTGCTCTCCGTAGTAATTGTGGTAGAACTCACGTGCGTCATCGAGAGCCTCCGACTCGGAGTCAGCGACGATTACGTCGAGATAATACCCCGGCGTTATCGCCTCGGCAGGTCGGCCGGCCTCGACGAGCAACTCTCGAATGTGATCTAAGCCTCCAGCATACGTCTCGGGCGCCATCGCGATCGGAAGCCACCCGTCTCCATGATTTGTGAGGCGACGCCGTATCGTCCCTGGAAACCCGCTACTCGGATCGAAGGCCGCCGATGCAACGTAGATTGGTGGCTTTCGTGCCGGTTCGAATCCGATTGCCGCGTCCTCAAGGGAGTAGTGATCGCCGTCGTAATCGATTGTAGCCCCCTTCCAGAGCTCGGACACGACGGCAAGCGCTTCGTTGAGGGTCGCCCCGCGGCGCTCGTCGTCGATACCGAGTTGTCGCATCTCTTCACGTTCGGGTGGTCTGACGCCCAACGACAGGCGACCACCGCTCAACTGGTCAAGCGTTGCCGTCATGTGAGCGACGTGGACCGGATGGCGGAGCACCGGCAGGTACACCGCAGTTCCTACCCCGATCGACTCGGTCGCCGCCGAAATCGCGCCGAGCGTAACAAGTGGCTCGAGGCGTGGTTTCGCGAGGACGCTGTCGCCGACCCACGCCGAATCGTAGCCGAGCGATTCGGCACGCTGGGCGAGCCCGACGATGTCGGCGTCGGCGCGGGCAGTGAGTTCCGTTGTCGACGTGCTTGAAAAGACGATTCCTCGTGTCGGTAGTAAATATCCGAACGTGGTCACGATAATCCTACCGTGGTTGATGAAGGCGATCGTGATAACTGTGCGTCCGTCACAGTAGCACACGTCTAACTCGCTCACTGCCGACGTTCGATCGATGTCCGTTCGGCAGTTCACATACGAATCGACCTCCTTTCGCGCCTGAAGACGCGAGTATGCGCTCGCAGTATCCATCACTGGAAGTAGCGAGCATCACCGGTGAGGACTTCGTTGACAGAGAAGTGAGTCGATCGGTGTCGGGCACAGACGACCGAGCGATTCAGGATCGGCTTCGGGGGTATGCGTAGATCCCGTCGACGACACACTAGGTGTGATACTCGTCTTACCGAGTGGATTATCGCGAGCGGAGTCGATCCGTGACGAGTCTGTACGGACACGCATCGACACTCAGGAGTTAAGCCGCCAGCCTTGGTAGTTAAGAACAGTAGCGAACGAGATCCACGCGAGGTAGGGCACGAGGAGGACTGCTGCGCGGAGACTGACGCGGGCGAACGCGAGTAGTGTCATAACGACCGCGATCACCAAGGGAACGAACATCACGAAACCAACGAGATACCCTCGTCCACCGGTTGCCCGAGAGCCGAAGACGACGAACGACCACGCGCTGTTGAGGCCGAGCTGAGCGACGAAAAACCCGGCGTCCGATTTTACCAGCAGGTGTCCTGCGGGCATCCCGCCACACGAGATAGAGCGCAACACCCATCAGTGCATAGAGAACGTTCCATACCAACGGAACAACCCATCCGGGGGGAGAAAGCGACGGCTCAACAGCATCACTCTCAGTGAGGACAGCGATGTCTTCCGCAGTGAGAGCTCCTGGAACGATTCCCGCCAACTCGCAGAATCCGATAGCCAAAGCGAGTCCCGGCTAGTCGTCACGCGAGAGGGATCCCTCCCGAACGCCACAGTGAGAGTGCTCTATTTGCGTATCGTCTTTATTCTTGTTCGAAAACATGGCGTTCATTGGTTCGCTGACGCTATTTGCTTTGCTCTCCGCATAGCCTCAGTTCCACATCAGTATGGGCTTGCACGGTCGGTCGAGCCAGCGCCCGCCCGATTAGTACGCTGTTTTGACCACCCGCGGATGGGAGCACCCAGCATCCTGAATCGATACGTTGTGGTCAACCGTTTCCGATCTGTTCCTTCGTTTGAGGATGGCCCACCACGATTCTTCCAACGGTCGCTCAACCAATCACGTGTGAGCTCCTCTCCGATCCCGACCCTGAATTGAACATGGCAGCGACGCTGCGGCGACTAAGAATATCCGGATGCAGGCGTTCAAGTAGTACAGTATAGACCGATCTCGACGGTGATCCATTAGATAGTCCGTTTGAAAAGCATCCATATGCGACGAGTCAGCCGTGGGACGGTGATGTGTGATAGAGGATTCTGTACTGGGGTCTGTCCGTATAGTCAAAATCAATCAAGCTACTTTCGAGGGATAGAAACAGATACCTGATTAGGTTGAACTCTGACCCCGAACGAATTCAACGTCAACAGCGACTTCCTCTCCTGTCTCATTCGTTAGGCGGTCGTCGAGACGCTGAGCTACGTCAGGTGGTAGTTGTGTGTTCGGACCGTGTGAGACGACAACGGTCACTTCAGCTGGATTTCCGAGGAGGACATCGTCGATATCATAGTCGACCGTCGTTGACTCGAACTGCAAGTCACCAAACTGGCTGCTATCGAACATCGCTTCGGCTTCGATATTGGCGCTAGTCTCGACAGTTCCAACTTCGAAGGATGCCCAAGTGACCGCACCGAGGACAGCGGAGAGGAGAAGCAGGCTAAGAACGATAGTTCCGATCCGAACACGGACATCGTGACGTGCCTGAATCGTCTGCTCGGCCTTTTCAGGACGGTAGCCGGCGACCCATAAGAGAATGAGTGCCGAGAGATTGATCGCAAGCAGGTTCACTAGGACAAGAACGCCAGCAGTGAGGACGACCCCTGGATTGCCCCATGCGAGACCGAGACCTGCCGTGGCAGCAGGCGGGATCAGTGCCACCGCGATGGCGACTCCCACGAGTGCCGATCCCGACCCTCGGATAATGCTTACAGCGCCGGCAACTCCGGATCCGAGTGCGAGAAACAGCGAGAGAAAGTTCGGGGAAGTCCGTTCAAGCACCTGTGGAATCGTTCGGATGTCTACCGGCGGTAACAGGGCAGTCTCTTTCAACAGTATTCCAAGGCCGGCAGCCGTTAGGACTGCAGTGAGCAAACCGGTTATCTGCAGTGTCACACCACGAGATGTTATATCGGAGTCGGCCAACACTGCTCCGACACTGGCCGAGATAGCGGGCCCCATCAACGGGGCGATGACCATTGCGCCGATGATAGTTGCCGCCGAGTCGAGAAGCAGCCCTGTCGTAGCGATGAGCGTACTCACGATGAGGAAAATGAAGAACGTCGAGGCTGCAGGGGCAAGGTCTTCGGTATGTGCGATGAGTTCGTCGCGTGCAATACGATGGCCCTGATAGCGGTCTTTGAGGGAGTCTATTCGCTCGGAGACGACTGTTTCCGTCGGCAGAACAATCGTATAGGACTGTTCCTTGATGCCTGCAGCATACAGCTTTTCAAGTACGGGTTCAACTCCGGCATCGGGGAGTGGGAAGGAAACCAACGCTTCGAACTCCCCGCGGCCAGTCTCTTCATAGATCGCATAATCGATCCGTTCGTCATCAAGTGCCGCAAGAACGTTCATTCGATCTCCGTCGGGGATAAGCACTTGTACGAGACGCATAGACTCAGTAAGTGTCAATAGAATATAAAGAATGTTTTTACTTTCCGTTACCTTTTCCTGGATCAGTATCGATGCTATTCAAAACACTTGATACAATCCGGTTTTATTTGAGTGAATTCTTACATAAATTCTGAGGACTCGTCTGGTTGTTCTCGTCACGGATTGCTAGCTACGGTGATTCCCATGAAAGAAATACATTTATCTTTATGAATATATGGCAGGCTGATTCATTCACAAAGCCGATAGCGACGAACAATAGTGGGGTAAGAGGGAGACTCGAGGAACCGGTCGCAGGGTGCAGACAACGTATCGACGGAACCCAATAGGGAAGCCTTCGATAACAACCCTGAAATATCCCACTGTAGATGTCACGAGTGCATGCCTAACTATCGGGACCTCCACGATCCCAACGCAGAGTATACGATGCGGGACCTTTCAGGCGAGACGATGGGGTTAACTGCCGACCGCGGCCAGCGGGACGTCGAGATCACCGACGTCCAGACGACGATGGTCGACGGGAACTACCCGTGGATCCTCGTGCGCGTCTACACTGACGCGGGCATCATCGGTAACGGCGAGTGCTATTGGGGTGGCGGCGACGCCGAGATTATCGAGCGGATGGCTCCCTTCATCATCGGTGAGAACCCGATGGACATCGACCGCCTGTACGAACACCTCATTCAGAAGATGTCCGGCGAGGGCTCGATCTCAGGTAAGACCATCTCGGCGATCTCCGGGATCGAGATCGCGCTCCACGACATTACGGGCAAGCTCCTCGACGTCCCCGCCTACCAGCTCGTCGGCGGGAAGTACCGCGATGAGGTGCGCGTCTACTGTGACCTTCACACCGAAAACGAGGCCGACCCGCAGGCCTGTGCCGACGAGGGCGAGCGCGTCGTCGAGGAACTCGGGTACGACGCGATCAAGTTCGACCTCGACGTCCCCTCTGGCCACGAAAAGGACCGCGCGAACCGCCACCTGCGCGGTCCGGAGGTCGACCACAAGGTCGAGATCGTCGAGGCAGTCACCGAACGTGTCGGCGATCGGGCCGACGTCGCCTTCGACTGTCACTGGTCCTTTTCGGCTGGTTCGGCCAAACGTCTCGTGACCGCGCTCGAGGACTACGACGTCTGGTGGCTCGAAGACCCCGTTCCGCCGGAGAACCACGACGTCCAGCGTGAGATCACCCAGTTCACTGCGACGCCGATCACGGTCGGGGAAAACGTCTACCGAACCCACGGCCAGCGCCGACTGCTCGAGGAGCAAGCGGTCGACATCCTCGCACCCGACCTGCCGCGGGTCGGGGGGATGCGCGAAACGATGAAGATCGCGATCCTTGCCGATCTCTACTACGTACCAATTGCGATGCACAACGTTTCCTCACCGATCGGAACGATGGCGAGCGCGCAGGTCGCTGCCGCCATCCCCAACTCGCTGGCACTGGAGTACCACTCCTACGAGCTGGGCTGGTGGGAAGACCTCGTCGAGGAAGACGACCTCATCGAGGACGGCCGGATGGCGGTCCCCGAGAAGCCGGGTCTCGGGCTGACGCTCGACCTGGATGCCGTCGAGGAGCATATGGTTTCAGGCGAGGAGTTGTTCGACGAGGCCTGAGACCTCGTCGAGTCGGTATATCGTTGGTTTGCGCCGATCGGCGAAGCGTAACTCATACTGGAATATGGCGCCTCTTCGATCCGTCCGACGCCGTTTATTAAGAACGGCATGGCCGATTACGGGATCAGTTCTCTACGAGGAGGCACTCGTTTGCGACGGGATCGTACTCCGTGCCCGTTTCTCCGTGAGGTAGTCGACTTGCGACTGATTGCCTTGCTCTTTAGTCCCTTCAGCTAGAGAGCCTAGATACAATGATTGGACTGACGCTCGGTAAGAAAGCGCTAACGTTCGGGTACAAACGTGCTGGTATCCCCGGTGCGATTGCAACTGGCAGCGCTGCCGCCGTCGGTTATGTCGTCATCAAACGCGCCCTCAAGTCGAATACGAACGGAAGTAACGTCGATACGGCAATCGATACTGATCAGATCAAATCAGCTGTTGATGAGAAAGGAGTCGGTGCAGTGACCGACAAGGAGACGCTGGAATCCGCCGTTGACGAAGACCAACTCGGGACCGATCTCGATATGGATGACGTCCAGTCCGATGCCGAAGACGAAGCCGAGAGCGTAGACCAAGATACCGACTCGGATACTACTACGTGAGCCCCATCCAGGTCGTGGACTCCTGACGTAGTTTTAGGAACTATCCGTGGTCGATTACGCCGAGAAGGTGCCTGAACGAGTAACTGGATTCCAGTTGTCACGGTCTCTGTTACCGTCGTACAAAAATTCGTTTCCGTATCGGGACGTTCCGTTAGCGATTCGGGGGTATCGAGGGGGTCTGCCCACAGCATGAACCGCTCGAAGCCGATCGGTACGACGACGACGGCGAAGATGAACGCGGTAAGGGCGACGAAACCGACGATGAAGTGTCTGGATCGAAAACCCATGGATCCCTCTATGGCGATTTGAGAGAGTAGTGGTTGCGTGAGAGGAGCGTGGCGCTGTCATGGTCTAGTAAACGATCCAGGTCATCCTCTTGCAGTCCGATCAACGGAAAGTGCCAATCGGAGACGAGGACTGTAGCACCTCTGAGCCAGCGGATAGCGTACTCGGTACAGCGGACCAGCGCAACTACGTCTCGTTGAAGCCAGTGACAAACGCTTTTCGACTAGAAGCGTTGGTTATGGACACGGACGAGGCGCTTGGATTAGCTATCGGTTTTGCAGTCCTCGTTCGTCGTCTGTGTGCTTTCCGAGGGTTCGGATTCCTCGCCACCGGTATTAATCGTCAGTCGATAGGTTTCCTTCGCGAGCAGATCCGCGGCAGTCGTCTCGTCGTCAGGACCGATATGCAAGTAATACGTTCCAGTTGTTGTCCTCACGGTTGCCTGTGAACCATCGACCTCGACGGTTTCATCGTCGGGCGTATACAGGACGAGCGCCTGATCGAACAAGTCTGCCTCTTGAACGATCTCGTAATCGATCGTGAGTTCGTCGTTCTCGTCCACCTCGACGGCGAACCAATCGTGGTCGTAGCCGGTGATAACGCCCTCGACAGTTTCGCTTGCTTCGAACGGAGTGGCGTCCTCTCGGCGCTCGTTCGGATCAAATCGATCGAGTGCGACCGTCTCGATCGACAGTGTGTACTCGATAGATTCAGTAGCTGAAGCATCGATGCCAGTCACGCGAACGCAGTAGTGGCCCGTCTGTTCGGCGACATCGCCGCCCACGACCGAATCGAGATCGGGGAACTCCTCTGCGTTGGTTGCGTATGCACCTCGGTTCGGGTTGTCGGTGGGGAGTTCGCCGACCTCAGTCCCGTCGGGAGCAACGAGTGTCATCCTTGCATCCTGACCCGGTTGGAGGTTTTGAACCGTCATCTCGATCTCGATTCCCTCCCCTGCAGTCACCTCAACGGTGTACGTATCGCGTTGCGTATCCCCTTCGAGGATCCCCTCGTATGTCGTCTTCGTCCCCGTTCTATCGGCACTCTTGGTCCTTTCAGTCCCGTGTTCGTCACCGGTGACGGCTCCAGCGAAGACGCTGCTGCCGAGTAGCGCTCCGACCCTTCCCAGCACGTATCGTCTGTTAAATATTCCTCCTCTCATGCCTGTCACCCTCCGAGGGGATGGAAGGTCTTAACGTTCAGCTAGGACATATTCTTTCTGTAGAACGACACCACTGGTAGCTGCTCCGTCCATCATCACGGCTTCTTCCACCGTCATAGCCCGCATCACTACAGCCCGAACGTTCGTATCGACTATGGCCGAGAAACGAACGGCGGAGAGAACACAGAGCGCAACGAACTGACGCTGTGGGTGGGATCATGGTTCGGACTCGAACTGGCGTCGGTGCTGCCGTCAGACCGCTTCGGTCCCTCCCTCGGTGTCCGACTGGTCGTCACGGAGGCGCCGAACGCGGGCTTTCAATTCGGCGATGGCCTCGGTCTGGTCGTCCGTCGCCGCTACGATGTTGTCCGCAGCCCCCTCCGTCTCTGATGCGTGTTCGCGCGCCTCTTCTAACGTCGCGGTCAGCTCCTCGACTGTCGCCGCTTGGTCTTCGGTCGCCTGCGAAACCCCTGCAATACCGTCCGCGGACTGGTCGATGGCCGTCGCAATATCTCCGAGCGCCGCCAATACATCCGATATTTGGTCGCTTGCGGCCTCTATCTGGTGGTGAGACTGCTTGGCCGCGCCGACGGTAGAATCGGTCTGTGCTTGTAATTCGTTGATGTTCGTCGTGATCTGCTCCGTGTGCTGGCGCGTCTCGTTGGCCAGCGACTTTACCTCGTTTGCAACGACGGTGAACCCCTCTCCCTCCTTGCCTGCACGGGCCGCCTCGATGTTGGCGTTCAGGGCCAGCAGATTGGTCTGTTCGGCCACGTCGGAGATGACCTCGACTACGTTCTCGATGTCGTCCATCCGTTCGCCGAGGTCGGTGACGCTCTCGACGAGTTCCTCACCGAGGTCGGTGACCTCCTCGGTTGCGGTTCGAGCGTCTTCGGAGGCGTCGAGCCCCTCGTTGGCTGCCTTACGAGCAGTCTCGGCGGCGGTGTCGACCTGTTCGGCGGTAGCGGCGACTTCCTCCATACTCGCCGAGAACGACTGCATATCGTTGACACTCTCGATCAGTAGGTCGTTCTGGTTATCGACGTTACTGGCAATATTGCTCGAGGCAGCGACTGCTCGCTTAACGGACTCATCAAGGACGGCTGCCTGCTGGTCAACGCGGACCACGACGTCCTGGAGGTTGTCGGCCATCTTGTTCACCTCGTCGACGACACCGAGCAGATGGGAGTCGATAGTGTCGCTGTCAGTAAACGACGCACGCGCGTCGAGGTGACCGGCTGTCAGCGCTTGGAGCGTCGTCGATACTTCATCGACCAGCGCCTCGGTCGCTTCCTGGCGCTGGCGCTCCTCGGTCAGGTCTTGTGCCATTTCGATAGCACCGACCAGTTCGTCGTCCTCGTAGAGCGGCATCACGGTAATGCGGGCGTACCGCGCAACGTCACCGCTATGATCGCTGACACGGTCTTCCTTGACGTACAGGTGACGTGACCGATCTTCGAGCCGCAGTCCGTAGACTTCGTCGGCACGCTTGGGTGCGGCGAGTACCTGCTCGATCATCGTGTCTTCAGGGATGTCGTAGAGCATCATACCGATGTCTGCACGGTCGAGTGCACGATCGGCGGGGATGCCAGTGAGCTCTTCCATCCCGTGATTCCACGCTCTGACCTTCCCTTCGACGTCGATCATGAAGACGGCTTGTGGTATCCCGCTGAGCAAGACCTGGTCGGACACGCCTAACTCTTCGATATTCGTTCCCTCTGGCACCGACTCGACCGCGTCCGATGTGCTATCGGAATCCATTATTTATATTATACTTATTTCAAATAAATAGTTTTATTTGAAATATCCATAAATAATATTAGGAAAAATGAGAGTGATGAAAGTACTGGCGACTCGATTGATGCACCTCCACATCCGAAATTTAATACCCAGATTCGTTTCATTTGGACCGGACTACCCGGTTGCCGATGTTTACGCAGGTACATACGCGACCGAGTTCGTTATCTGCGTCCCCGACGGGGATAGTGAACGCTCCGCTCAAACGGTGAACTGACGACTCACTACAGATACGAACGAGGATCAAAGGACCGTTCAGGCCTACGATCTTTAAGGGAACAGTCTTCCAGTATCCAAAATAAACAACAGGGGATCGATAAACGAATAAATGAGGTCCGAGCACTCAGTGTAAAATATATCAAAGAGCTAATATATTTCTCCCGATAGCGAGAGACCGATGGGATGGAGACCCACCGCTCGGACTTGGAAGCGAATTCAGCGCAGTCCATGGGGTCTTCACTACGCGCCTTCACACCTCACGAAAACCCGAACGAACTCCTAGTAGTGGTCACGTCTAAGAACGCTGGTTGAATGCGAGAGATTTGATAATCACGGGAACGGGTCCACCAGCACTGACCGGTTCACCAATATCGAGATACTCCCCTTCGGTGACGACGACCTCGTCGATGAGAACGTGGGGTATCGATGTCTCGATGGCGGTTTCGAGTCGCTGCCCAAGAGCTTTGGCACAGTTCTGTCGAGCCAAGATGATGCACGGCTGGCCATTGAGCGGTCGCGAATACACTTGAGCAAGCGCCTCGGCAAGGGTTGCTATGCGCTCGTAACTCAACGGAGAGATCGATGGCAAGTAGAGCACGAACGGCGCTCCGTCAGCGATCTCGTATACCTGCGTTCCGTGGGTTACACATGCTGCCAGCCGGTCCGTGATAGCATCTAAAGTCTGTTCAGCGTCGACGACGGGTCCCTCGATGACGGGGAGGTTCTTCACCGGTAGAAGCGATGCGTCGATATCGGTTGTCGTCCCGCTGAACGACGTCGCCTTCGTACCAGCACCGATGACGGTCGCCCTGATATCCTCGTCCGGGACTATGACCCGAAACGACCGTCTCTCGATCCGCTCTTTGAGCGTGGTCGCGAGGATGACCCCGAGATCACCGAACTCGAACGGCGACTCGCCGACTCGATCGGCGGGATCGGCGAGCAACCGGCCGACCCCGCCGCTGAACGTGATCTCGTCGACGTCATGGTCCATGTAGTCCGAGGAACCGATCGTCACCGACTCCGTCATCGGGCTAATGGGATTGCCGTCGATGGTATCAACGATCGCCTCCGCCATCGTTGTCGCGATCTCGGACAGTTGGTCATCCGCGGGTCGAGTCCCGATTGATATCGTGAGGTTCGCGTCGGCGAGCAACCGCGCTGCTGGTTCCGAGATGTGCGTTAGGAGACCGTCATCGTCGAACCGGAGGAGGCGGCCGCCGATATCCAGACACCGCGTTTCGACGGCGTCCTCGCCGTCGAACAGACACATGTTGGTGGTCCCGCCACCGATATCGACGTTGAGTAGTGCCCGGCCCGTCGCCACGGCGCGCGCCGCGGCACCGGATCCCCTGCCCGCCAGAATCGCCTCCAGTTCGGGACCCGCCGCCGCGACGACGAAATCGCCCGTGTCGTCGGCGATCCGCGTCACCAGTTCCTCGGCGTTCTCCTTGTAGGAAGACTCGCCCGTGACGATGACGGCACCGCTGTCGATCGATTCTATGGGACAGTCTGCACACGCCAGCTCCGAGGCGACCAGTTCACTGATCGCCTCGACGTCGAGCGTGCGTTGATCCAGGAGCGGGGTTTCGTGGATTTCGCCACGGTAGACGATCCGAGTGTCGACGATTTCGACGCCGAGATCGCCGAGGGCCGCTCCCCCGATCGTCAGTTCGCTCACGACGACTTGCGTCGTCGTGGTACCAATGTCGATGCCGACGCTTGTCAGGGTCGGCGCATCACCGTCGGCCATGGACCCTCCGGCGATCACGCGAGGTCGACCCCGCTCGCCTGTGTCTCGTAGATCGTCTCGACGAGGTCGACGATCTGTGCCCCTGCTTCGACCGCCGGGATCCCGTCGGCGTGGATGTTCGAGATCACCGATTTCTTCGCCGTCGGCTCGCCCGGTTGTGGATCGTAGACGAGGTACGCACTCAGGCTCTCTGCGGTGTTCAACCCCGGTCGTTCGCCGATGAGGTTCACGACGACATTCGCGCCGAGGGTCTCTCCGATCACGTCCATCACGTCGACACGTCCGAACCGCACGAAGAGGGGCGTTCCGACCTCGAATCCCCGGTCTTCGAGACCCTGAACGAGCGTCGGCAGCAGATCGGGCACGTTCGCCTCGACCGCCGTCGAGCTCAACCCGTCACAGACGACGACCTGTACGTCGGGATCGAGCGTGCACTCCTCGCGGATAGTCGACCGCGTCCCCTCGCTCAGTTGTCGCCCCAGATCGGGTCGTGCGAGATACTCGTCTTGGTCTGAGATCCGGCTCCGAATCGCCAACAGACCGTTCTCCTCGATGACCTCGTTCGGGACCTTCGTGAGGACCGCATCACGAGCCCGGGCGTGGTCCGCCCGAAACGAGAGCACGGACGAGGTTCGAGGGCGCGTTCCGCGCCGCCCCACGCCGAGACGGGAGGGACTCCGACCGACGATACGCTCGAGCGCCGTTTCGTCGGCGGGGTCGTCGACGTGGTGGGGATGGGGGTCACTCATCTGTGTGCTCCAAGAAGCGCGTCGGGTCGCCGGCGTTCGCCGTCAGCCGCCCGTCCTCCATGATCCCCATCTCTTCGAGCCACGTTTCGAACTCGGGGGCCGGTCGGAGATCGAAGACGTCCCAGAGCGCCGCGGCGTCGTGGTAGCTGTTCGACTGGTAGTTGAGCATCGTGTCGTCGCCCATCGGAACGGTGATGAAATAGTTCGACCCGGCCGCCGTCAGCAGGACGGCCAGGTTCTCGATGTCGTTCTGGTCGGCTTGGATGTGGTTCGTGTAGCAGGCGTCGATCCCCATCGAGAGGCCGGTAAGTTGGCCCATGAAGACGTCCTCGAGTCCGGCTCTGATGACTTGCTTCCCGTCGTAGAGGTACTCGGGCCCGATGAACCCCACCACCGTATTCACGATGAACGGGTCGTACTGCTTCGCGAGGCCATAACAACGCGCTTCAAGCGTGACTTGGTCGATGCCGGCGTGCGCGTCGGCCGACAGTTCGGACCCCTGCCCGGTCTCAAAGTACATGACGTTTGGACCCGAGGCCGTACAGTGGTCCTGTCCGAACTCGTATGCCTCCTCGAGGAGGTCGACGTCGATGCCGAAGCTCTCGTTGCCCGCTTCGGTGCCCGCAAGGCTCTGGAACAGGAGGTCCGCGGGCGCGCCGTTCTCGACGGCTGTGAGTTGGGTTGTGAGATGTGAGAGGACACAGTTCTGTGTCGGAACCTCCCACGCCTCGATGAACTCTTTAGTTACCTCGAGCAGCCGTTTTGTCTGCTCGGCGGTGTCTTCGACCGGATTCAGTCCGATGACGGCGTCGCCGACCCCATAAGAGAGCCCCTCTCGGATCGAGTGGCGGATGTTCTCGACGTCGTCGGCGGGGTCGTTCGGCTGAAGGCGAAACGAGAGCGTTCCGTCCATTCCGATGGTGTTGTTGCAGCGAGCGGTGACCCGCATCTTCGACGTCGCCTGGATCAGATCGAGGTTGGACATGACCTTCGCGGCGGCGGCGATCATCTCGCTGGTCAGCCCTGGGCGAATTTGATCGATATCGTCCTCGCGGGTCCGATCGTCGAGGAGGAACTCCCTGAGGTCGGCGACCGTCCAGTCCTTGATCCGGTCGTACACTGCCTCGTCGACCGCGTCCTGGATCACTCGAGTCACTTCGTCGTCTTCGTACGGTACCGCGGGGGACTCCCGAAGGATTTCGAGCGAGAGTCGGCTGAGCGCATCCTTTGCGGCAACCCGCTCGGCCTCGGAGTCCGCGGCGATCCCTGCGAGCTGGTCGCCGGTTTTCTCCTCGTTGGCCTTCGCGAGGACTTCCGGAATCGACTCGAAAGCCTGTGATCCTCCCGTGATGGTCGATGTGTAACTCATATGCTATCGTCATAATTGGTCGGAGTGTTTGGTAAAGGTATGCACGGTACTGTCGGTTGTGGAACTATATGAGGTCTTATGACGATCCGGTGTCGAGGTACGAACTAGTCCATCCCAGCGTCGTCAAATGCCCCTTCGAGCGATTGGCCCTCGTCGATCAACCGGTCTACCTCCCGTTCCGTCCGAGCGACCGTCTCGGCGGCCGTGGTGACCTCCTCGACGGCATCGCGGTTGATTGCGACCACTCCGGATTCGTCACCGACAAGCACGTCTCCCGAGTCGATCGAGGTACCACCGACCGTGACCGGAACGTTCCGCTCGACTTCGTCACGTCCGCTCGGCCCATGAGGCGTGACTGCCCGTGCAAAGACGGGAAAGCCGAGGTCTCGAACCCCGGCGATATCCCGGACGGCTCCGTTTGTGACCATCCCTCTCACGCCGATGGCCGTTGCGTACGTCGAGAGCAATTCGCCCCAGACGGCCTCCTCAACGTTGTCGTTCGTATCGACCACGAGAACCTCGTCTTCGTGAGCAGTATCGAGGGTCTGGACGGGCGCCCAGAGCGCCGACGGATCAAGCACGACTGTCCGGACCGTCCCGGCGAACGTGCAGTCGGAATGGACCGGCTCGATGTCGGAGGCCAGCGTTTCCACGCTCTCGTGTTTCGTGTCCGCTACTGCGGACGTAGAGCACTGCGCTAATCGATCGAGTATCGAACGCTCGACTGGATCGCTATCCATTGACATACCCTCTCGGATGCGTGCATCGCATAAAACACCAGTGCAGGATCCTGGCCGGTTCTATGGAACCGGGGACCGTCTCGGCTGTTGACTTCGGATCTGTATTGATCGTCTATCCTTACTGCCCACTTTCGTATTCGGCGTAGTAGTCCTTGGTAACACTCCCTGTCTCATGTCGGGGATTTGTTTTGTTCCATAGCAACTCTCCAGTAAAGGGTACGTTACACGAGGTCGACGAATCATAACCACTGGCAACGGGACGGACAACGGAACAGGGCAGGACCATCGTGAGTTCGTCGGGAGTACAAGCACCGCTTCCTTCGACCGATCGCTCGCAGAGACGGGACCCATCGACTTCCGAGACGGTATCATCGAATTCATTTTAATCGTTTCGTTCGTTTTGCTCGTTCTAGTCGTTGCGTTCACTACTCCATAGAGATAGTGTGAATCCCGGTGGTGATAGGCCGAGCAACCGGAATACGTAGTGTGTGACCGTTTCAGTGACAAGCGCCTACTCACCGATGAGAGGGCTCCCGAACTGGTCAACAACCGACCGATGTGTGCTAGTCTGCTGTCGGTCGCGTAATCGATTGGAGCACTCTTATTTTCGGTGTTATTTTGTTTGTATCATTCGATAGAAGCATTTACCGATGAATCCGGTGTAGAGTCTTGTACGTATGCCTGCCCTCAAGTCAGTCTTTATAGACGCTTTGCGGCGCCTTCCGATTTCCCACCAGCGGTCGAAACAGTACACTACTCCGATCTCACCCGATGACCTGACTGCGGAGTACCTCCTGATCGAGATCCCTGAAGATCTGTCCTCGGCTGCTGAGGGAGCTGTAACGACACTGCTGACGGAAACACATCGAAACGGGCTCACCACGGAACTGACAGACTCCGAGGGGTATCCGTCGCTCTTCCCACCAGGCGCGAGTCTCTTCGATACGGATGGTTCTACGAGCCGCCTGCAGGATATTCTGTCCGTTCTCGACCGGTTTGCACACGTCTTTCGACGATATAACACAAACGTCGTCGTTCTCAACGCGGCCCGTATTGAAGAGAATATTCGGATTGCTGAGCACGATCCCGGGAAAAGCGGTCTCATTGCACAACAGAACATCGACGCACTTGCGAGTTGTCTGAACGCGCTATCGGACGACCAGTATGGATTCGTCGACAGTGATGCTGTTCCAGCGGCGAGTCGCGATAGCCATCTCGTGCGGTTCCGGGAAGCTATCCTCTACCGATAGGGATCAGAACAACAAATATCGCCTTCAGTGCTGAGTAGTCCGCGCTGGCTGTCTGGCGATCCTGTGTGCTTGTGTCGGTTGAATTCTATCGCGTCTATTCCTCTCGCTTGAGGATCCTCGCAAAAGTGATGTCCGATCGAACAGCATTGATCTCGGCCCTTACCTCATCGTTCGGCGTGGCATCCGAGACGATCACGACGAATGTACTTCGAGTGCATACTCATCGAAGCAACCGGAATCGATACGACCGTACGGCGTACGATCCGGCTCGTATGCAACACCTCGTAGCCGTCGTTACAGCCGAGACAAGAGATGCGTGCCGATCAGCCGCCGTGTGATCGGGTGAGCAGCGCTGTCAGGCAGCACTGATGGTCTCACGGAGGTACTGCTGTTCCCATTCCCGACGAGCGTCGAGTTCTCGATGGCCACGTGCCGAAAGCTTGTAGAGGTTCGTTCGGCGATCCATCGACGATTTCTCGACGAGCCCTTTGTCGACGAGCGTATCGAGGTTTGGATAGAGTCGCCCGTGATGAACCTCTGTCTCGTAGTAGCTTTCGAGCTCGGCTTTGAGTGCGAGGCCATGCGGATCGTCTAACCCGTTGATGACGTAGAGCAGATCCCGCTGGAAGCCAGTGAGGTCATGCATAGTGTTATATTGGTCAGTAGGCTTGTCAACTTATTGCATGGTATACGCGGTGAGTGTGTCTGATATAACACCAGACTGGCTCAGGTCGACTCATAATTGGCGACGGGCGACCTCTTGGCGATGGCGTTGACCGTCCCCGAACAGGGTTTGGCTCTCCAGCAGCGATAGGCGGACACCCTCGGGGAGTTCTAGCGTTCGGTGATGGGACCGTCTTCAACGTTATCAATGACTAACGGCTCGTCTCGGTCTTCGAGTTGGCAGCCAACTCCGTACAGACGTCGGTACACTTCGTCGTTGATACCACTCGGACCCTCGCTATGCTTCGACCCCACATAGGGTTCATCTGAAAGGGGGACGGCCACGACCGCCGCCGCTGGCCTCGAGTTGGGGTTTCGAGGTCGGCGGCTCGTTCATCGGATGTGATCGGGAGGGGCTCACGGAGAGTCGTCTCAACTCATGGCTTGCAGTCTCTCGATCACGTTCGATCTACCTCGCGCGTCGAGGGGTCAGTCTCTGTCTCGACGATCCCGCTCGCGCGACCGATGAGGACTGCGTTAATCACTGCACCCAACAGCAGAATGACGGCGCTGAAGTACAGCCAGGTGACTAACAAGAGGATGCTCGCGATGAGATTGCTGTCGCCCCCACCCAGAGAGGCGTATACCTGAAACAGGACCTGCAAAATCGCCCACCCGATGGCCCCAAAGAGTGTCCCTGGAAGCACATCTCGGGGTTCGACGTCGATTTCCGGGAAGAGGTAGTACATCGGGAAGAACGCGATAACGAGGCCTACGACAAGTACGAGTGGCACCACGAACTCGATGAACGGAACGAACGAAAAAAACGCGACAATATTGGTGGCAACGACCACCGCAACGATCCCCAGCGTGAGTGTAACGAGCATTAGCAGACCGTTTTTGATTTGGCCGGTAAACGACTCCCGAGCGGTCGTCTCGTAGATCTCTGAGAAAGCAGTGTCTATCCCACGAAACACTTTGAGTGAACCCCAAACGAGAGTGAGTATCCCGATTATCGACGCGGTAATCGTCGAACCGGCGCCGGCGCCTGACTGCTGTTCGATCATAACCTCGATGACGCCACCAACTGACGGAGAGATGTTGTTAGTCGCGACGTCGATGACTTGCTGCTGCAGTTGGGGATCAACGAACGAGACTGCAAGGAGGACGAACATGAGAAGTGGAACGAGCGAAACGAACGCACTATAGGCGATGCTCCCGGCCAAGAAAGTGATGTTCTTTTCGCTGAATATGGCTTTTATTAACTTCGCTTGCGAGACAATCGACTGACTATCCATGAGTCGGTGTCTCGGTCCACATAGTTAATCAGTAGGCTTGACGCGGTTCATCTTCGCGGTCTCACGGTGTTGATTATATTGAAAAATCGTCATTTATGGCTGGCTACTTCGGCTATGGCCTCACAATCACTTTAACGTAACGTGGGCGGTCAGAGGCAACATGGACGTAGTCGCCAAAAACGTCTGAGTTCTCTCACCTTGTGCAACACCCGCCTTTCACCCATGTTCCAGTGTTGCACAAGAAAGTGACATAGATCAGAGGTAGTGTGACGGTTGGTCTTGGTGGAACTCTTGGCGGGTGAGAGAAGTGACGTGCTGAATCCAGCGCCCTCGAAAAACCGCCACAGAGACTTTTTGTCGTTGTTCCTGTCTCTATGCATGGTTGCCGGAGAGGCACTCAACCGGTTTTCCGAGGGTTCGCGTTGCGAAATTCGGTTGCGACGTGAGACATCTTCTCGAACCTCGTTCCGGGCTTCGAACGAACATGTTGAATGAACGCTTCGAGTCGCATCAGTCGATGCGATTGACCGATTACCTGCGGATGCAACGTCAATACGAACACGCCGTCCTCGACGTGGTCGTACATCCAATCGAATTGATCGTACCACTTCTGGAAGATGGTGTCCTCTGATACGTACCCCATTCGGTGGGGCCGGGACCACGTATAAGTGAACGGGGGGAAATCGTCACGTTCCCACGACACTGGTAGTTCGACGATGTCCGTCGGCTCACCACGCTGGTACGGGCCGTCTTCGGGGGCGGCCCACCTTCCGTAAAGATAGTGCGGTCGAAAATCTGCTGCCATGACACTCGAATCCCACTCGAAACCCAGCTCCTGTAGGATGTCGAGCGTGTGCTCGGAGAAATCCCAAGCTGGTGAGGCGTACCCGACCGGTTTCACGCCGGTGAGGTCACGAATGGACTCGATACCTCGTTCGATGTCCGACCGTTCTGCGTCCTTGCTCTCGTATGTCGAGGGCCCCTTGTGTGTCCATCCATGGTGCTGAACGCCGTGTCCTTGTGCATAGACTTCCTCACAGATCTCTGGAAAGCTCTCGATTGTATGACCTGGGATGCACCACGTGGATGGGAGAGTGTACTGCTCGAAGAGTTCAAGCAACCGGGGAGCCCCCACCTCCGCACCGTACACGCCACGGGAGTGTCTCGTTGGGCTGTTCCACGAATCGTACGACCAGAGCCACGTTGATACGGCGTCGAAGTGGATCGAGAGACACACGGTTGATTTTGTCATAGCAGAGTGCTACGACGCCCCCCGAGATAGAAGTTGACATGGTATGGTCTGACAAGTAAATGCTCTCTATGCAGCACACTGTTCTTGTTACTCAAATGGTGTTCGTAGAGCCAATAGAACGTTTTTTACGGCACTAATCGAAACGCTACCATAGCGCCGGAGTAGCTCAGCTTGGCAGAGCAACTCCTTTGTAAGGAGTTGGTCAAGAGTTCAAATCTCTTCCCCGGCTTTGCGGATCAAAGCTTGTCAGGACAAGGGCTAAACGCAAACGAAGGATGCTCGGGGACAGGCAGTTCGCTATGGGCGGGATCTTCTTGGTATCGAGTTGAAACGGGATCGAGCCGATGAGACAACTGATCTGCAAGCGATTGGATACGCGAGTTACTGTGCAACGCTCATAGCAAGGGCGTCTAACGTAACTACCGATAGTTCTGGAACGCTGAGGATGAACAGAACCGTTCTAGAGATGGGTAGCGGGCAGTTCGCGTCGTCCTCGGGGCGTCTCTACAGTGTCTATACTCGGCCACTGGGTCCGAAGTGGCCAGTGTTCAGCGGTCGGTTCGATAGCTACCGTCGTAAGGGGTATAACTTAGAGATACTGGGCGCTTGCTGTCCGTTCGTCCTCACCTACCCCATCGAGATCACGCTCGACGGTAATCACCCTCCGTGTCGGAATATCGATCTGGTGTTCATCCGCTGCAATCCGTATCTGGAGATAGCGCTCTCGAGGAGTTATGTTCGCCTCATCGGCATGAACCGTCGTTATCTCGTCGTTTTCGTCTTCAAATGTGACCTCGATCATAGAGGGGCTAGTCCCTCAAGGCAGATCAATCATTTCGTGTGTCTTTTGACCTGACGCGTGTGATGACGCTACTCCCCCTACGAGTGTCGTCAACTGGACGACGTACGGGCTGTTATCCCTGCTTCGATGGGAGCCGATTACGGTAAGCAGCATTCCCGCCACCTCCTCGGACTGTTTCGGGCGTAGTCACAGGCGATCCGCGGTGTCGGAACGATCCCCGTTCCCTAAAGCACTGCGTGGATAAGCGGTTAGCCGCGAGGGACCTTATTCACGACTAGCAAACGGTCAGTAGCGACTACCGAGGTATCGTTTTGTCAGGATAGACCCTCGGATATGATAAAAATGAGTTTTGATACAATCGACGCGAGAAATATACTGTCAGGCGAACTCGTCGGCTCGGCGATTCAACGTCGGGAGGGTCCCCCTCTCATCACAGGAGAGCGATCGGGTGGTACGAAATCCGCCCTTGACGTTTACTATTCACCGACTAGATCAGTCTAGTCCAATTTTACTCCCCTTTGGAGTCGTTACCCGTTCGTAACCGTTACCGTATCCGTTCCGGAATAGCCGTGCTCACCGGACTCATCACGCTCCCAGACGAGCTTTCCCTCGGTTGTATCGCTGTCAAAGCCCGTCTCTTCCAACGGGAAATGGAGTACAAGCGCTGTGTCTTCGTGTTCGTCGTTGTCCTGTGTATGTCCGTCGTGGGCGGGCCGAGCGCCATCACCCTCGTCAACTACACTGGGCGCACCAAATCGATAGCGTACATCGTTCTCCGTCGGGTCGAACTGCTCGGTCTCTCCATCTTCGTTGGTGAATTCTGTCGGTAGGACAGCGACCGGGACAACACTATTACTCTTCGTGTTGAGTCTATTGATGTCGCAATTCGGCCTGATATCGATTTCGAGTTGATCGGGAAAGTGGGCAGCCGCTGTACCACTGATAAGTGGCACGGTACCAGCCGCTGCGATCGCTCCCAGTCCGGTTTTGAGGACGCGGCGTCTCGTCGGTGTCGTCCTAGTAGTCTGCTCGCCTGACCGTTGTGAGTGTGGCTCCATATCGCAATGAAAGGTCGCTCCCACGCTAGTCTATAGGTTCTGGTTCATATATCGAAACACCAGTGAGAAACGAACGATTACCTATCGGGGCTGCTGTATCCCATTCATCACTCGGAACGGGATACCTGCTGCGGTTGAGTAGGACCGCTCCGGTAGACAGCATATAAGGCAAGAGCAGCAATGAGAAGATCGAGGGTATGCTTGATTAGATGATGGGCGATCATCGGGACAAAGCCGAAGACGGTTCCTGCATTAACAACCGACTGCACTGCCAGAGCACTACAGACCGTACTGGCACCATTGCCGTTTGCCCGCTGCTTTTGCCCTTGGACGGAGCTACATTCGAACATGGAGTACATCACTGTCGATGGAATCGAAGTTCCGGCACTTGGATTCGGAACGGCCCGAATGAACGGGTATGACGAGCAGTACCGTGCCGTCTCCACGGCCTTGGAAATCGGGTATCGACACCTCGACACCGCACAGATGTATGGGAGCGAGGAGGCGGTTGGCAGCGCGATCGCGGACACTGATCTCGACCGAGAGGAACTCTTCGTCACCACCAAACTCGCGCCCGGGAACCGCGATACTGAGGCCGTCCACGACTCCACAGCAGCGAGCCTCGAACGGTTAGGGATGGAGTACGTCGATCTACTGTTGATCCATTCGCCCAACGACGGGATCGACCACGAGGAGACGATCCGGGCGATGAACGACCTCCAGGAGGAGGGCAGTGTCCGACACATCGGCGTCAGCAACTTTTCAGTCCAACAGACCGCGGAGGCGATGAAGTACTCGGAGACGCCGATCGTGACGAACCAAGTCAAGTACCACCCCTACAAGTCCCAGGCTGACCTTCTGGCGTTCTGTATCGATGAGAACGTTATGCTGACCGCCTACAGCCCGCTTGCAGTTGGGGACGTCAGTGACGACGAAACGCTGACAGCAATCGGGCAACGGTACAACAAAAGCGCAGCACAGGTCGCACTCCGATGGCTGGTTCAACAGCCGATGGTTTCGGCGATCCCGATGTCCTCCTCGGCTGAACATATCCGGGAGAACTTCGACGTGTTCGACTTCGAACTCAACGACGAGGACGTCCGTGCCATATTCGACCTTCAGGACGGACTTCCAGATGATCTTGCAGACCGGCTTGATATATAACGGCTCGCTGATCGATCGCGAGCACTTCTGAGGGTTACTCAAAGATATCGGTGAGTATCTCGGTCAAAATCTATCCATGCTACACTACTATTTCGACAGTAAGGACGAATCACTACTCTCGATGCTTGATGTGCTGCTTCACGCTAATTGTTGACCAGTCAATATGTAGGGCTTTTGTTTGTCCATGTCCTCGGTGAACCACGATTTCAGAACGACCGATACCCACCAGGGGGCAGTCGACGCAGTGTACGCCCGCACGAATAGGAACTGACAGGGCCTCCACACCGGGGGCGGAGAGGACAGTCGCCGGATTCGGGGAGTTTTTTTGGCGTCGTTCCTTCAAATGATGATATGCAGGCAGACGAAATTAACCCCCAAGCGCAGGCGGCGGTCGATCGACAGGATCGTCTTTCGCTCCCACACAGTCGCCGCGGGGTGAAGCTTCTCCGCCTTATTACTCGACCAGCGATGTGGATCCGCAATCGAAACCCGCCACGTGTTGGCACGACCATCGACCGACGGATTCCCAGCCCGGAAGGGGAACTCGACGCGCGTCTCTACTTACCGGATACGGATGGACCGGTTCCCACGGTCGTCTTCTTCCACGGCGGCGGGTTCGTTCTCGGAAGTATCGACACGCATGACTGGCTCTGTCGGCACCTCACACGAGAGAGTGGGTGTGGCGTTCTTTCGGTCGATTACCGGCTTGCTCCCGAACACCCCTTTCCGGCGGCCGTCGAAGACGCGTACGCCGCCGCCGAGTGGGCGGCCACGAATCCGGATGCTGTCAACGGGACCGGTACCATCGCGGTTGCGGGTGATTCGGCGGGTGGAACCCTCGCTGCCGTTGTGGCACTTATCGCCGCCGAGCGCGATGGCCCCGAGATCACTTATCAGTCCCTCATCTATCCCGCTATCGGCGTCGAGGAACGTCAGGACTCCGTTCAGGAGAACACAGGGATCGTCCTTAGCGAGGACGATATGGAGTGGTTCAACCGCTGTTACTACGTGAACGATATCCACAGGCGGAACCCGTATGCCGACCCGGCGAATGCCTGTGACGTCTCCGGCGTCACCCCCGCGACGGTCATAACAGCTGGATTCGACCCGCTCCGTGATGGCGGGAATGCGTATGCTGAACAACTCGTCCGTGACGGTGTTTCAACCCGGTACCGGAACTACGACGACATGGTTCACGGGTTCATCACGTTCCGCGACGTTGATCGGGCTCGCGAGGCTATCAGGGGGGTCGGCGCGGACCTCGCGGAGATGCTCACTGAGGACGGACCTTCTGGGGACCTTCGTTGATCCCTGCTCAGTCAGCTGCCTGACAGCCATCAACGGGCAGTGTGTGGCCTGTGATGGTACGATGTATCGGCCGAGCGGAGGAACGCGACCGCACCGAGTTCTATGAGAACGTCGTCCTCAGAGTCCAGTTTCTACATGCTCGATTGAAGCGCTTGCTGAGTGGACTTAGCACTCGACCGGTCGAGGGAACGAGGCGACGGACGTACACGGCTAACCGTGCACCCAGAGACCAGTGTGGATCACGAGCTGGAGCCCGAAACAGCGAAACCACTATCGTGTCGCTGTTGGTAGTACATGAAACGACGATCCGAATGGCCACCGAGTACGTCTTCATCAGCGACCTCCACATGGGTGGTGACGAGCAACTCACCACACTCGACTTTGAGGACGAACTCGTCTCCGTTCTCGACGACCTACGCAAGCGCGGCGGCGACATCGAACTGACCATCAACGCCGACGTCTTCATACGGCCGGCGCCAACAACGATTCCAGAACGTACAGTAGTTGATTCTGAAGAAACGATTTGAGTTCCCGGGCGCGGAATCGGCTCCCGAGCGAAAAGACGTGTGATCCGCTCTTGTGAAGCACATTGTTGGTGAAGTAACTGTCTCGTGGTTTTCCAGTTTCCGATGAAAGTGGTGGGTCGGTCAGATGGGAGTCGTTCCCAGTTGAGAGGGTGATCCTTCCGCTACTGGAAGAACATCGGCATTGGTATCGCTACCAATCCCTGCTAGTCGTACTCATTCCTGTCGTATGGATACTAGACATGGTATGCCAACTATAGATACTATTAGCTTAGAACTCAGTCACACTAATCAACACTACTTGTACGATGAAGCCAGCTTGGATCACCCTCCAACGGAAGACTGACAGGGCGTCTTGAATGAATCGCCAAACCGACGATAAGAACGAAACGATCAAACAGTCCTCTATGACCATGGAAACGACCGATGAGACGGTCTCCGGTGCTCTGGAGCGAGTGTACCAAAAACGGCTTCTAGAAACGTTGCAACGAGCCGTTCGAAATCACTCTGACGGGGTTGACATCGTCCATCTCGAACTTCACCAGCAGAGCAACAACTGTGGTCTGAATGTCTGGCAGGCTACTGAATGGGACACGGAACCGCCAGATCGTGTCGAAAATCACTGTCAGCGGTATGATTTTCGCTACTACGACCGTGAGGTGCTTTCCGACTGTCTTTCATGTGGAGTCTGGCCCGGTAATAATGCAGCCGGAAACTTCTTTTACCCTCCATAGTTTCCTCGGAGATGGACGTAGTATCCCGTTTCCCTATCGATAGATGGGGGGGGGGAACCTCCGAAATCCCCGATACAGGGCTGGAGATTTAACATATTTACGACCCAGTGATGATACTACAGATAGTTGAAAATCCGCAGAATCAGCGAGTTCAAGGCTTTTCGGTATGCAACCGCGAGAACAGTAGTACCGAGAAGAGAATACACTGTATTTGAGTGCCCTGTGTAACAGTCACCTCTCACAGAGACCACTATTGAACACGGTCGGCCTTGTTTAGACGGGTAGAATCGGTCATCCTGAGGAACGTGTAACTAGTATCGCAACGCTAGTAGCTCCAAAGAAGTACCAAATCTACTAGGAGGTAAAGCGGGACGGATTGGGTGTGCAAACCAAGACCTCCCGCTTCGCAGAGACGCTTGTATCGCTCTCGAAAAAAGCCGTCGTTGGCGAGCCAGCGCCGGCATACCGACCCGGAAAAGACGGGTATGCCGACTGAGTGATTCTCGCGGTTCAGGGCTTCAAAGAGTATCTCAATCACGATTACAGGAAGCTGATGGATGTGCTGCGAGAAATGCCGAGAGTCGCGGAATCGCTCGGTTTAACGGTTGAGACATTACCTCACTACTCGACCGTGTGTGCGCAAAAGCAAGCGATTCCGATGAAGCGGTGGCGAGCGATCCTCGACGCGTCGGTCGGACTGTACGAACTTGGAAATGTACAAGCAATCGATGCAACCGGCGTGGGTCGTATCCAAGCGAGCCAGCACTACGCGAAACGGACGGATTACACGTTTGAGGCGGTGAAGACCACGTGCTTATCGATTGTGAAACGAATGCGATACTAGATATACACTGTTCGATGAAACAACCGCACGACACACAGATCGGCTGGCAGGTGTTAGTGCGGAATCTCGACGCGTTGACGGCTGTAGCGGCGGATAAAGGATACGACTGGGAGCAGCTTCGCACGAAGCTGCGTGCTGAAGGTGTCACACCGCTGATTCCGCAGCGCGGCCCGGGCTTTCGCGGCTGGGCGAGGAATTTACTCATTCACGATCGGGGTATAATCAGCGCTCGAACGCCGAATCGGTGTTTTTCGGATTGCGCCAGCGATACGATGAGACGCTGTGGTCGCGAACCTGGTTCGGTCAATTCCGTGAACTAGTCATGAAATCCGCGGTACGAAACATCGAACGCGCCATCGAGGACGCTACCCGATGAAATTACGCGTCTAAACAACGCCCAGTTACACCACTCAGCAAGCCAGTAATTTCCTACGCATTTCGTCAGAGCTCGAGTCCTTCAGACACAGCTATTGTTTCTTCTGTAACCCTTGTGTCTATTTTATCTACCGTAGGAAGTAATAGTCGTAGTTATACTTAAGTTCGTAAAGATCGAATGGAGGAGTATGCGATCAGATACTACTCCGGTAATTGTACAAGCACTCCGAACGCCCCAAGGGAAAGAAGGCGGTGTACTCGCCGATATCCGCAGCGAAGATCTCTCGATTCCGCTAATCAACGAGATTCTCACCGAAACCGGACTCAGCGGCGAAGATATTGATGATCTGATGTGGGGTTGTGCTCAGCAACGCGGTGAACAAGACAATAACGTTGCGCGTGTCATTGCACTACTTTCAGAGCTCGGTGAGGGAACTCCCGCGACGACGATCAATCGCTGGTGTGCCTCTTCGATGCAGGCGATCATCTCTGCCTCTGATGCAATCCATGCCGGCCAACGTGACGCGATCATCGCTGGCGGGGTCGAGTCGATGAGTCGAGTCCCAAAAGGTGGCCAGTCCTATCAGAATCTTCACCCACGGCTTGCAGAGCAGTACAACGTCGGCGATCTGGAGATGGGGATGACCGCCGAAAATGTGGCCGAAGAATTCGTCGTCTCACGGGAATCACAAGACGAATACTCACTACGGAGCCACCAGCGCGCTGCCGAGGCAACCGATTCTGGCCGCTTTGACGACCAAATTGTTCCTATCAAGACCGAGGATGGTACTGTCAGCGAGGATGAGGGGATTCGCCGGGATACTTCGATAGAGGCTCTTTCGGAGCTGCCAACAGTGTTCAAGAATGACGGTACCGTCACGCCTGGCAATGCCTCCCAGATCACTGATGGCGCCGCAGCGACGCTGGTAACAAGTCGCGGGTTTGCAGAGGATCACGATCTAGAGGTGCTCGCAGAGGTCGGCTCGAACAATGTCGCAGGCGTTGATCCGACGATCATGGGTGTCGGGCCTGTACCCGCAACCGAGGGACTGCTTGAGCGAACCGGAAGGGAAATCGATGAGTACGATCTCGTCGAGCTCAACGAGGCGTTCGCGAGCCAAACGCTCTACAGCCAGCGTCAGCTCGGCGTCCCCGATGAGAAGTTCAACGTCAACGGTGGGGCAATTGCGCTGGGTCACCCGCTGGGCGCCAGCGGCGCGCGGTTGCCGGTCACGCTGGTCCACGAACTGATCCAGCGCGACGCCGAGCGTGGGCTCGCAACGCTGTGTGTCGGGTTCGGGCAGGGAGCAGCAATCGAGTTCTCACGGTCGGAAAAGTAGGGGGTTGAGGAGCCGTATGGGTTCTTTAGCTCCTTGAGACCCACCCGCTACCGAAAGATTTCGTCTGAGGAGGCAAGCACGATGAGTCGACAGCCGAGTACTTCAGTCGTGGACTTGTACGTCTAGAACAGTTGGTCCACTACTCGCGAGTGCGTCTTCGATCGTAGGAGCAATGCCTCAGGCGTTTCGACCGATTTCCCCTCGGCTCCATGGCTCTCAGCGTTGGCCGGGATGTTCACCGGCGGCTCGAAATCCATACCAACGTAGTCGTAGTCTGCGTCATTGCCGCCGAACAGCTTGATGGTATTGTCCTTCAGAATGCGGTAGTTCCGGTTATCCGCGACTACCACCGTCAGATCGACACCGTAACGCACCGCCGTATGGATCGCGTGTGGGTAGTAGAGATACGACCCGTCGCCAACAAACCCCAGTACGTCGCGAGATGTCTCCCGCTGACCCTCCGCGACCGCCGCTCCCACTGCCGCCGGCAATCCGTACCCTAGTCCGCCACCTTTGTTCGAGATCATCCCTTCAGCTTCAAGCGGCCACTGGTTCAACAGCGCATACTTCGATGTGAAGCCCTCGTCGACTATATAGGCCCCAGGAGCGGCTTCCTCGAGCTGATCGACGAGTTCGGTCTTCGATGCAGGCGGGTCGTCCGCAGTGTCGTCCGTGCCAATCGAGTTACGAGTCGAAGCGATCGACGTGCGGGCTTCAGCCACACGCTCGATCCGCGTATCGCGAATCCTCTCATCCAGTTGCTCCTCAACGAGCTCGATCAGTTCGGTCATGATCTCACCGGGATCGCCCAGCACAGCGGCATCGGCAGGCTGGTGTTTCCCCAGCTCCCAGGCGTCCGGTCCGAGGTAAATACAGGTTGTCTCACGATCAACCAGTGGGTTCTCATGTCGGATAAGGGTCGTATTAGTCGAACAACCCACGAACACCAATGTATCGACATCCATCAGTCTCGCGGCTAGCTCTCGGTCTGGCGGAATGTGGGACACCCACTGGTCGTGCTCCGTGGGGAAGTTTGCCTCTGAGGAGAGAATTTCGCCGTGAACGCGGAGACCAGTTGTTTCGGCTAGTCTCACCGCCGACTCGACGGCACCATGCCCCGCGCGAGCAACGTGGTCGCCAACGATCATCGTTGGTTCGTCTGCCTCCACAAGCAGCTGCGTTGCTCGCTCGATCTGTGTCCGATCTCCCCGGCCAGCAGTGGGAATCTCGCCTAGCCGTTCAGGCTCAGCATTCGTCTCGGCCATCATCGTATCGAGCGGCAGGCCGAGGAAAACCGGGGCAGTCGGTGGAGTGAGCGCGGCTCGAAAGGCCCGTCGGACCATCGAGAGGAGCGCTTCCACGTCGAGCACTTCGGCACTCTACTTGGTGAACTCTTTGGCTATCCCGACGAGATCGCCCGACAGGATGGGTTCTTCGTGGCGGAAATCGGTGCTATGGTTACCAGCGGTGACGATTATGGGTGCGCCCGCCATCCGTGCAGCGTAGAGGTTACCTAGTCCCTGTGCGAGCCCGGGAGCAAGGTGAAGGTTGGCCACGCCCACTGGCAGAACGTCGTCGTCATGCGCGTGATACCGCCGGGTACGTATCGACGAAACACTCTGCACCTGTATAGGTCATAATCGATTAATTCTTGATGGGGATCGGTAGTTGTGAGATGCTTTTAATGTTTGAGAGCAGCAGTAATACGAGAATAGCTGCTGCTGCTGTTGCCTGCACTGCGATATGGATCGCTGGTCCGAACATCGCACCACACGCGAGAACAATGTATAACCCCCGGTGTCGGTATCCTAGTCGTCTCGAACCGTCGTAGCCAACGGTCGCGGCAGTCAGCGCAATCGTTCCCGTGAGCACAAGTGGGAACGTTACCAATGTCATCGGTAGCGACCAGTAGATGAGGCTATTGTTAGTAACGAACGCAAAAGGAATGACGAAACCAGGTGCACCGATTCGAAGGGCCTGTAGACAGGATCGTGTAAAGCTCGTTTCTGCAATTCGCGAGCCGACAGCAACAGATATCGCTACCGGTGGGGTAATAGCGGACAACATGGCAAAGTAGAAAACGAACATATGAGTGGTGATTTCCGGGACGTTCATTGCGTTGACGCCCGGCGCGACTAGAATCACGACAAGGATGTACGCTGCAGGCGTCGGCATCCCGAGCCCAAAGAGAATGCTGGCAAGCATGGCGAGTAAAAGGACAACTAATAACGAACCACCACCGAGGCCAACGATTAGTGTACTTACTCGCTGGGCGAGCCCTGTTTGCGTAAGCAGTTCGATAATGACACCCATCGCTGCGAGTACACCGACAAGGGGAGCCATTTCAACCCCGCCCTGATAGAGGCCGTCGACGGTTTGTTTGACCGTTCGAGCTATCGTCTCGTTAGAGGCGCCGTCAACGAGAACATTTCGAACCGGGACGACTAGCATAATAGTGAAAATAGTGTACATACCGGCGCTCAATGGAGTGAACCGAAGAATGACAAGTGTATACAGCAGTACTCCAAGCGGGATCGTGAAATGGATCCCCTGTAACAAGATTCGTGGCTCAAATTCGGTTAGTCGCTCAGTCGTCCATCCAAATTTTAACACTGCAAAATGGATTCCAATTCCAACGCTGAAGTAAAACAACGCGGCCGGTATCAATCCTGCACGAATGATATCGACATATGGAACTCCAATGATATCCGCCATGAGAAACGCCGCTACGCCCATAACAGGCGGTAGCATCTGGCCGCCCGCGCTTGCGACACCCTCAATCGCAGCGGCGAAATCGTCACGAACGCCCTGATCTTTGAGCATCGGGATGGTAAAACTGCCCGTTGTTGCGGTGTTCGCTGCGGCACTACCCGTAATCGAACCCATGATCATGCTTGCAATCACAGCGACTTGGACGATTCCGGTCCGAAGGCTTGATCCTACCTCGCGTCCAGCCTCGAGGACGAAGTCCATCAGTCCATAGGCCTTCGCGATCCCTGCAAACATGATGAAGATCGCGACCCAAGTCGCGCCAATACCCATCAGCGTTTCGTGATACACGCCTGTGAGTCCGATCGCACCGTCACGGGCGATCTGCTCCCAGCTCATTCCGGTGTGCCTGAGAACACCGGGCATCCTCGGACCGACCAGCGTGTGGGCGTAGAGAATTGCTCCGACGGTGACAGTAGCAATAATGTTCCCGAATGCTCGCCGGGTCGCGTCGACTGCGAGCGCGATTAGCGCGACCCCTATCAGCAGATCCGTCTCCGTGTATCCTACGACCGGCGCGTCGTAGAACAATCGGCTAAAGTTAAGCTCGACGTAGGCGGTTGACCAGAGCGCAAGAAATGCGAGTCCGACTGCCACCAGTGGATCTATGCGGTGGGCTACTGAACGGAGTGTTCCGATCACATTAGAAACACTACTACTTCCACCCGTAGAATCGTCAGCGACATTGTTTTTCTCATCGCTGGCTTCGTAGTGTTTGTGGACGTAATCCAGATAGAACAGCGCGATCCCCATTCCAACGAAGAGGTTTGAGTAACGGAGACGAATGAAAAAAAGTGAATAGGCATAGTAGATCGTATATAGGGTGAAGGTAATGCCAAGGAGGTAGACAGAGGCTCGAAGGATGTTGAGGGGGGCCAACCACCCTGGTATGCTGGATTGGTTCCCCATCGTCTCAGCCCTCCCCGCGTTCAAACTCCTCGCTCCAGATTCCGATTTCTTCATAGAAGTCGGCTGCTGCAGGGTGGAAGGGGATATTTTCGTATGGGCTTCGAACCCAGAACGATTCATCTTCAAGTTGGGATAATAGCGCATGATATTCCGCCAGCCCATCGCGATTCTCGTACAGTACGTTGAGGAACTCGTAGACTGCGTCGTAGTCTAAATCGTTTCGACTCACGAAGTTGTACGAAAACGCAATGCTCCACACCTCCTCTGGAGCAAAGGCGGCATTCTCAACGACAGATCCAGGGAATGATTCTGCGATTAAACGGTCGTCGTTTTCCCAGGCCTCAACTACGTCGTTGGGAACCTCAAGTATTCGAAGGTCGACAGTGCCCATCATTTCCTGGAGCCAGCCAGGGATGATCTCGAAGTTCAAGGCGGTCCCAACGCCAATATCAAGACGATCCTCATTCATTGCACTAGCTTGTTCCCCGTAGGTCTGGCTGACACGTTCGTAGTCCTCCGCCGCATACTCGAGTGCATGCTCAAGGGCGGACGCGGTCCCCGACCCTCGAGGGGTCGGCGAGATTGTTGTGTCAGATTCGATGTTAGCGAGTGACTCCAGCCCTTCATCTGCTGTACAGAAAAACCAGGGTAGGTCATAGTAGTGAAAGACCTGATTCATCGTGAAATCAAGGTTATTGAACGGCTCAACGCCCTCTAAGACGTCGGCAGCGGACCAGTTCTGGATATAAACCATCTCGGCCTCGCCGCTTTGTAACGCCCCAATGTTTGCCTCAGTACCGGGGCTAGTCTGTGCCTCAACGAAAATTGTGTCCGTGTTTTCGTTGACAGCTGCCGCGATTCCTTGATTGCCTGCATAGGCAGCTGTCGTTGATGTGGCGGTCCGCATCCGCAACGTGCCCTCTGAGGATTCATTGCCATCATCTATTTGTTCGGGTTCACTATCGCCGATACAGCCTGCAAGTCCGACCGCCCCTACACCCATTGCTCCTAAAAATCTTCGTCGTCCAATTCGTTCGCGAGTGCTCTCTCCCTTCTGTTCTCGAATTCGGACCCTTTCTTTAGTTACCATTGTTAACGTTCTCTTGGTATCCTTCCTCATTGTTAATAACTCTTGGGATGTGAGCTAAACTCAGCCGTACTTACAGAAATTCGCCTCCTCCAAGTGACTAGAGAGACAACGACAGTGGGTTCATAGCGCTCAAAGTCTCCTGTTACATAATCAAGAAGGGCGGATGCTGCAGGAGTAACCTGATCAATGGAGTCTATACGTAGCTAGATGTTCAACAATAGTAGAATCTATCAGCACGAAAATCTACGATGAGACCAGCGAAACTCGAAAGAACATCATTGGAGACCAGTTGCTCTGAGTCGAAACCGACACAATCGATCAGATGAAATCAGGATCTATGTCCACTGACGCCCCACCGAATTGGGAATTCAAGGATCGCGATGTCGTTATTCTTCGCGAACTCTCGAAGAATCCACAGATCTCCTCGCGTAAACTGACCAAGATACTTGATCAGGAGTATGATATTGACGTCTCGCACGTCACTGTCAGCGAGTCAATCCGGAAGATGCGCCAGCAAGGTGTCTTTCGCGAAGCGATCGTACCTAATGAAGAGTACTTCATATTTGGGTTATTCGAGTTCAAATTCAATCCTGAAAATTTCGAGGACAGTTGGCGAGATGCGATGGAATACATCCGCGATGATCAACATACGCTCTTTTACTTCCTGTCTGACGGTGAGTATCAATGGAAGTCAGTGATGATGTTTCCATACCGTGAGGCCGAATCACGATGGATTCATGAGTTCTATAAAGAACATGGCAATATAATTGACAATATTCGCAACTCCGTAATTCACAACGTATTGAAGTTCCAGACCGATCCTGAACTGCTAAACGACCTCTCGAAACACAGAGAATGACTCGAATCTTTACGTAACGAGCGAGAGAAACTCGCAGGCAAGTACGACATCTTCGTGCTGGTTTTTGACTTGTAGATCATATCGTATTAAGCCATTAGCGACAGGATGCTCCCGTTGCTCTGTTTCGATAACTTCGCTCTCGACATGGATAGTGTCGCCTAAGAACACCGGTTTCACGAATCGCAGCCGGTCGATACCGTAGAAGGCGACGACCGCATCTTGATCCTCTTCACTCCGGGACTGCCAGAGAAGTCCCGTCATTACACTGAATACGAGCGCACCATGAACGATCCGCTCGCCAAACTCGGATTCTTCCATCCGCTTTGCGTCGGTATGGAGATAGTTGAAGTCGCCGCTAATGCCTGCAAAGTTCATGAGATCGGTCTCCGTGAGTGTCCGTCCCTTCGTTTGGGAGAACTCTCCTACCTTACTCTCGGTAAACAGACTCATGAATCTCGAAACAGTCAGTAGGTCGTGCGTCCCGCCGCGACCGACTCGTCCTCATCCGTGCTTTTGACAGAGACATCAGTGACGCCCGTCGTTTCGCCCGCGCGGAGCACCTTCGCCTCGGCGATTAGAGTACCAGTTGCTGGGCGCAGATACGAAACATTGAGATCCGTTGTTGCGAGGCGCGCCGTTACGGGGTCCTCGAAGGTCGTTCGAAGCGCGAAGCCGCTCGCAGTGTCAATCAGGGTTGCTGCAATCCCGCCATGGATCAACCCGTTCCGACCAGGATTATGAAGGTTCTCGTTCGCCGGGATGGATATCTGAACCTTCCCATGGTCAACGTTGTCGAGCTGAAGATCAAGCCATGAGTGATAGTCATGTCGTTCGGTGAACGATTGTAACCCATCAAGAGTGTTGCTCGACATATTATTCTCCTCGGAACTTAGGATCTCGATCCTCAGCGAACGCTGCAGTACCTTCCGATGTGTCCTCGGTTCCAAGCAACAAACCGAACGCCTGCGCTTCCATTTCTAATCCAGCATCGAGGTCTTGGTCACGTCCTTTGTTCATCACCTGCTTTGCCTTTCGCAGCGCTATTGGGGGCCCGGTAACGAGATCGTCGATAAACGCCTCAACTGTCTCTTCGAATTTCGCTCTTGGAACGGCGCGGTTGATCAACCCCCATAGCTCAGCGGTCTCAGCATCTATTCGGTTACCCCGGAAGACGAGTTCCTTTGCGCGGGCTTCGCTCAACATGCGAATCACTCGCTGTGTGCCGCCACCACCGGGCAACAGGCCTAGGTTGATCTCAGGAAAGCCAAACTCAGCGGCCTCGGTCGCGATCCGGAGATCACATGCGAGCGCGAGTTCAAGGCCACCACCAAGGCAGTAGCCGTCAATCTTTGCAAGTACCGGTCTCGGGAATTCCGCGACTGTAGTGAACATCTGTGTCACTTCTTTCTCGTGAGGTGCGGCTCCCGAGAAACCGGAGATATCTGCGCCGGCACAGAATGCCCGATCGCCCGCCCCCTCAAAGGTAACGGCCCATACTTCATCGAGGTTAACGTTCTCGAGCAGATGAACGATCTCATTCATCAGATCCTCGTTGAGCGCGTTCAGCCGTTCGGGTCGGTCGAGTTTAATTTCGAGAAGCCCGCTTTCAACGGTGTGCTTCAGGGTCGTGTAATCGCGTTTTGCGCCGTCGCTGTACTCGTAGAAGCCAGCGCCCGCGTCCTCACCAGTCTGTCCCGACTCGACGAGGTGACGGAGGTGATCTGCTGGCTCGTAGCGCTCCTCTCTGTACTCTTCATACAACGACTCGAGCTTCTCGAGAACGGTATCAAGCCCAATCTTATCCGCCCGTCTACAGGGTCCTTCGGGAAAGCCTGCACCGAGGCGAAGCCCCGTGTCGATCGCTTCGGCGGTGGCGACATCGTTTCCGATTAGTTTCGCGGCTTCATTGATGATCCGGGCCTCGATACGTAGTGTATCGACGCCCTCACCTTGACCAGACTCGTAGTCGGGGCCATCGCCGGTTTCGTAGTCATAGTAGCCCCGGCCCGTCTTCCGACCGAGTTCCTCGGCCTCGACTTTTTCCTCAAGAATGGGTGGGATTGGCTTACCTGCTTCTTTCCGAATATGGTAACCAACGTCGATACCGGTGAGATCGCCTAGTTCGAACGGTCCCATTGGGTAGTGCCGCTGATGAACCATTGCGGCATCGATCTCAGGGATCTCGTAGCGTCCCTCGCTAACCATCCATCCCGCTTCGTCACCGAACGGCCCCAAAACAGAGTTAACGACGAACCCATTGACGTCCTTACGAACGTAGATTGGCGTTTTGTCGATCGACTCGACGAACTCGGATGCAGTGTTGGCGGTTTCATCGGTCGTTTCAGATCCATAGATCACCTCGACCAAATCCATCTTCACTGGTGGATTGAAAAAGTGCATTCCCACGACCTGCTCCGGACGGTTCGTTGCAGATGCAATCTCAGTAATCGACAACGAGGAGGTGTTCGACGCGAGAATCGCATGTTCGGGCGCGAACGCATCGAGATCGGAAAAGATCTCTTTTTTCAAATCCATTTGTTCGGGTGCCGCTTCGATAACAAGGTCAGCGTTCGCAACTGCAGTTTCAAGTTCTACCTCAATATCGATTCGGCTAAGAACGTTATCAGGTGCTTCGTCGATAATGTCTTTCTCAAAGAGTTTCTCAAGACTCCACTCAATTGAGTCATAACCGTCTTCGATGAACTGGCGCTCCACGTCGCGCATTATTACTTCATAGCCAGCGATAGCAATCACTTCCGTGATTCCGTGGCCCATATTACCTGCGCCGAGTACGGTGACACGATCTATATCACTAACAACCATAGAATGTTCTGCGATAACTCTCACCTTAGTTCCATCGGATGCGCCTACCACTGTTTTGGTGTGCTCTATTTAGATGAATACTGGTTCGCTTTTCACCTACTGTTCTGCCGTCTGTTAATTCTTGTAATATTTACTTACTGTTTCACCCGATAAGGACGCCCGATCTAGGCGTTTATTGGCCTAATTCTCCTAACAATGCCAAGTATCGATATTGAATCTTTGATTACTGGGACGGTGCTCTTATTAATTTTGGCAGCTATATCTACTCTGTTGCTACCAATTAATCTCTTTAACACAATATTTATTACCTATGTTAATCATGGCTATGTATGATAGATTTCGTTGAGCTTGAACAAGATCTGAGTCAAGAAGAGCGGACGGTTCGAGATGAAGCTAGAAAATTCGTTGAGGAAGAAGTTCGGCCGATCATCGCAGATCATTATCTCGAAGGGACATTCCCTACGGAACTCATTTCCCGACTGGGGGATCTCGGTTTCTACGCACCAAACCTCGAGGGGTATGGCCTCTCGAACGTGAGCGAGACCGCCTATGGCTTGTTGATGCAAGAACTCGAAGCCGGCGATTCCGGTGTCCGATCAATGGCCAGCGTTCAGGGGGCACTCGTCATGTATCCCATTTACGCCTTCGGCAGCGAAGAGCAGAAAAAGCGGTGGCTCCCCTCAATGGGTAAAGGGGACGCCATTGGTGGATTCGCCTTAACCGAACCTGAGCACGGCTCGGACGCAGGGAGTATGGAGACTCAAGCCGAGCGCGATGGTGAGGAGTTCGTGCTGAACGGCGAGAAGCGCTGGTGTACGAACTCGCCCATCGCGGACGTGCTGGTCGTCTGGGCGCGCGATACGTCGAGCGAGGGCGAGCCGGTGCGGGGCTTTCTGGTCGAAACCGATCGCGACGGCCTCGATATCGACACGATAGACGGGAAGCTTTCGCTTCGGGCCTCCAGTTCGGGGGAGTTCACGATGGACGGCGTTCGGATCCCCAAGGAGAACGTGTTGCCCGGTGTGTCGGGCATGAAAGGACCGCTGTCGTGTCTCACGCAGGCGCGCTACGGCATCGCATGGGGTGCAGTCGGGGCGGCTCGGGACTGCTTTGAGGAGGCTCGTACGTACGCGACTGATCGCGAACAGTTCGGCAAGCCCATTGGCGGGTTCCAGCTCCAACAGGAGAAACTCGCCGAAATGGCGACCCAGATCACGACGAGTCAGCTGCTGGTCCATCGGTTGGCCGAGCTCAAGGAGCGCGGCGAGCTGCGTCCCCAGCATGTCTCGATGGCCAAGCGCAACAACGTCGAGATGGCGCGCGACCAATCGCGGATCGCTCGCGAGATGCTCGGCGGTAACGGGATCACCGCTGAATACTCACCGATTCGTCACATGGCGAACATGGAGACGGTCTACACCTACGAGGGGACCCACGACATCCACACACTGATTCTTGGTCAGGATTTCACCGGTATCTCCGCATTCGAATGAATTTCTCAAAACGTATAAAAATGCTATGAATAACCTTTAGATAGTACCGTCATCTATTTTTGGGCGTGACAAACCTTCTCACCACGATTGAGGAAACAGTCGAAGCAAGTCCTGAAGCGACAGCAATCGGATTCGAGAATCGGAAGATCAGCTATGAGGAGTTATGGGAACGGACAAAGAAGTTCGCGTACGCACTCTCGGATGCAGGTATTAACCCAGGGGATCGGATCGGGGTCTATCTCCCAAATATTCCGGAGTACGTGACCGCATTTCACGGTATACTCTGTGCTGGAGGAGTTGTCGTCCCAATGAATCCACAATACAAGAGCCGAGAGATTGAGCACCTACTCGCTGATAGTGGGGCAAAGGCTGTCGTCGGACTTTCAGAACTCATCGGACAGGTTACCGAAGTCCAAGATGAGACGAACATCGAAACGATCGTCTCAGTTGGACCCACCACTAAAGACGCCATCGAGTTTGAGACATTTCTTGCGGACGATACGCTGGATGTCATCGATCGGGCGGACAATGAGATTGCCGTTCAGCCATACACATCTGGAACAACTGGGAGATCAAAGGGTGTCCTCCTAACGCACTCCAATCTCGAGTTTGAGGCCCGTGTCTCTCCGCAGATCCACGATGGAATTGCCAAGACGGATAAAATGCTCGGTGTGCTACCCCTATTTCACATCTATGGTATGACTGTTACAATGCTAGCGACGCTCTACGGTGGGGGGAGCTATCATTTGCTGTCGGAATGGAGTGCACAAGAGACGCTCGATCTCATTTCAGACGAGGGAATTACGCTGATGCATGCCGTTCCTACGATGTACAACGATCTGGTAAACTATGCTGCTGCTAAGGACTACAGTCTCGAAACAGTCCGATTTGCCAATGCAGGCGGCAGTAGCCTCCCTCGAGAGGTGATACAGCGATTCGAAGAGCTATTCGAACCATCGTTGTTAGAGGGATATGGCTTAACGGAAACGTCACCAGTTACTCACGCTAACCGTCTTGATGATCGTCGAATCGGAAGTATTGGGAAGCCACTTCCAGGTGTCGAATCAAAGATCGTCAATGGAAATTTTGAGGAATTACCACCAGTTGAAAGGGGACCGGTAAACGATGAGACTAATCTGGAGAATGTTGTTGGAGAGCTAGTGATACATGGCCCGAATGTCATGAGGGGATATCACAACCTCGATGATGCGAACGAGGAAGTATTCACAGAGGAACAAACCAGACGTTGGTTTCATACTGGTGATCTCGGATACCGGGACGAAGACGGCTTCTTTTACATTGTAGATCGAGAGAAACACATGATCGTCACCGGAGGATATAATGTATATCCCCGTGAAATTGAGGAACTGCTGTTCGAACATGAAGGAGTAGCCGATGCTGCTGTCGTCGGTATCGAGGATGATCGTCGCGGCGAGACGGTCAAGGCGTTTGTCGTTCCTCAATCCAATGACGAAGTAACGCCCGAGAAAATCAAAAAATACTGTCTTGAGAATCTCGCGGAGTACAAGCATCCCCGTGAAGTCGAGTTTACTAATGAACTTCCGCGAACGACTACCGGGAAAGTCCAGAAGTTCGTGCTTGAATCAGAGAAGTAACTGTATTCGACACGATGATCGCTCTCCAGTGGGATTACATCAGTAGTTGTCTCACCATTCCCCTCAAGAGAACTCTCCTCAGATGGTAACTATCCTGACAAGCAGTACAGCGATTCGTTTGGCTGAGTTACAATTGTTTCTGACGGTTTAATTGTTGACTATAAACTAAATTACGTTGAATCTCATTTGCGCCTTCATAGATAACTGGAATCCGACAATCTCGATAAATACGAGCGATCCGACGATCAGTTAATATTGATCGGCCACCATGCAGTTGCATTCCACGCTCGGCACATGTTACGGCTGTCTCTGTCGATTTGGTTTTTACAATTGCGCCCCATAAGCTGGTATCCTCTCCCCGCAATGCCTTATTGGCTGCTCGCCAGTTTACTGCTCTAGCGCTTTCAAAGTCGATTCGCATATCCGCAAGATCGTGTTGCACAGCTTGGAAATCACTCACATTCTTTCCGAACGCTTCACGATCGTGGACGAACTCCCACGTCTCCTCGATGGCGGCCGCTGCCATCCCGAGTCCGTGACCCCCGACGACGACTCGTTCATCATTAAAGAATTCTACAAGCTTGTAGAAGCCTTCGTTTTCCGTCCCAACGAGATTTTGGCTAGGGATTCTACAGTTGTCAAAGGTGATATGTCCCTGTTTGCTCGCGCGGAATGCCATCTTTTCCGGGATATGCTCTGCCTCGTAGCCATCCGTATCGGTCGGGACGATAAACAACGAATAGTTTGAGTAGCGATGATCAGAGTCGTCCGTCTTTGCATAGACCGTGAGCCAGTCAGCCTCAACGGCATTGCCAACCCAGTATTTCTCGCCATTCAACACCCACTCATCGCCGTCCTTTTCGGCACGAGTAGTCATTCCTGCGAGGTCACTTCCCGTCTCAGGCTCTGAAACTGCGAGTCCAGTGATCTGTTTGCCTTCCGCAACTGGACGCAAGAATTCTTCGTGCTGTTTCTCGGTTCCATGTCTCTCAACGAGTTGACTACCGAAACTTGCTAGTCGTAATGTGAGCCCAATGCCGGGGTCAGCCCGGAAGAACTCCTCTACGAGTGCGAGCATTTCCGCAATATCGAATCCGCGACCGCCGTAATCCTCGGTAATATCTTGCGCGACGAGTTCCGCTTCCTGACCCGCTTCCAGGATTTCCCAGGGATACTCTCCTGTTCTGTAATACTCCTCTGCATTGGGGGCGATGTGCTGTTGAGCGAAATCTTGTGCTTCTTGTTTCACGTCACGAGCTCGCTCCGGTACGATAGATTCATCCAATAAGTCCATAAATAAACACCTACTCCTTGTGTCCTCTTGTTCTCCTGTACAGGACGTCAAATTCCCACTTCTGAACGCTCGCTAAGGTTATGTGCGGTCGTCTCTTTACAAAATCGGTCCTCGAAAGACCGTTATGCTTGTCGATCTCTGTAGTAGCGATTGCGGTTGGCATTGCTTCTTAGTGCTGTACGGATGAGTGGTTTAAAAATAGTATGGTTATCTCCCAGATTATCTAAATTCGTAAGACAAATACTCATAGTTACTTATCACTAATAACTCCTGTCCCACAGGTTGTCTTCTTTCTATCAATTTAGACGGCACTATATGGGGTGGATTGTTCCGTACTGGTTTCCAGTACTGGGAGTCCGCAATGGCAGACACAGAACTCGGTTCAAAAACGAGGTGGGAACACTACAAAGAACGGCCAACAGCGACCTGGAAACTGAACCAGGGACGGTCGGGCCGATCACCGGCAAGTACGTTCACGTCGATGTCGATAGAATTGATTATCGAATTTATGTCGAAGAAAGCGGACCAGACGATGGGATTCCACTCCTCTGTCAGCATACGGCTGGCTGTAATAATCAAGAATGGCGGCATCTCCTCGCAAATGACGATATTACTGACAAGTTTCGGGTGATTGCATACGATCTACCCTTCCACGGGAAATTCGTTCCACCAACCAGTAACGACTGGTGGGACGAAGACTACGAATTGGATGTCGAACAGTTTGCCGCGACGATCGTCAGTATCGCTGATGCGCTCGATCTTGAGGACCTGATCTATATGGGCTCAAGTATGGGTGGCAACATTACGTTGGAGCTGGATGACTGGTATCCGGATCGGTTCCGAGCGTTGATCGGACTCGAATGTGGCGCGTACAGTCCCGGCTTCCATATCGATTGGCTCGATCATCCCCACGTCAATACGACAGAGGTCAACGCGTATTCCTGCTGGGGATTGATGGCCAAACAGAGTCCAGAACAGACCCATCGAGAGACGATGTATCTGTACGAACAAGGCGCGACAGGCGTGTTCAAAGGCGATCTCTACTACTACTCGGTCGATCACGACGCCTATAATCGGGAGTGAATTCGGATACGGTTCGATCACTCTAGTATCTCGGTGAATTGATTCACCCCCTCGTCGGTCCCGGCGACGATCAGCAGGTCATCCGCCTCAATCCGGAACTCGGGACCGAGGTCTGTAATCACGTCTCCAGTCCGTTCCACTCCGACGACCGTACAACCCGTACGCGATCGGATCCGGGTATCTTCTAATCGTTGGCCGGCCAGCCGCGAGGCTGGCGTTCGAACGACCTCGATCTGGGTGTTCAACGAGATGACCTCCTCGTCCTCGATAACTGTCGTGGCCAACATTCGGCCGCTGACGGTTGCTAACGATAGTACGTAATCGGCGCCTGCCCGGTAGATCTTCGTGACGTTCTCCATTTGCTCTGCTCGAGCGACGATCTCCACCGCTGGATTGAGATCCCGACTGACGAGTGTTGTGACCTCCGTCGTCGCGTCTTCTGGGAGCGCCAGAACGACGGTCCGTGCGTTCGAGATACCGGCTTCAAGCACGTTCTCGGGTTTGGTCGCATCCCCGACAACATCGACATCCGGCATATCAAGGGCGTCGAGGACGGTGTATGTGACGCCTCTCTCATGAAGCACCTCCCCGATGGCTCTACCCGTTTCTCCATATCCGACGAGGATCGTCTCTCCAGCAGTCGGCGGTCGCAGCGTTGAGCGTGTCCGTTCTTTTAGTCGCTGGAGTTGCTCTTCTCGACCAGCAGCCAGCAGGACGGTGCTCTCATCGATTGTCATTGTCGGTGATGGGGGACTCTCAAACCACCCTCGGGACCAGGCCCCAAGGAGATTCACACCGGTTTGCTCACGAATCCTGCTGTCAGCGATAGTCCGACCGACAAGGTCGCTGTCACGCTGAACGGGGAGCTCCGCAAGTTCGAAGTCCTCCGTGATTTCGATTACATTGCTCAACTCCGCCGAGATGCCTGAGGTCACCTTCGCTGCAAGACTCTGCCCGAGCAGTAATCGAGGGGTGAGAACGGTATCGGCACCAGCCAGTTGATGATAGTGCTCTCGCTCCGGATCCTCAACAGTACTGATTACCTGTACGTTTCCGGCGACCTCCTTTGCTGTTAGAATGATACTGGTATTGGTCTCGTCGTCTACGTCCACAATCAACGCCCGGGCGGTTGAGAGCTGTGCTGCCCTGAGACCCTCGACGGATTCGGCGTTTCGGTTGATCACCGGGTGACCGTCTTCATGGAGTCTCGTCGCACGATCCGTGTCGGACTCGACGATTACGTAGTCGACATCCCGCGCGACAAGTTCATTGATGAGGACCTCGGTGCGCGGAGAGAACGCACAGATGATGACATGATCCGCGAGATCGTTCTCAAGTTCGACCGGTGGCGTTGTCGAGATCGCTTCTTCGAAGAGTGGAAACAGAAGCAGTGGCAGTGCGAGAAAGATCAGACCGACGCCAGTTAGATCCATGACGATAACCAGTACGTTCATCCAGGGATGGTCCCAGGGGGCGTCAGAGCCATATCCTGTGGTCGTAAATGTTTCAACGACGACCTGTAGCGAGTGGAGAAACGTTACATCCTCACCCTCCAAAGCGACCATCCCCGTGTGGTATAAGACCGCATACGCGATTATAATAAGAACGAGCACGAGGGCGTAATAGATAGTTCGTCGCTGCCAGCGGTTCCCTAGCTCCGTCGAGTCGATACCGTCCATACACTTCCTGGGTCTGTCGATAGGAAAAGTCCAAGTGCTAGATCGGGAACACCGAGATAATCGCGAATGTGATATCTCTTCACTCGAATGGTTGAGTTCTTTGACGGTGTAGATTAAAATTACAAACGACCGAATTAATAGAGATTTGGTCGCCGGTAGTGGACAATGACGCGCGAAATGGATATTTCTATGAAAGCGGCTTTCTCCCGTGTCTTTTCCAGCCGCACTCCTTCTAGGAAGTCGCAGAACAATCTCGACTGCTCCCGCCACTAAGGGGGGATTCTGGGCTATTTGTGAAGTTTGGGTTGTTCTTATTATATATCTATCTAGTTTCCAGAAGGATTGGAGCCCGGGAACATTACTCCAGAGAGCGCCTGAAAAGCCCAGTCTACGAATAGCGATTCGCAGTGAACGTTACCGAGCGCGGACGAACTTGTCCAGCACATCGGGACAAGAGGTAGACGGTAGTTGCTATCGCTGGGCGTCACTCGGACAGTTGCACAGTGGCTGGCCCTCTCCGTCGTCGATGTGATAGACCGCGCTGGCGGGATTCTGGATGTGGGTGTCTCGAAGGAGTGCTGTCGGGGGGTCTTCGGTGTGGGCTTCGGCACTGCCTTGACTGGGGCACTTGCGTTGAGCGTCGTGATTTCGCCAAGTGTCTGGAACTCGCTCTGGGTGCGAACGTCTAGCGTTCGGGTGAGCCGCGATTGGAGGAGGTATTCGCTTAGGCCCAGCGTCGGGTTGGTGCTGTAGTTGAGACCGGTCGTCTCAATGCATATGATGTGAACGCCAACAGTTTCATTCAGAGCCCTCAGAGAGTTATAGAACCGGACATTTTATTACCTGAGAAGTAGACCACAGTTGCTATACAATCCGAAACTGTTTCTCACGAGGCCAATGAGTAGCTGCTATGTCACACCGCACCGCTCGAACACTTAGTGCACTCCTCTTAATCGTCGTCCTCACAGTCAGTGGCTGTCTGACGCTTAGTCCATCAGTCACAGCGGATACAGATACATCACCTGTGTTCGACACAGTCTCGACTAATGAGCCCTGGGGTGGGCAACACGTTCGCACTGACGCGAGCCTCGAATCAACCCCTGAAGCCAGCAACGTAACGACGATAACGGTTATCGATGAGTCTGGACAGTCCTATAGCACAGTAAGCGTTGACTCGGGTCAGACCGCAGTTTCCGTCTGGATGCCTACGAACCAGAATTCGACGCTAGTTGCCAGCAACAGCGTTAACTCAACCACTATCGATACGATGAACGTCACCGCGACCGGCGAACAGACCCTCTAAGCCCAGTTTTACGGTAGTTAGCGAGCAGAGGAGGAAAGAATAGAGTCGAGAAGAAAGGGGGTTTTTGACAGCGGTAGTAGTAAGTTCGGGCATGAGTCGTCACCAATACGATGAATCCGACACATACTGGGAATACGAAACGCTCAGACCGCCCCGAGGCGATACCAAGAAAGAAGCCGAGGACCCAAAAGCCGAGATAAACGAACTCGCTGCTGATGGGTGGCGACTCGTCGAAACAATCGACTACACGAGTGGCGGGACCAAATATCTCGTCTTCGAACGTCCCGTTCGAAATAACGATGATCGGTTCGAGGACGAGCACTCTGCATGAGTTCTGAAATCGACGAGTCGAACATCGACAAAGACGTCGACGTTGGGACGGCCAATACGATGCGCGAGCGGGCTGGTGAAAGCCGTATCAAACTCTGGATTCTGCTCAGTGCAAACCGCCTCGTTGTTACCGGTGTCTTGACCCTCGCGATGTTTCTCGTGTTCGTAGTTGCGGTTACGGTTCTTCCGCCCCCACTTATCCCCCAACTTAGCTCGGGAGACACGATCGAAACGCTGTTTTCAACGATGATCACTGTGGTTGTCACGGGCACGACGCTTGTCGTGACAATTGGTCAGTTGGTTATTTCCCAAGAGAATGGCCCACTTGGCGAACAACGCGGCCGAATGGAAGACTCAATGGATTTCCGTGATTACACCGAGGAACTAATTGGAGCGCCAAGCCCCGCTGATCCATCGGCGTTTCTTCGCAATCTCATTGATGTCTCGCAGGACCGTGCTGAGGCGGTTCGAGATGGACTCAGCGATATTGAGAGTGATCAACTTCGGTGGGAGGTCGACCAGTTCACCGACAGTCTTATCGGTAATTCCGAGGTAGTGCGCGACGAGCTAGAAGGGGCCCAATTCGGAACATTCGACGTCATGCATGCGGCACTCGACTACAACTATGGGTGGAAGATCTTCCAAGTCGAGCGCCTCCTCCACGATCACCAGGAGGACCTCGGTCAACCCGAGAATGATCTTCTGAATGAGTTGAAGGTGGCCCTTTCGATGTTTGGTCCGGCTCGGGAACACGTCAAAACGCTGTATTTCGAGTGGGCACTGATAACGCTCTCACAGCTCATTTTGTATGCGGCGATCCCAGCACTCGCAGTTGCGGGTATCATGGTCACTGTCGTTGATGCAACAACGCTAGTAGGGAGTACGCTTGGTATCGAAAACATCACATGGTTGATTGGGGCTGCTTTTGCGGTAACGCTCATACCCTTTTTCCTGTTTACGGCGTACGTCTCTCGAGTCGTGACGGTCGCTAAACGGACGCTCGCGATCGAACCACTGATTCTCCGGGAATCACAACGATAAGCAGGTCAACAACTACTCCTCAGATAATAGCTTATGCCGATGTGGCCGACTCTGACCCTTCACCACGTCGCAGGCCGAACTCAACCTCAATCCAGACCGTGCTGTAGGGGACGTACGGCTTCTTCGCACGGCCATCCTCTTCGAAGTGGATAATACCGTACTCGGCTAGCAGGTGCAGATCGTTGTGGACGTCGTGGACATCACGGTCGAGGCGGTCGGCCAGTGCACGAATACTCTCGGGCGGGTGCTGCATCACCTTTTCGAGTAGTTCCATCCGTCGGTCGGTGAGTAGCTGGTGGAGCCGCGCATGGTCTTCGAAGTTGACGACATGCGGTACTTCTTTACCCTGCTCCCACTGTTCAGCGCGCTCAATGGCTGCCGCCTGCGCCTGTTCCGCTGGGAGCGACGTAATTCGGAGAGTCGAAGGGGTACTCAATGTCGCCCGGGTCAGGCGTGAATTCGTCGTGCGTCGGTTCGGTGTTAGTCGGTTCGTCGCTCATAGAGTTCGTTCAGCTCGGTTTGGAAGTCGTCGATCAAGCGAAGAGGCCTGTGAACTCCAGCTTCGTGATAGCGCCCTCGGGCGTGTGCCGATGGTGTCGGCCGACGTCCAAGTGGTATAGGGTGAGTTATCGTACCGTAGGAGCGTCTCGCCGTCAGTCCATGTCCTGGAAGCTGTACTTCAGCCCCTGCGGGAAATCCTCACTCACCGAGACCTGCCACGCAACCATCTCGTACCGACTCCCATCCGGTTTCTCGTCTTTCTCCCGATAGACCACTGTCGCAGGCATCGGTCTCCTATGTTGGGATACGACCCCAATCGTCTGACTACTTCCATTACTATCTGGTGGTTTCCAGAGTGGAACCGGAATGACGTAGCTTGGTCCTTCTCAGTAGCCCTGTTAACTACTCATCCAGTGGGGACACAAGAATGGCTAATGGCTCGCGAAGAAACTGAACAACAACTACCATCACGAATGGTCCGAGGAAGATGCCGTACCAGCCGAAGATGGGTGGACCAAGGAGGTAGGCGAACATGACGAGTCCGATAGGGAATAGCCGTCCCGACAGAGACGGTCGAACGTAAATTCGGATGATGCTATCGAACGCGAGGTTCATAACGATGAAGAACAGGCCGGGGAACCAGAGGAGCGTTAAATAAGAGCGGAGAGCGAGAATGGAGAGGTACACAAGGACAGCTCCATAGAGCAGGTTTCGTCCCACCAGTGGAATCACCGACGCCAGTCCCGTCGCAATCGCTAGCAACGTTGGATGAGGGATTGCGAGCCCGGATAGTGCGGTAAGGTTGAGCGCGTGATAGAGTATTGCAGATATAATGGTAATTGCTAGCATGGTCAGCGTATAGCCGAAATAAACCGACTTCAGACCTTGATTGACCGCCTGAATGTATCTGATCAGGTTCGGGTGCCCCTCAAGGACGTTTTCATAACCCCATTCTTTGATCCGTTGTTCATCGCGCAGGAGAAAGAAGACGAACAGTATGGTAAGAAACGCATTGTAGAGTTGGCTCACGAACATGCCGATGAAGCCACTGAGCCAGAGCAGTGCTGTTGGGATCGTTATCTCTGTTGGACGTGTCAAAGTGACCGTACCGGCGATTACCTACTACTCGCCCTGCTCTTCTCTCTCGTCAGCTATCTCGGTAGAGAGACCGGATCGCGATATAGCCTTGTGCAACAACTCGCATCTTGCGTGTGAAATATTGCACAAGGTAGACCTTTTTGTGAAGTACACAGCGTCTATCTGTTGTACGGATCTCTCTCAACAGCGAGAGAATCCACCATTTACGCCGGGGAGGATGTTACGGCTCCGAATGATGGGCCAACTCCGTCGGTTCCGTTATCAATCAGTCGTCGCTTCAACGCTACTGGAGTCACGGATGTACTGATTTTCCCACTCATGGCGCGCAGTAAGCTCGCGCTGGCCCCGAGATGTTATCCGGTAATAATTCGATCGACGGTCCACTTCACCTTTTTCAACCAGCCCTTTGTCCACGAGTGTATCGAGATTCGGATAGAGGCGGCCATGATGAATCTCCGTTCCAGTATAGTCTTCTAGTGTCTCTTTGATCGCGAGGCCATTCGGTTCGTCCTTCCCAGCAACCACATAGAGGAGATCCCGTTGGCATCCGGTCAAATCGTGCATGAGTGAGTGGTTCTAACTCGTGCCTGACTTACTAGTATTCAGAACTTATCACGCCACATATGACTAACAAGTGACTATTACAGTGACTCGGGAGGAGTTGATTGTAAGGGGTGGGTGCTTCCTATTGAACGATTACGCCCCCTCTGACGAGCAGTAGTCCTCTGCCTCCAGAAGTGGTCCGTCTTGGAGTAGTGCTATTGATAGCGGTGATTTCTCTTAATATTGAATCGGCATCTAGCCCTCTCTTGACGTGGTCAGCCTTGTGCAACAAACATCCTAGGATACGAGATGTTGCACAAGGTAAACTCTCTTTGAAGGGAGACTATCCTCTGCAGGTCCTAGTCAACGGATACGCTCCTCACCAGCGGCCGACAGCGTACATCCCTCGATACTGCTGGTAGTATGCCTTGTTGAGCTTCGGCCACTGGGAAGAGCGGTTCAGCGAGACACTGAATGGGCGATACCCGATGTGACTGGTGTCGGTATCGCTTTGAGGTCGTACTCTATCAGTGATTCATCATTTCAGTTGACGTACCTGCCGATTGCCCCACCGACCGAACTCGGGATCACGGTAAGAAATGCGATCAGAACCCCAATAGCCACTACACTGCCGCCGAACAGTGCCCCTAGTCCTGATGAGCCAAGTGCGAAGCCGAGGAGAGAGATAGCGATACCCCCGATGATTGCAACAATAATCCCTCCAAGAGCGCCGGAGAGGAGCGAGTGCCACGCACCGGCTCTGGCACCATGATTGGTGAAGTAGGCCGAAACGAGGCCAGCGAGAAACCCAGCGATGACGGTTCCGACCCCTACGAACGCAAACGCGATGATTCCAAACACTACTTGCAAAACGAACCCGATACCGACGGAGCGCCAATTAGTCATGACCACTTGATATGCACGTTCGGGCACTGAAATCGGTACGGCTTGCGATGTTCGCGTCCGTAACTGTCGAGAGCACTCCTCGCTCAAGAGTTCCTATCCGATAACGCGGCCACCCCCCTCATACCTCCAAGATCAACTCTTCCTCACCGAGACACTCATCACTGGCCCACATCTCGAGTCGCCGGAGCAGGGTGGCGCAATGTACTATAGGGTAAGAAGACTGTGGTCGCGAGTAGCTCCGTCGCGGGGACGTTGACCGATTTTCTTCTAAACGCCTTGATTTCGATGTTTGTCATCGGTTCTTGAACTCGATCGCGTTTCCGACGATCCGACACAAGGATAAACACCGCTTCCCAGTAATCCCGTCGCAACAAAGGTGGCACTCGCTGTGCCAGCCACTTGTGCAGACGATATTGGGACTAGATTGGAATCCGGACGACACCTACATAGACTACCTGCGACAGTAACCCACATCGTTGTCTTCTTTGATCACCTACCCTATCAGTGACGCTTAACGCGTACGCTCTTTGAAGTTGAACACATTCAAAAGGAGGGCTCCTATGGCCGCCGTTGTTGCACTTCTTGAAGAGCAGAAGTCGAACTCAAAGTAGCAGAACTGGCACACGACTAGTACACCACCATTCAGACATACAATGACAAGGAGGATCCAATGAGTAAAACCAACACACCGGAACCGTCGGTTCTCGTCCGATTAGAAGACCGGATTCCCGGATTCACGGCTGCACTCGAGCAGTTGAAGATACGGATCGTCGAGAACAGTGCCGATCCAGCCTTCATCGAGGCCGTAGAAGAAATCTGGGACATCATAGAGGAAGCAGAAGACGTCCTTGAAACAGTCGACTTTGAGGAACTTCCTGACGTGATCGATCCCGAGGAGCTTCCCGATGCGATCGATATGAAGAAGGTCCCGGAGGTGATCTCGACGGGCGATGCACGTGACGCGATCGATCTTTCGGAGCTGAACGACGCAGTAGAACTCAGGGAGCTCTGGGAGGCCGTTGACGTCCCTGAGCTACGCAAACAGAAACAAGAGCTCGATGCAGAGGTAGCAGATGTCACCGGCGACGGGAACGAAGAAGATGACGGCCTCCTTGATATGGAGGGGATGCTCGATACTGGTGGTGCCAACGTGGATTTTGACATCGATGACCGTCAAAAAAAGATGCAGGAGCTTATTGAGACGGCCGTCGAGAAGTTCCGAACGTCGCTGTTGGAGACTCATGACAAGGTGCGAGTGCTCTATGAAATTAACCAAGAGAAACTCGGCGGCCAGGCTTCGTTGAATCCGACGGTAGTTTCAACGATGCCAAAGGGCCCAATTCCGGACTCGGCGTCGACGCGCGTCTCAACAGTCCCATCGCAGGTCAAATACTCGCAAGTGAAGAACCCCCGGCGGATCTATGGCCAGCGGTTCAAGCATGCGAATACAAAGTGAACTACCCCGGCCTACTTTAGTAAATTCACGAGAAAGTGGAAGAAACTCGTTGTTATTGAGCCTGAGGCGACGGCCCACTATCACGATCGTTGTGGTCGCGATCTCGAGCAACCCCCCGCAGAGAGTGTGATGTCCTAACAACGGGACAACAGCAAGGAGCATAGTTCGAACCAACCACCCCGGGCACTCCCTCCTCTCCTAGTTACAACTCCGAGCAACCACCTCCTGATTTAGTAGTAGTGGGAGTAAGAACGGGTTCGTCGGTTCTACCTTCGGAACCATATCACACTACGCTGTGATCAGTCAGACAATGTTCTGTGCAATGTCGAGTTCTTCTCAATGAGATGCGTTGACAAGTCCGATTCTGACGATCTCGTTCGTGCCTATTATGCGCAATAGCCCATCATCAACTGACGACACTACTATACAGCACCCCTTATCGGCCTTTTTGGTATCGTTGTTCTTGTGTAAGTGTATTGTCGTCTCAAATGCCACTTTGACCTTAGATATTCTATTAGTAGCTATCTTTTCAATATAATCCGATTATAATGAGGTATTGTAATTTTGTAAGCGCATATAGGGACCATCTGATCCCTAATACTCCAAACTAGAAAAATATATAAATAGTCGTCCTTACAAGCAGATATGCGTAATAGAGGCACCGTTCGAAAAGGTGTCTGCCAACAGTGTTCTCAAGACCTTCCATCGGACACTAACATATGCCTCGAATGCCAGTTTTCTCCCAAGAAGGATTGTCAGCTTGTAGGTAGCGTCTTAGTGAGTATCGCTCTGGTGAGTTCACCACTCATCATACTATTACCTACTCTTCTTCTTCCCATCTCGATTGTCTGGACAATCGCTTTGTGGTTGCTCTTGCTATCAATTAAGATCTCCCCAGATTCTATCGGTCAGATGCGATTCTTTTCGTGACGTAGTATATTGTACACATACCGATCGTGGTTATTGGGAGAACTGATAGAGGAAAGGAAAGTTCTCGAGAACTCGAAGAAAACCCACACAAGAGTCCATGTCGGAATGAGGGCCGGTAGCTCTCGGGCCGAAAGCGGTGTAATGATACCACCACTACGGCCACTCGTGTTCCCGCAACCGGTTCGGGGGATCGTCATCCCAGCGGAGATACGGCATGCCATTGAGAGCCACGTGGCCGCCGTCCATCCCAAAGAGGCGGGCGGGTTCCTCGCGTGTACGCGCCAAGGCGATCGGCTTCATGCTAAACGCCACGTTTCCCTCCCGAACGACGCCCCGATGCCGAGACGGCGTTTCAGCGCCGTCGTCGACGACCGGGTGCCACCGCCACCACGGGTGTTCTATCATTCCCATACAAGCGCTCGCTCGCCATCCGGTCACACGCGAACTGATGAACGTTCGATCCCAGAGCCCTTTTCGATCGTCGTCTTTGCCCCACATGGCCCAATACTAAGCTATCGAGCGTTCAAACGGCGTCTCTTCGACTGGCGAGAACTACTTATCGAAAGTAAAACTGGCGGCGGACGCTTCCCACGACAACTCTGATACCGCCACTATTCGCGAACGTCCGATTTAACGCGTATAAATTGTATATAGGTCTGCATAAGAACGGGTGCAGTATAGGTATGCATCCATCGTACACGAGAGACTATACAAATACAGGACAACGCTTTTCGGTGCTAACTGTTCCAACAGACATGTCCATAATATGCGCCCGAACAACAGGCAAAATCCGTATTCAATAGACAAACACAGAGAAGTTCTACACACTACGTCGGGTGTCGGCGGATGAGCCTAATCATCTACGGGCTGATCGGAATCATCGCTGTGATGTTGGGAGTGGGGCTGTACGTCTCACAAAAGGTCAAGGGAGACAGCATCAACTACATCGTCGCTGGGCGGGGGTTGATCCTACCACTGGCCGCCGCGACGCTGATGGCCCAGTCGCTGGATACGAACGCGACGCTCGGGAATACGGATCTGGTCGCCTCGGCCGGGTTCTGGGCGGGAGCGGCACTACCAGTTGGATTGGCACTCGCTTTGTTCCTCACTGGGCTGTTTTTCGCCAAGCCGATGAATCGGATGAACCTGACCACACTCCCCGATTTCTTCCGTCGCAAGTACGGCCGGACCGTCGAGGTGATTGCAAGCGTTATCATGTCCGTCGCCTACGCTTTCCTGCTTGCGGGGAACCTCGTCGCTGGCGGCTACCTCTTCGAGATCTTCGTGGGCACGAGTTTCACGACCGGTGTCGTCGCCATCGCCACGATCGTGCTGGTCTACACGATCGCGGGCGGGCTGTTCGCGGTCGCCTACACCGACGTGATCCAAGCCGGCGTCGCGCTCGTTGGCTCGCTCGCCCTCATCGTGTTCATCACGACCCAGTACGGGCTCACCATTCCCTCGGGGATGGGACCGACGAACGTCGGCCAGCTCACCGATCCGAGCCAGGGGGCCTACATCAACCTCGCCACCATCGTCGCCCTCGGTCTGGGCGACATCGTCGCCATCGACTTCATGGAGCGGGTGTTCGCCGCCGACGACCCCGAGACGGCCCAGAAGGCGTGTTTCATCGGCTCGGCGGGCACTCTGATCATCGGGATCCCCTTTTCGGTCGTCGCGCTGTCGGCGAACTCGATTCTCGCCTCGATCGGCGTTGAATCTGGCAGTCAGGCCATGCTGTACACACTATTGCAGAACGCGGTGCCACCGTGGCTGGCGGTGATCGTCCTCGGGGGGATCGTTGCAGCCTCCTTTTCGACGAGCGACGGGGCGATTCTTGGCACATCGGCGGTTATCGCGCGTAACATCGGCGGTATCCGCGTCGACGAGAATGGTACAACCGATGACGCAGTCGCGGCCGACGGTGGCTTCCTCGGTACTGAGAGTGACAAACTCCTGACTGTCACGCGGCTGATGTCGATCCCGATCACTTTGCTGGGGATCTTCTTCGCGCTTCGACTGTCGGCGACGGGAATGCTACTCGTGCTAGCTTTCGATATCATGCTCGCAGGCGCGCTAGTGCCGATGGTGATGGGATTGTACTGGCCGGACATGGCGAATACACCTGCAGCGCTGGCCTCGATGCTCTCGGGATCGCTAACCCGTCTGGTTCTGTTCGTGCTCGTTCCGACGACTTACGCCTATGAGAATACCTTGCTATATATCCCGAACGGCATCTTTACAGCCTCCTTCGATGGGCTCCCGACGTTTATCGCCGCGGGCGTGAGCCTCGTGACGTTCATCGGCGTCGCCTACGCCACGAAAGACCGGTACGATGCCCGGACCCTTGATCGGGAGGGGCGGCGGACCATCGTCGCCGGCGGTGACGACGAGTAAGTGGACAGATACGCATATTACTCGCCCATGAACTCTATACATCGACCTTACCATTTATATGCGTGAGTATCCGTAATTAGAGCGCCTATATGGGAACGAATATCCAATTATCAAGGTGGTCACGATGAAAAACGACGATCTCAGAATGCGTAGGAAGGCCCAACAATTGGGTTCCTCGACGCTGGCAGTAACGGTACCCGCCGAATGGGCCCACCGCCACGACCTTTCGAAGGGCGACGACCTCATAGTCCAACGTGACGAGAACGGCAACTCGCTTTTGATCACGCCTGACCGGCCTACGAGCGACGACGCCGCGACGACCATCGATGCCGACGCTATGAGCGCCGACGCCCTCCTGCGGGCAATCATCACCCAATACGTCCTCGGGCGGGGGCTCGTCCACATCGAAGCCGAGACTGCACTTGAGACAGCTCATTATGACGCGGTGCTCGACGCCGAGCATCGCCTGATGGGACTTGGCATCGTCGAGGAGTCGCCTGATCACGTCACTATCCGCTGTTCGGTCGCACCTGACGACTTTGAGCTCCCAACCCTGCTAGGGCGGTTCGGACGCACGGAAGCCACAATCCGAACGAGCGCCGTCGAGGCGCTGCTAGCGGGCGACGCTGAGGCGGCTCGGCAGGCACGTACTCGAAGCCCCCAACTGGAGAAATTGTTCTTCCTCTTCCTTCGGTTGGTGTTTACGACCTACCGTAACCCCCGGCTCAATCAGGCGGTCGGGATCGACACGGGATTCCCGCTCATCGGCTATCGTTCGGTGGCCCAGGACATCTCACTGATAGCAGGGATCGCCGATGACATCGCAGCGATCGTCGAAGAGGGCAATCCGGCGCCACTCGAGAGCACCACCGCGGAACACGTCAGGGACGTTCACGGGGCACTCGACGAGGCCGCCACCAGAACGCGAGACGCCGTCATCGATCCCACGTACGACGCCGTTATCGATGCACGCGAGCACCTCGAACGGGTTCATGATCGATCGACGGCGGCCATTGATCACCTTGAAGCCGAGCGTCCCGAGCCGCTGCTCGCTCTCCATCGGGTTCACCTCTTGTTCGAACGCAGCGCACGCCACACATCCGACTCGCTGGACGTAGCGACCCACCTTGCCTTCCGGGAGAGCCCCGACGTGGCCACCTGGAACGAGTAGGACACACTCAGCGTCGCCGACGTGAATTGTTGATAGAGACGGATGTTCAGCGACGCATTCCAATCTCGATAGTTGACACAGCGGAAGTAGTCCTGCCTCGCCTGTAATTTCGGATGAACGCGTAGGACAGACCGATCAGAGCACCGACGCCGAGTACGCTAGGACCGAGCCCTAAGGAGATCTCAATCGGTATGTTAGTGAACGCGAACAGATAGACGACACGATCAACCAGTCTCACTTATGACGATCATCGCCGGTACACCGACGGCAGTCATTACGATGAGCGGGATCCGGCCCATGGTGGCCCGTGCGCCGAACCGGTATCAAGAGTGACAGGAAAACGAATCTCGTGGGCGGGATGCCGCGAAGCTTGCAATCGATGGGAGAATGATAGTTGCGTTCGAAGATGTTCATTAAGGTATATTAATGTGCTATAACTGTTCGAACGTGCATCCGTTCGTACATTGAAATGGGATATATCCCAAGAAACGCTTTAGTATACATCTATGTACTTATTCGATGGCGAAAGAAGAGCACAAGCGTGCTCGGAATCGCGAAAAACAGAAACGATCGAATATATGACTGATGAGAAATCCGGCGAGGACATCTACGGCGACGCGCACAAGGAAGCGAACGAACCGATCTTCAGCGGAATCCCATCATTCCTGAAACTCCCCCAAGCTGACCGCGACGAACTGGCTGACATTGGGGCGGACATCGGAATCATTGGCGCACCGTTGGACACGGCAACCACCATCCGCCCGGGCACACGCTACGGACCCCGGGCGGTCCGAGCCGCCTCGACGGTCCCCTCACCACCCTATCAGCACTTCAACATCGAGACGGGTGTCGATCCCTTTGACAATTATAAAGTGGTTGATACAGGCGATGCAACGGTTTCTCCGGGGGAGACGAGGGAAAGCCAACTCAACATCGAGGCCGCCGTCGGCGAGATCGCCGAGCAGGGTGCGACGCCGATCGTTATCGGTGGCGATCACTCGATTTCGTATCCCGACATCAAGGGCTGGGCCGAGGCTAACGGCTACGACGACATCGGGCTCATCCATTTTGATTGTCACGCCGACACTGGCGACGACGGGCTCACCGGCTTTGAGTACGATCACGGCGCGTGGGTAAAGCGTGTCTACGACGACGGACTGATGGCCGGCGAGAACTACACGCTGATCGGCCCCCGTGGCTTCTGGCCCGGACCCGAGACCTACGAAGAGATGCGCGAGGCGGGCATGAAGTGGTACACCGCCATGGAGGTCGCCGAGTACGACCTGAGCGAGATTATCGCCGACGCTGTCAAGCGTGCGACCGACGGCACCGACGCAGTGTGGATCTCCTTCGACGTCGACGTCATGGAGCCCGCCTACTGTCCCGGCACCGGCGAGCCTGAACCAGGCGGGCTCGTCCCCCGTGAGGCCATCAGGATGGTTCGAGACGCGGTCACCCAGCTTGATCCCGAGCACTTCGGGTTCGATGTCGTTGAGGTCGCCCCACAGTACGACGTCAGCGACACGAACTCCTATAACGGTGGCATTACCTCTGGGTTCGCGAACCGACTGATTATCGAGGTCCTAGGTAGCATGACGCTCGCCGAACACGGCCTCAGTGAAGGCTCACCGATCAAACCCAAGGAACCGCTCGGTCCCCAACCCGATCTCGAAGCGTCGGCCGACGACTGAGCCCGACACGAATCAAAGACCCACCGATCGTCGGGCCATGCCACTATCACCGCCAATCGGCGACCGTCACCCGGAACCACAATGCTCGGCAGGCGAATGTCAATTCTGACGAAACAAGTATATAACGGATAACACCTATTTCGAATCCGCGTTCAAGCGCTTGTTCGAAGACCGCTGACTCGGAGAGATCACGTGTTTGTGCGATCTCACGAACCCGCTCGGAGAGTTCTGCGGCTATACGCTAATTTGAACGGCAGTCCGCTTAAATCCGTGCCTGCTTAGAACGGAGATGGCAGATAGACTGCTGCCGTGGAGTGTCCGTTGTTTCTCTGAACCGATACCGTCCGAAATTAGCCAGGAAAACTCGAATTCCCTCGTATCACTGTCTGCAGAGATAGTCAGAAAAGCGCGACCTGGACGAGCGAAAGGACGATGAGCGGAACGTGAAACGAAGCGTGAGCCACCATCGCGGCCTCAAGGCTACGCCGCCAATAGAGCCAGCCAAAGAGGACGCCAGCGACCGCGTTCAAAAGAACCGTCCGCACGATCAGTGCCGGAGTGAGATCGACTGATTGGGCAAGTGCGGGGAAGTGGCCTAAGCCGAACAGCACGGCAGCGATGACGATTGCAGCCCAGACGACGGCCGGTTGTGGACCATCCGTCCGGGTACCAGTAATGCGCCACCCGACGAACACGAGCACGGACATGAGTCCGAACCGAAGCATGAGTTCCTCGGTGATCCCTCCGTAGAGGAAACGGACGGGTACGTACGCGAAGACGTCAAGCACGGTCGGCCTCGTCGCTCCAATCACTGATTGGGGTAGGTCCTGGGCGACAAAGGGCATCATCACCGCATCAAGGACGACGATTAGGACACCCCCGATGATACCGATTCCAACGGCCAGTCCGATGTCGCTCCGGAGACGTTGCCAGATCCCGTCGCCAGTCCCTCTCGGGTCGATGACGTACGACTGCAGGCCCACTCGCGGCGCTGCGTAGGCTCCGCATAGACACGCGATGCCGAGTAGCAACAATGGATTGACAGCTGAGAGGATAGCGAGGAGCGGGAGGGACAGCCCGGTCGGGACAGCTGTTTCTGGCGTCGTGAAGTAAATGTAGCCAACGAGCGCCACGATTCCGGGTATACCCAACAGCAGGGCTACACCGAACCGCTTACCAAAGGACCACCTATTCGTAGTCGGGGACATAGGTTCGGTGACTCCCAGCGTTGAGAAAGGAGTTGTGAAACTACCATCTTCCGCTGTGATGGAACCTTCGAACTGAAACCAGGAATCAGCGACGTTGCTGCATCTGTCTCGCTCTGAACGTCCTTATCCACGAAAGCCGAGCAATCGAAGACCGTTCAACGAAACGAGGATGGTGGAGCCTTCGTGGCCGACTACTGCGAGCGGAAGCGGGATACCTCAGAGAAGAATCGTGCACGCGACCAGAATCACGGGGACTATCCTTCGGGTATACCTATCTCACTATCTTTGAAATCGGAGCCTTGGAGCGGCGATTGTCGGAACCGTGCTCACCTATACCCCTGTATCGACGATGTTTTCATACTCGCAGGGTTTGCAGTTATCGACAGTGGGCTTGCGGTTTAGCTCCGACAAACTCAATAAGGAGCGACTCTCTGAAAGTTACCTTTCTGTTGAATAATTTCAATAGTCCAATATATAGATATGATTATTGTGACCATTTAATAAACAAATGATACGAAGAATCTATTTGTAGATAGCGTAAGTTGTTTCTGCCACACATGGCAGATGATAACTCATCCCATCACGGAGAAGAACCAGATCAACTCGGCACGTGGCCACTCTCACGGCGTGAATTCGGCGGACTTACCGCCGGTGCTCTTGGCGCAATCCAACTTAGTGGGCTCGCCGCTGCTGCCACCAAAAAAGCGCCAGAACAACGAGAATCAGCCTCATATGAAGTCGCGGGATTAAAAGAATCCGCGGAGATCCTCGTCGACCAGTGGGGCGTTCCCCACATGTACGCTGAGGATGTAGAGGATATCGCGTTTGTACAGGGATTCAACGCTGCACGTGATCGCCTCTGGCAGATTGATCTTTGGCGTCGGCGTTCGTCGGGCGAACTATCGGAGGTATTCGGTGATGAATGGATCGAACACGACCGTGGTGCGCGCCTCTTCAGTTATCGCGGCGATATCGATGAGGAGTGGGAGGCCTATGGACCCGATGCAGAAACGATCGCTACTGGGTTTGCCAACGGCGTTAACGCGTTTATCGATCAAACCAAAGAAGATCCTGATTTGTTACCGGTCGAGTTTCAAGCACTCGATTACGAACCACGGCGCTGGAAACCAGAAGACATCGTTCGAATGCGCGTCCATGCAATCACGCTCAACGTTTCGAGTGAAGTTGAGCGAGCGATCACGCTCCGAGAATTCGACGAGGATGTTGAACGGGTCCGCCAGTGGCTCAATCCCGACGACTGGGAAATCGAAATCCCGGATGGACTTGATCTTGAGCTGATCCCCGAAGACGTTCTTGATGTCTTCGAGGCGGCAACCATGTCACATACGAGTGTTTCGTTCGACGAGGACTACATTCGTAATCCCGAGGTACTTGATGATCTCTCGGTCCTCACGAACGGTGACGGTTCTAGTGGCAAAGAAACGTCTGATAAATCGGATTGGGCAGACGAGAAAGAGGAGATACCATCTGCAAGTAATAACTGGGTAGTCGGACCTGAACTCACCGAAACAGGGCGACCGATTCTCGCGAATGACCCCCATCGCGCTCATAACGTCCCATCACTACGATATATTGCGCACATCAGTTCTCCTGAATTTGACGTCATTGGAGCGGGCGAGCCGGGACTTCCGGGGATTTCGATCGGGCACAATGGAAATACAGCGTTCGGACTCACGATCTTCTATATCGACCAACAAGATCTGTATGTCTATGAGACGAACCCGGATGATCCAAACGAGTACCGCTACGAGGACGATTGGGAGTCTATGGAGGTGGAAACGGAAACCTTCGAGATTAGAGACGGCGATGATCAGGAAGTCGAATTAAAATTCACTCAACATGGACCAGTGATTTATGAGGATCCCGACGAGAACATCGCATTCGCCGTTCGGACTGTCTGGACCGATCCCGGAACGACGGCCTACTTTGGCGGAATCGGATATATGCGTGCTGAGAATATCGACGAATTCCAAGACGCGATGGAGGGTGAACTCACACCGGGCATGCAGGGGTGGGGTGCGCCGCCGGAGAACCAGGTCGCTGCCGACACGGACGGAAACATCGGATGGTTCCCCGGTGGGAGAACACCCGTTCGACCCAACTGGGACGGGTTACTTCCAGTCCCCGGGGACGGTCGCTATGAGTGGGATGGATATCAACATCAGTCTAATCTACCACGGGAGGTTAATCCCGATCGAGGCTGGATCGCGACGGCTAACCACTTCAATCTCCCTGATGACTATCCGGTAGACGATCCGCCAATCGGCTTTGAGTGGGTAGCACCATATCGGTACCAGCGAATCGCAGAAGTTCTCAGCGAATTTGATGAGGAGAATAAACACTCACTTCAGGATTCCACTGACCTTCAGACGGACTTCCTCTCAATCCCTATTCGGATTATTACCGAAGCGCTTGCTGAAACCGACCCAGATGAGGATCGGTTGGTCGAAGCTCGCGACTGGCTTACAGCGTGGGATGCTGTTCTTGATGCTGATTCGGGCGAGGCAGCCTTGGCAGAAGTCTGGTTCGAGAAGCACCTCCAAGAAGCAGTGACCATTGAACTTGTCGGGAAAGAGGCGTTTGATCACATTGGGACGGGTGATGTCCGCGTCCTTCTTGAGGCAATTGAGGAGCCCGAGCAACGCTTCGGCAATGATCCAGTTGCCACTCGTGATGAGCTGTTACTTTCGACACTTGCTGATGCACTTGATGAGGTTGAGGAGTTACTTGGCGAGAATCGAGATGAGTGGGCATGGGGTGACTTGAAGAAGGCGTTCTTCGAGCATGCAATGTCGTCTGGTGTCGATGAAGAGGCTGCCGAATCGCTAAACGTTGGACCAGAGCCAATGGGAGGAAGCGGGTACACCGTATGGAACGCCAACTACAACGATGACTTCCAATTGACCTCTGGCGCATCGTGGCGGATGGTTATCGATGTTGGCGGATGGGATAATTCACTGGCAATGAGTGTGCCCGGTCAATCTGGTGATCCCGAAAGCCCGTTCTACGACAACCTACTCGAAATGTTCGTCAACGGTGAGTACTTCCCACTACTCTATACCCGTGAGGCTATTCAAGACGCTTGTACGAAGAAGATCGAACTCGCCCCACAAGCCACGGATGATTAAAAGAGAGTAGCGAAGGGTAGAACATAGATTTTCTTTTTAGAATACTACACTTAAATGAAACACTTTGTCAACTCCGAGTTCGCCAACGATGTGACGACCTCGCGGAAAACCACTGCCACGAAAACGCTCGAAGCTACCCTTGCTCCGCCCACTACGGGCAAAGAGCAACGACTTCAGCGAACCGTGGCGATGTACCGCCGCGCTCTCTCCGAAGCGTTTGAGAGTGGCGCGGATACGCAATCGGCAGTCAACGATGTCGTTACCGGCTACGATCTCACGTCCTACGCGAAGGACGCGCTCAAGAACTACGTCCCGAATCTTCGGCGGACGCACAACGCCCGCGAGATTCAGGATGATCACCCTGTTCGCTTCACGAATCGTGGATGGTCGTTTGACCACTCCAAGGAGCGCGAACACGAGTGTTCCACAAGCCGGTCGTGGGAACGCCTTCTGGATTCCGCTTCGTATCAATCCTAAACAACGCGAGTTGTAGGGTGATTTGTTCGCCGGGAACGTGACGGTCGGTGAGTTCCGGCTGCAAGAGCACCGAACGAACTGGGTGCTCCACGTCACTGTCGAGTACACCGTCGCGGAGCCAGAACAGCCGGACGACCCGACACCTATCGGGTTCGACATCGTCGAATCCAAGCTCCTGACGGGCTGTGCCTGTCAGGACGGGACTCCAACCCAACCGTACATCTACGACGGCGGACGTGCTCGACACCTCGGAAAGGAGATGCATACGACGCTGAAACGCCTTCAAGAGCGTGACGCCGAACAGTGGCGAGTAGACGAGCGTTTCGACCACTATCAAAACACGCTCACGGACATCGTGGAGACGGCGTCCAGAGAAGCCGTCGAATACGCCCGCCGGTTCGACTCGCCGGTTATCGTTCTCGAAGACCTCTCGTATATCCGCGAACATCTCGATTACGGCAAGTGGATGAATCGCCGCCTCCACAATTGGGCGTTCGCGCGCCTCACCGACCGAATCGAGGACAAGGCGGTCGATGCCGGAATCCCAGTTCAATTCGTGAACCTGGCGTACACGTCGAAAATGTGTCACGCTTGCGGTCACATCGGTCGGCGCGGATCGCAAGCCGAGTTCCGCTGTACGTACAGTGATTGTTGGGTTTCGGAGTACCAAGCGGACATCAACGCGGCGGCGAACATCGCCGGTCGCGTCAACCGGTGGGGAGAGAGCCTGCCTTGGAAATCGGCAGGCGATGACTCGCCTCAGGATGGGAGCACCCTTGACAGTGCCACAGCCCGCCCCGAGCCGAGTGCGAAACCCGCACAGACGACGCTCGGAGAGTGGGGCTGAAACCTCTCCAGTAGCAGGCTGGATTCCCCATGCTGGGGATTCCACGCCCTTTAGGGCGTGCGAGGATGTCAATCGACAGTGCTAGGCTGGTCAGAAAGAACTGGCCAGTTGACTTGATAGGATACCATTCAATAGAAGTCTACCATTGGTCGAGATGAGAACTGAACACTGCCCTCACGCATCCGATTCAGGATCGGGATTTGGCGTCCTGAAGCCGTCTCGGTAGCAGGGCCAACAGGAGAGATCATTGAACGTCGGGAGACAATCACAGTCCGCCGGGCGAGGATCTGCTTGTTGCTCCCACCGCGGTACGCGCTCAAGTGACGTTAGCTCGGACGGCATTTTTTCTGAGCTCATGAACTCACCCCCAAATAGAGTCGGCGGCAGGAGCGACAGAGCGGGGATGGTTCGCCAAACGCCTGCACGAGCTGCACGTCTTCACAGCTAAAGCAGTTCGGGGCACGACAGACCCGCTGGTCATGGTCGTGATCGCGCGTCTGTTCTCTGTACGATGGTGATTTGGCGTTCGTGCTCATCTCTGGATAGTGAAACCGTTCGTGACGCCCAGCGATAGCAACTACCGTCTACCTCTTGTCCCGATGTGCTGGACAAGTTCGTCCGCGCTCGGTAACGTTCACTCTGGATCGCTATTCGTAGACTGGGCTGTTCAGGCGCCCTCTGGGACTATTTGGCGTTAGCAGTGAAGGGTATGGAGCGTGTGACAGGCTCCAATTAACTGAAGGTCTCCTATGGTCAAAAACACGCGCCAACCGCGGTGAAAGTGAACAGTTCGGAGCTCACCAAATGGGTTCTGAGAGGGGTTTCGGGAGTGATGAGTATACTTTCAGAAGCATTCTCACTGACCGTTCAACCGTTTCTCTTTAGACGGTCTGGCACTCGTCGAGGGAATGAGACAGTGCAGTTCATTCGTCGACAATCCCGTTGGGGTACGTCCCAATTCAGTCACAGCGAGCGTCAAGCACACGCCTGCTGGGCTCGTGCTCGATAGCCAGACGATCGCGAAGGTTATCACTGCCGCCGAAGGCTTGAAGCCGCACACGCAAACTGTGGCCCGTGTCATGAACTTCCTCGAAAAGCTTGGGAAAGACGACGTCGAACAAACGAAACGTCGCGGGAAGAAGCTCGTCGTGGTTGACGAAGAGGCAGCCGACCGATAATGCATCCCGGTGTACAAGGCCTCTGTAGTATTGCATCGTCTGCTTCCGCTACGGCGGCCAGACCGTATTCCCTGCAACAAGAGTTATTACTCAATACACGAATCATGAATTGTATGTCACAGGCTATCGGCTCCTCGGAACGAGCGATCAATGGGCTCCTCTCAGTGGCTCATGTACTCGAAGAGCCACGCCTCGCCCGCCTCTATACGTATATCCTTCGCGAGGGCGAGGTGACGGTCGATACAATCACCGCTGACCTAGAGACACCACGCACGACAGCATACGCTGATACAGGCACTCTGGTTGAACTAGGACTGCTCACGCGTGATGAATCCAAGAAAACCCACACCTACACGGCAACGCCAATTAAACTGACTACGAATCTTGACGGGGATACGTATACGATCACTCCTACACTTATCGAAGCTGTTGGTCAGACATCGAACGACCAAGACCTCGCGTTTGTCGTTGAGAGATACGGCCTCGGCAAACTCGCTGCTGCGGTAACGTACGCCGTTCCATATGTAGACGGTGAAATGACCGAACGGGTTGCTGCTCGTGAGCTCGATCTCCAACCGGCGGTTGGAATCGCCGTCTTGCATGCACTCCAAGAGGTCATTCAGGAGATGCACACGCACGACCCATATTTCGACCAGATTCGAAATGCCCGGACTGAAGCAGTTAATCACGATTCCTAGATGAGCCTGCCTCTATGACTCCTCGTTCCGATAGTACCGCCTGGGTTGCTGATTCGGGGCTGTTCATTGCGTGTGGCCGCCAAGAGAATACCAAATACACCGCTCTCGAACGATTTGCAACGCACAACCAGATCACGTTCATTATTCCACAGCACGTCTACGAGGAGCTCAACAGTGCACCAGCACAGAGTACACCGGGACAGATCCCGATCGACAGTGCAATCACCAGTGGTTGGGTAACAGTTGCGGATGATCTCGACTATACAAACAGTACTGTATCAACGGTGATGGATAGGACACGGAGCTATATCGCAAATTCGTCTAATCGGTCTGAAGACCAAATTGAACGGGCGGACACCGCACTTGCAGGCGTCGCAATCCAACTTCTTTTGCAGGGACCTGCATCGTCTGTGTGTCTCCTTACAACAGACGCTGATGCTGGTCAGGGAGTCGTTACGGCGATCGAAGCAGCAGGGTTCACTGATCAAATCACGTTGAAAGATGGATTTGAGCTGATTGAATCGATCACATAAATATATTGACGGAGTGGCCAAGTATGTTTGATATATTCTTGCTGGCTGGTAGCTCACTAGGACCGGATATTGTGGTCCTACGTTGTTGAATATCCCTCGCCACGATGTGAGGAGTCAGACAGAGCCTTGTGTACCCTTGTGGCTCTCCGGTAGGGACTGCTGGCCACGGCTATCTACCTACTTTCTATTCTCCGATGATAATCAGATTGAGACCCGGTCTACTCAAAGAGATTTTATATACTTGCCATTTACTGGAGAAAAAATAGCGGAAAGTAAGAACACTATCTATACCCAATTGACACATAGTGGTTCTATGCGTTTTGTCCAAGTTCTTATCCCTGACGGTGATCGAATGGACGTTCTCGCGGTACTCGACGACGAACGGATCGATTATGCGGTCTCTGAAGAAACTGGCCGTGGAGAGTTCGCAGCCGTAGTTTCCTTCCCAATCCCTGATGCTGGAGTTGAACCCGTATTTGAAAAACTGTATGCTGCAGGCATCAAGAAACTCCTATACGATTGTTCTCCCGACCGAGACGGTCGTTTCCGAGCGAATAGAGACCCTCAAAAATCGATACCGGGGGCATCATATCGCACGCGACGAACTTATCGCACACACCGAAGACCTTGCCCCCGCGATCTCGACGTTCTTTATTTTCCTTGTCGTAAGCACACTCATTGCGACAACAGGGCTGCTCCTCGATTCGGTGGCAACTATTATCGGCGCAATGGTTATTGCCCCGTTGATGGGAGACCCGCTATCTCGGCCAGTGTTGGAGCAGTTCTAGCGGATTCGGATATGACCTCTCGTGGTGTGACACTACAGGTGACTGGGTTGCTCGCTGCAGTCTTAACAGCTGCCAGCCTCGGGGTACTGTTGAATGAGACTGCCTTGTTACCACCGGTTGACATCCGAACGATCCCACATATCCTTGAGCGGACGTCGCCGAATTTCCTCTCGCTATTTCTCGCTCTCGGATCGGGTGTTGCTGGTGCCGTGAGTATCATCCGTGGGGCAGGATCAGCACTCGTTGGAGTTGCCATTGCGGTCGCACTGATTCCTCCTGCTGCGATGTCTGGGCTCGGTCTTGCATGGGGCTATCCTGGAGTCGTTCTTACTGCTGGCGTTCTTGTGCTGGTGAACCTGCTTGCGATCAATCTCTCGGCGCTCATTCTCTTGTGGATCGCTGGCTACCGTCCCGAAACAAATGAGCACGCGGGACGGGCATGGCAGGGAGTCCGCGTCCGTATCGTGGCTACCGTTTGTAGTCTTCTTCTCCTCTCGGTTGTCCTTGGAACTATCACGTGGGCATCCTTCGCAGTTGGAACTGTTGAGACCGATGCCAATACCGAAGTCGAAGCGGTGTTCGATAGCGGCCAGTTTGATGACTTGGAATTCGAAGCACTAACAGTTGATTACGATATCGATGATGTGCTTCTCGGAAACCCTGCCGAAGTAACCGTTGTCGTCGCACATAGGCCGAACGCTCAGATCCCACCAGATGTAGCTCAGCGTATCGATGACCGCCTGACGAGTGAAACAGGAGAAGACGTCACTGTCAACGTTGAATTTGTTCGGGGACAGAGTTCAACCTAACTAATTATCTCTATCGTTATTCGATCTCTCGAAGGCATCCGATTCAAAATAAAAGGCGTAAGGCACCGTTAGGCGCCACGTGGCTCGCCAGCAGGTGCCCTCCCTTCCCTACTAGCGCTCCGTCCGCCAAAAGCGATCTCGATCATCGAGATACCAGTTGTAAGTAGATTGATTCCGAAGAGAAGACCAACAGCCCACACGATAGCAAAGGGCAACGTTACCCAGATAAGACCGGCAAGGACGATTGAGATGGCGCCACTTCCAACCATCCACTGCCAGTTCGTCTCAGGACGGAGTTTGAGTCCACCATATACTTCGATTAGCCCATCAACAACGAAGAACGCGACTAACAATATAGTGAGAGTCGCTAATCCTGCTGCAGGGTTGCCGACGAGTGCGAGGCCAGCCAGTAGGTACACGACTGCTAAGACAGTCTGAGCCGTGCGTCCTTTCCACCCATGAACTGTAAACACGTGGGCGGCATGAACGACTGCACCAATGATCAAGAGTGCCCCCAGTGCGACGGTTGCAGATAAGCCGGCGACGAGTGGAGAAAGAATCGCTAAGATACCGAGACCGACGATAATGATCCCCATCGCTAATAACAGTCGCCAGTGATCTTGCAGCGAGTGCATCGATTCTCGGGCTGATTCAGTCGTGGCTGTTTGGTTCATCTATGTACCTCACTCGAACGGTCTGTTCCCGACTACTATAAAAAGTGTTGGTCAATTTACAATAAGTCTGAAAGTCGCCTATACACGGGATATCGAAGGTGAGGGCCAAAGCAGCAGATAGAGCACCACCATCTAATGGCGATTCAAATATATATGAGAAAAATGCTTGGAAAATGTTATAATTCGGCTATAGAGGGCTGGAATCGGTACTCAAGAGAGAATCCGTATCGATGAGTGAAGCTCAATAAACTCAGACCCCGTCTTTCGACCGATACAGTATCCCTTCACGTTCATGAATAGTGTGACAGAGATGCCAACCAACCCCGTCCATATCGTCGATGTATTCGCACAGAAAAAGTACACCGGCAATCAATTAGCAGTCGTTCACGAGGCGTCCAATCTCTCCACCGATGAGATGCTTGCGTTCACCCGCGAGACAAACTTCTCCGAAGCCACCTTCATCGAATCGGTCGACACAACTGTTGGTGAGTATGACGTCCGCATCTTCGATCCCACCGAGGAGATTCCGTTTGCTGGCCATCCGACATTGGGTACGGCGTTCGTGATTCGTGAGTATCTCACAGACGATCGGCCAGACCAACTCACACTCAACCTTGGCGTGGGCGAAATTCCCGTCTGGGTCGAAGCAGATGGCGATGACGAATTCTACTGGATGAAGCAAATCCAGCCATCATTTGAGGACAAACTTACACCGGAATTGATCGCAGACATTCTTGGGCTCGATCAGGCCGATATCGACGATTCGTATCCAATCAAACTCGTATCAACAGGACTTCCAACCGTTATCGTCCCATTGACCTCTCTTGATGCCGTTCAGCGAGCCGAGACGCAACTGGACCCATACTACAGTGATCTTATCGATCCTCTTGGTAACGTGAACCTCCTCGTGTTCGCTCCCGAGACGTACGACGATAACGACCTGAACGTCCGCGTCTTTGCCGACTGTGGGGGCGTTCCGGAAGATCCTGCAACAGGCTCCTCGAATGGGTGTCTCGCTGCCTATCTCGTTCAGGAAGACTATTTCGAGTCCGATGAGATCGAAGTGACGGTCGAACAAGGATACGAGATGAATCGTCCCTCACTGCTTCGGCTCCGAGCATCCCAATCAACAGATGGTATCGATGTCGAAGTTGGTGGACGCGTACTACCGGTCTTGAGTGGGCAGCTTCGATAACTCCACACGCCCTCCAGGGCGGTCTACTGACGCTTTCTTCATGCTCTCCTAGGCAGAAATCCTACAGTAGTACCCTCAGTAGACACAATTGATGGCAGACCTCATCGTTCAGGCGGCGGTCAAAGAAACGCTCACTGACTACAATGTATCGTCGGATTTCTACGACGCACTCGACGAGGAAGTTGAGGAGTTACTCGAGGATGCAGCCCAACGAGCGGCTGACAACGATCGGAAGACCGTTCAGGCTCGCGACCTCTAAGGTCGACGCCTCTCTAACAAAGTAGTGTAGTAGAACTCCCAACGTAGCTGCCGCTTTCGTAGACACCCTGCTGAAAACCGGCTCAAGCAGTACCCGACGCTTCGTACTAATGAGAATTGTATACTAGGCGACGATGGACTCAGTTAGATAGTGCCTTGTGCAACATCATGACTCTCCAATACGGGACTGTTGCACAAGACTCAGTACTCCGTCTGTTCTGTTCGGCGGTATTGGCTGTTAGCGTAGCCAAACCGACCGCTGCACGGTCTAGTGGATTGCTATAGAGGACCAGCAGTTCCGATGCTCTACTGTCGCATCTCACGTATATCGGCCGAATATTGATAACCACCCTATACAATAAGCGGAATATGCCTGAGTGCGACGAATGTGGCCAGCACGTAACGGCCGATTTCCACCGCGTATTCGCCGATAACGATGGGACGCTCTATGGCTGTCCCGATTGTCTGAGTGCGACGGCGATCAAGAACGGAAAAGCAACGGGCCGCTGAACCGCTCCCTGGCTATAGTGGTACTGTAGTTAAACAGACAAGACTGCCAGCATGGAGTAAGAGCGACTTACGTAAGCAAAGATCGGTTAGTAGCAACGTCGAATAACCCGGGTAGAGTACAGTAGTAGTGTGAGTAGTAGAAACGATTCCGTCGGTTCGACCTTTGGAAGTATATCAATTCAGGGTGTAATCAATTAGACAATGCCTTGTGCACTATCGATCCCTTCTCAGCAGGGTGAGTTACACAAGTTCCAGTCTCTGAAACACCTTCCCCACAGACGATATCCCTGCCTAATCATCGGTCCTCAGAGCCATGAGAGCCGATTTGATATCTGAAAAATATATTTCGAAATAAAAAGCTGTTCTCAAGTGGATTACGAGGCTAAGTAGAACACGATAGTTACTGTCAGCAAATTTCCGGATTTTGGATGGATTTTGGACTGGGTTCGGAAAACGCTCTTCTATTGATTGATGGTGGAATCACACGTTGTGGGCCCCTGGATGTAGAAACGACCTGTGGCGCACACGACATGCACAACAACAGCCGAATCGTGTGAATAATCAACAACAGAGACAGGACAGAACCAGAATATGACGGAACAATCAGAGACAAACGATGACGCAAAACAGATGCCGGACTTCCCACTCAACCGGAATCCCGAGAGAGAACTCGAACAGGCGCCTGCCGCCGAATCCGAGAGTGGACAATCCCGCCGCGGATTTCTCGCTGCATCCGCAGCAGTTGGACTCGGTGCTGCAGGCATGACCGGATCAGTGAGCGCCCACGACGGCGACGGTGATGAGAGCAGTACGAACCATGATGACGACGACAATACCAAAATGAACGAGATCGAAGTCGACGCAGGCGCTGGATTCACCGTACAGGATATCGTTGACAACCCAGACGGATTTTTCGTGGACGTCCACACCGAAGAGTTCGTTCCTGGTGCGATCCGGGGGCAAATACACGGCGAACCAGGAGATACGCAGTTCCTCGTGCAGGCCGACGGTGATCAGGTCGTTGATGGTGACTCTGGCGAGGTTGGTATCGGCGATCCGGAGGGAAGTGGTCTCTATGAGCTAGAGCTGCAGCCCGAGGAGAACATCATCTGCTTCGACATCGCTGTCGATGTGACGCCGCCATACCAGAGCCCTGCGAACACAGCAACCCACATCCACGAGGCGCCGGAAGGAGAGGCTGGACCGCCACGTGTCGTATTCCCGGATCCGACGCCGAATGATCCGGAGGTACAGCAGGTCCGAGAGAGCGTTGGCTGCCTGCCTGGTGAGTTCGCGACCATGACAGGTGTGATGATTCCTGTCGAGGACAATCCGCGAGTTGACGCCGATAACGTCGAAAAGAAAGAAGTGTACATGCCAAAAGACAAGGATTGTTAACGAAGACGACTGGTGTCTTCCCACGATCCCTTCAGCCGGCCCCAAACGGAGACACTACCGAAGGGGTCCCGCCCTGGGACTCACTCCGCTGACAATCATCACCCTCTCTACTTCCGGTCTTCGACCAATGGGAGAGGAGACGGGGCAACAGAGTGACGAAAAAGGACGAAATGGGGCTGTGAGCCCGATACACTGCACAGTTGATGAACAGCTCGACGTAACCGAAGCTCGGAGAACACAATGACTGACCACGACGACGCGAACGATAGGACGAACCGACAAACCGGCCGAATGCCCGATTACCCACTAAACAGGAGCTGGTCGGCTGGTCTGCACGTGAGTAACGAAGCAACTAAAGAGGAGACTGACGCTGCTCGTCACAGCTCTTCTCGGCGTGGGTTCTTAGCTGGAACCGCGGCTGTGGGACTCGGCGCCGCCGGACTTGCCTCACCGGCCGGCGCCGACAACCACGACGATAGCGAGAAGGACACTGGAAACTCCGAACTCGAGGACGGTGCACGCATCGTTCACCTCTCGCCGGATGCCCCTATCGTGGATGTGTACGTCGACGGGGAACTGTGGTTTGAGGATGTCGAGCCGTTCGCGACCCAGACACCGTACCTCGAGTACGTGCCTGGAACGTACACGGTCCAGTTCACACCTGCCGGTGAGGGCCCCGAGGCGGCGGTCCTCGAACGTGAAGTCACCTTTGAGGAAGGACGCTATACGGTTGCCGCCGTTGGCGAGGCCTGTGCGGGAAGCGACGAACCACTACGGATCGTTCCCTTCGAAGACGATACGACCCCCACGTCGTCGGGACACGCCCGTGTCCGGGGCATTCACGCGTCAGTCGACGCTCCATGTGTCGACTTCACCGTTCGAACCGGCGAAGAGACCGTCTTTGAGAACCTTGGATTCGGAGAGGGGAATTACGGCGAAGTGGCCGCTGACGAAACGGTTCTTGAGATACGCGAGAGCGCGACCGGTGAGATCGTTGAGCGCTTCGATATCGGGTTCGAGGCGGGGGCAGTCTACACGGTGTTCGCCCTCGGATACGTTGATCCAACTACTGCACCCGAAAGCGCGGTCGAAAACGCCTCGTTTGCACTTGGGATTACTGAGGACGCGATACCGGGTGAACGGTAAGCCGATGACACGTGTTGCCTAGATTCCGGGAAGTTGAATGGTTCTTCTATGAGCGATCAGAATGAACCGCTATTATTACAGTGGCAAGTGGAGATAAAGAGAATAATGGAGGCCGTTCTCTGGTACGTGCTCACCGGAACTCGCGGGGGGCCGAACCGAGTCCGCCTCCTGCAGGCAATTGATGAACGGCCACGCAATGCCAATCAGTTCGCCGAGGATCTCGACCTCGATTACACGACGATCCGCCATCACCTCGAGGTTCCCCATCACCAACCCAACGAGTTCTCCTCTGACAGAGGCGCCGTACCCTCGATATCCCGACGTTTCAAGGATTTGCGAGAGTCGTCTACGAGCTGTTTCGTCGGTCCAGTCATCATTCCACGGCGGTTCGTTAAACACAGCACGATACAACTGGACTCCCTCGTCCAAATTGTCACGCGGAAAGGACTCGACGGAGACAGTCATTACAGATCGTTCGAGCCTGGGCTAGATAATCATTCCCTGGGAAAGTGCCCAACAGACCTCTTTGCGGCACGATTGTCTCACTATTCACTGTCCCCGATTAGGAGGATTTCAACAAAGCCAACTGCTGATACTGACTACGAAAGGGACTCAGGCTTGTGCTCGCTCGATAGTCTCCTCGAGATGTGCTTCGCAGGTGTACTCCGAGAGCACATCATCAGTCTGTACGTAGTAGTCAGCATCGTATTCGCCAACGTATTGGGTTCCAACTGCTGCAATTCGAGGATTCGATAGCGATCGCCTGTCAATGCCGCCTGCAATTCTTCATCGGTCGTCGGTTTTTGCATACTGAAGTACTTGAAAACGGTGTGGTTCGATTCCGGCCTGTTACAGAGGATAATATACGCTGATACAATCAATATTTCTCTTTTTAACCGTGTATGTAGTCAAGTACTCAAGTAACGTGATCAGCGATCGAGTATTACCGACAGGGACGTTCTATCCGAGAAAGTATGGCACCTCCCAGTGCTCGACTACGTTAGGCCATTGAGTATGACCCTCGACAGGACCTCATACGCGTGTTTGAAAAGTCACGTCTTCGCAACTGGACGACCCGTGTGCAGCAGGACGAATTCTCGTAGTTCGAGTCCACTATCTATCCTTGATCTCGCATACAGCTTGCTTCTGACTCATTCCTCGATATGAGGCTGAATTGTCCGCGGATCTATTGAGACAGATCATTTATTGCGTGACTCTGCGAGTCGCGATCTGCTTTGCAGTAGCTGTCTTAAGTCGGTTTTAGAAACTGGCATTCTACTACAGTTATTCAGCTCGCCAGCAAATAGGCAACAAGCGTCGTTTTCTCTCGACTACGCTAAGGATCGACAGCCAGTCCGGTGATAGAAGTAGTGGATATAGACGAGGCGGTCACACTACACTACAGCGAGAACGCTGTCAAACAACCGGTGAGAGTGTCGAACTCTTCACAATCGAGAGTGCGACGCATGTTGATCTCTACGATAGAATGAATCGGCTAGGGTATCCAGTCTCCTATCGAGCTTACCTATCATTAAAAATGATAATTAAGAATACTGTTCCAAGTCGCTCTCCGCGAGATGATTCACAAAATTGGCCGGCGAATCGACACCGAATTATCTTCCGGTAGCCGATACTTATTCGCGGAACTCCTGCAGTAAAGTCCCTCTACAAACAATCCCCGATTGCGTACATATTGTCAAACACCGAAAAGCCGAATATCCTAGACCGGCTCCAAAGCGCTACTGAAACGTGTTTTGGGCGGTATAAGAAATATATACTATACATTCTAATAGATAAATATTATGATATTACTGGAACAGTAGCGTCGATAGCCGCGGTTTAAAATCACAATAAAATAACATATCCACTAGGGCTCGTATTGTCCAGATAACAGTATCACAACTGCCACATGGATGTGACTGTCTCGTACCATGAACGAGCAATCGTCACCTGGACACACCCAGGATCGAACGGACGAAGCACAGTCACTCGACCACCCAGCCACCACCCGACGCGAGTTCATGATCGGTGCCGGCGCCGCCGCCACCACGCTTAGTGGCGCGGCCGCGAACATGGATCTCGACGAAGTCGTTCCCGAAGAACCCGACAAGGGGGGCAAAGTCAGACACTTCGACGTGCACGCGATCAGCGTCGATATCGTCTACAACGCGTTCGGCCAGCACCAGCCAAACGGCGTGATCTACGTCCTCGAGGAGAATCTGAAGGCTGCGCGCCGGGCCTCGGGCTGTGCGCCCGGCGGCGATGTCGACACGTCGGTGATCCAACCGCTTACGATCCGCGCCAATGAGGGCGACATCGTTGAGATCGACTTTCACAACCACCTTGACTGTCAGGCCTCGATCCACCAGTACGGCCTCCCCTACGAGGTCAACGAGAGCGACGGCCTCGCGGTCGGGTACAACGAGGACACGACCGTCGCGCCCGACGATTCGATCACCTACCGCTGGTACGCGAACCACCAGGGAACCCACTTCTTCGGCGACGGTGCCAGCCCTGCGATGATGAGCGATCCCGAGGAGGAGTTCGACGACAACAACCTCCAGTCGCGCGGGCTCTTCGGCGCGCTCGCCGTCGAGTCGCCTGGCGCCGAGTGGACCGACCCGAAGACCGGCGGGAAGCTGAAAAGCGGGACGAAAGCCGACATCCACGAACCCGACGGCGTGAGCCACCGCGAGTTCTCCGTCTTCTATCACGACGCCATCGACGTCGTCAACGCCGACGGGAGCGACCCCGTCTGGCCCGGCACCGACAATCCCCAGAGCGTCCACGGGATCAACTACCGCGCGGCGACGACGAGCGCCAGACTCGAAACCGAAGAGGGCATCGAGGAAGAAGATACCTTCTACAGTTCGTGGGTCCACGGCGACCCCGGCGGGGGCGACCTCGTCTTTCCCTGCTATACGGGCGATCCCGTCAAGATGTGCGTCGTCGGTGCCCAACACGAGGAGAACCACGTCCACCACCTGCACGGCCACCGTTGGAAGGGCGTTTCCGGTGAAACCGAATCGGACACCATTGACTCCCAGACGATCGGCCCGACCGCGACGTGGGAGGCTCGACTGACCGTCGCCCACGGGCCAGGTACTCTCAATCCCGACCTAGACTTCGAGGAGGCGTTCGCGGTCGGCGCGGGCGACGACGAACAGACCGGCGACTACCTGTTCCACTGCCACATGTTCCCCCACTACGGCGAGGGGATGAACGCGCTGATGCGCGTGCTCGACAAGGAACAAAAGGAGCTCCAGTTGCTGGAGAACAACGACCCGCCGCTCGACGCGAACTCCGAGATCGAGGGATTCCCGGACTTCATCCCCGGCGAGGACGGCGAACTCCCGCCCAAGCCGCCGGGATCTCAAGAGCGCGAAGCGGAACAACCCGACGAGGCCGAGGCGCTCGGTGAGATCGTCCCCGGTGCGCCGTACAATGATCCCTGTGACCCGGAGGGGATCGACCCCGAGGTGATCGGCGAGACCCGCGAGTACACCATCGTCGCGCTGCCAGCGAACGTCGTTTATAATGACGCCGGCGATCACGATCCCGAGGGGAAGGTCTACGTCCTCGAGGACGACGCCGAGGCGGTGCGCTCGGGGAAGATGAACCCCGAGCCGCTCGTGATCCGCGCGAACGTCGGTGATTGTGTCGAGGTCACGTTCAAAAACGAACTCGAGTCCGGTAAGTCGGTCCACCCCCACTTCGTCAGGTTCGATCCGCTCGGATCCGACTCGGCGAACGTCGGGTACAACTACGATCAGGGGGCCGATCCCGAGGAGACGATGCACTACCGGTGGTTCGCCAACGAGGAGGGAACGATCTTCTTCCACGACCACATCACCGGGATCCCAGAATCGCAGAACGGCACGTTCGCGGGAATCATTGTCGAGCCTGAAGATTCAACGTGGCACGACCCCCACACGGGCGAGGAGATCGAGAGCGGAACCCAGGCGATCATCAACCCCGGCGACGAGGACGAGGATCCGTTCCGCGAGTTTGCGCTGCTCTATCACGACTTCGCCCCGCTGAAGAACTGCGACGGCGAGTTCATCAACCAGCAGATGGAGCATAACCAGAACGCGGGTTCGGGCGCGATCAACTACCGCACCGCGCCGTACTTCCGGCGCAACAATGACGATCCCGCCTACCTTCACAGTTCGCGCCTGCACGGCGACCCGCCGACGCCCACGCTGGAGGCTTACACGGGCGATCCCGTCCGGATCCGATTGCTCCAGGGGCCCTACGAGGAGCAGCACAACCTCACGATCCACGGCATCCGGGGCCAGCAAGACGGCCTCCAGCGCGCGGAGACCACCTCGCAGATCATCGGCCCCTCGGAGGCGTTCTCCTTCGAACTCACGATGGAGGACACGCTGATCGACCCGCTGCACGAACAGCTGAACCCGGACGGGTTGCCGATCTGGGACCACGTCTATGGCTCCGAGCCCGTTCAGGACCTCTGGGAGGGGCTATGGGGGATCTTCCGGCTGTTTGGCGCCGAGGTTGAACACCTCCAGTCGCTGCCCGACCGCGACGCGCCCAGTGGAACGATCAGCACCGAGGAACTCCGCGAGATGGGCCACCCCGCCCCGTTCAGCGACTTCGATTGGACGAAGGTCGGTCACAAGGCGAAGTTACTGTACGGCGAGGACGACGACCGGCGGTTCGTCCCCGACAAGGATGAGCGTCAGAACGACAACGTCGGGAAGCGCCCGCCGGAAGCGAAAGACCCCGGCGATCCCTGCCCCGAGGGGACGCCAACCAGAACGTACAACGTCACCGCGATCCAGACCGAGATCGAGTACAACGACTACGGCGATCACGACCCCTACGGGATCGTCTACGTGCTCGACGACGAGGTCGAGGCCGTGAAAAACGGGAAGAACCCCGAACCGCTGACGATCCGTGCGAACGCCGGCGAGTGCGTCGAGATCAACCTCACAAACGCGCTTGGCGACCTCGACGACGAGCATTCCCATCCGACGTTCGACATCCAGCCGGACGCTGACTGGAACCGTTCGAAGCGGATCTCGCTGACGCCCCAGAACCTACTGTTCGACGACCAGGGCTCGGCCGGCATGGCCGCCGGATTCAACTTCGATTCGACGATCGCGCCCGGCAAGACGCGCACCTATCGGTGGTATGCGAATTCGGCGCCGGTCAACGGCGAGGAGAACGACAACGGTCCGCAGGCTCGCTCGATCGGGACGGGCGTGCTTTCCGATTTCGCGGACGTGCGCAGCAACCGCCACCACGGTGCCTTTGGCAACCTGATCGTGGAACCCGAAGGCTCGAAGTGGCTCGACCCCGAGACCGGAAAGCCCGTCAAGAACGGCGCCCAGGCGATGATCACGGGTCACGATGGCGAGGATTTCCGGGAGTTCGCCTTGATGTTCACCGAGGGGATGTACATCGTCAACGACGACGGGGACTGCCCGATTCCGCGGGCGGGACTCGCCGACGAAGAGGACGTCGACGTCGAAGAACTAGCGGACGAGCCGTGTAATCAGATCCTCGAACAGGAGGATCAAGGCTTCCAGGGAATTAACTACCGCTCGGAACCGTTCGCCCATCGGTTCGACAACGATGAGCGCCAGTACAAGGTCTACAGTTCGGAAGTGCACGGCGACCCGAACACGCCGTTGCTGCGGGCGTACACGAACGACCCGGTGACGCTGCGCGTGAGCCAGCCCGCCGACCGGGCCAACGGGATCTCGTTCCACTGTGCGGGTCATCAGTGGCGGCGGAACAACATCCCCGAATCGCGGTTAGTCGGCACGCAGGACGACATCTCGACGGCTGCGGCCCGCGAATTCGTGCTCGAGGGCGGGGCCAACGGCGCCGGCGACTACGTCTATCAGGAGCGCAAGACGAAGTTCTACCTCGAAGGAGGGCTCTGGGGGATCATGCGCGTTCGGGATGCACTGGAGAAGTTCGATACGAAGGTGTTGCCGCTCCCTGATCGAGCCCGGGAGTTCGGGGGTAAGGGAGAACCGCGTGATGCGCTCGCATTCGGGTCAGATTCCGACTCGGAGCAACTCACAGTGGTCGATCTGCTCGGAAATATGAAAGGAGACTGAGGTGAGTAGTTATGTATGATCTGACGGGGTTCCAGCGCGACCTCCTGTACGTCGTCGCCGGCAAGAACGGCCCCAACGGGCTCGCAGTCAAAGCAGAGCTCGAGGAGTACTACGAATCGGAGGTCGCTCACAGCCGTCTGTACCAGAATTTCGACCGGCTAATCGAGAAAGGACTGGTCGAAAAGGGGAGATCCGATCGGCGAGCGAACTACTACGTGCTGCCTGATCGTGGGCGTCGTGAGATCGACACGCGTCGCGAATGGGAAAACCAGTACGTGACGGTTCCCGTAGTCAACCAGCCGACGAGTACGACTGCGACCGCTGACGAGTAGAGGCGCCCGATTGACGGCGTCGTCGGGTCCGTTCTTTCGAGTTCGAGATAGAACGTGACCGTGAACATCATCGATTGAATATCCGCGACTGGGATGTCATCCCAGTCGCGAACAAGAGCAGGACCGGTACACCTCCTGGCATCTCAAATTCAAACTATTGTTATCATACTCTACCCGTGATCAGCGAAGATCAACGAGCTCGAGCGACGAGAGGACAGAGATAGCCGAGAGGATCCACAATACACCGTGAACGCAGTTGAGGCGATGGGTACGATCCTCTTCATCGTTTTGACAGCATTGGAAAGGAGAATCACGCGGCTCGTTCATGTCACGACTCTCCGCGATGCCGTAGTACTGTATCCTAGTCCTTTGAGTTCTCCAAGTGATCCGAATCGTGGGCCTACCCGGCTGGTTTGGGAACGTGGGCACAGCAAACGTATCGCTGTATCTAATATTTTTCCGGCTCGCCTCAGGGAGATCTGCGAATATTGGCTGTCTATGATACCTACGCCGAGGAAGCTACAGACACCGGCAACCTAAGTCAGTGGTAGTTGACCTACAGAACGGCTATGATCGAGTTTACGACACTCGCTGCGTTCGTCCCTGCCGTCCTCGCAATTATCGTCGCGCCCGGCCCTGATACGGTCTATACCGTTACACAATCGCTCAAAAGTGGGCGTTCGGCGGGACTCATCGCAGGACTTGGGACGGCAACTGGCGTGTTAGTCCACACGATTGGGGCGAGACTCGGTCTGGCGGCACTCCTGCGAACGAGCGCGCTCGCCTACATGGTCGTGAAATACGTCGGCGCCGCGTATCTGCTCTATCTCGGTGTCCAGATGTTCCGAAGTGACGACCAATTCGATCTCCAAACCGACCTCGCCGAGCAGGATACCTCTCTTGTAGAGTCATACCGGAAGGCGGTCGTCATCAACGTCTCCAACCCGAAGGTTGCGGTGTTCATCCTTGCGTTTTTCCCGCAGTTCGTTCCAGCAACCGCGAACGCCTCACTCCAGATGTCACTCCTCGGGCTCCTCTATACAGGGCTGAGCGTCTGTTATCTCGGCGTCGTCGCACTCTTCGCCAGCCGGGTTCGACACCAGCTCCTTCACTCAGAGGTAACTCGCAGGGCTGTTCAGTATCTGAGTGGGAGTGTCTTCATTGGATTCGGACTGAAACTCGCAGTTGAGAAACGGCCTACTGCCTAACACACGCGCTTCGTGAAGAAGGAGGGCCTACTCGTTTTCGAGTGCTGCATAGATCTCTGTGTGGCGTCGTCCGTCGAGTTTTCCCGTTTCGAGGGCGATCTCGCGACGCTCGGCGTTGCTCTCAGCCGCCTGATACCGCTCGTACAGCTTGCGGATGTTCGAGCCGCGGTTTCCGAGCCATGAGGCGATCTCGGAATTTATGTTCAATGTGAGAACGCTGGCCTCCCGTTAGCACTCGGTCATATCTATCGGCCGAGCAGTTCTGCGTCACCCGAGCGGTATGGATTGATGGATGTCCAGCACTGATACACTTTTTGTAGCGCTTGAGAAGAGCTACTTTACGGTCCCACGGGAGATAACGTCGAAGGAGTTGGGGGAACAACTGGGGGGGTCGGATCAGGAAGTGACCGAACGGATCCGACGCGGGACGACGAATATATTGACACACATCCTGATGTCACCAGAGGACGACTGAGGGAGTAGGTGCAGTAGTGGCACCGGGTGGTGGATACGACCACGATAATGACACGGTATACCAAGACAGGATTATTAGTGGAAAGCGTTCGAAGTGATGAGTGCGTACACGGAAAGAAATGAGAGTGGATTGAGGGAGAAAATAGTACCTTTGACAACACCAGCTGCTTAATCGGACCTTCCTACTCGTTCGGACCATCACGAGCGGGTTTCGAATCCATATATACCTCAAGAGATCAAGGGATAACGCTACACCCCTGATACTGCTGCGAGAAGACAAGGAGAAGGCTCTGGACAGAGCTCGCCAGAGACACCAGAACATCACACTCTCGTAGATTGGCTGAGGATTCAGGAGTCGCTAGTTGTTTCGGCTTCAAAGTCTACATCCTGTGGCTCGCCAGCGAGTTCAATATGTCCATAGTTGAGCAACCCAACGAATACCGCTCCACCGATGATGTTTCCAATTGTAGTCCAGAGTAGGAAGTGAACGAGATCCCCAATTGTCACTCCTTGGCCCAAGAACATTGCCGAAACCACTTCAGTTGTCCCGAGGATAGCATGATGGAACGGACCGAAGCCGATCGACCCGGTGACAACCATCGTAAATACGATACGTCCGATCGTATCACGACTAGCAGCCACGAGCCATGTGGTCATTCCCATGAGCCAGCCTGCAACGATACCGCTGAGGAGGATCGTCCACCAAGGAAGTGGGATTAACGCGTTTGCAAGCGTGCCGAATGCTGACGGTGAAATGATACCCATCGACGGCCCGAGGCTGGCAATAAGACCGGCAAAGATCACACAGCCAAGGAGATTCGAAACATAGGTTGCTCCCCAGAGCCCACCAAGGTCACTGAGCGAGGCTCGACGGTCGAGAACCGGAAGCACAGCCATTGTTGAGTGGGCGGTGAATAACTCTGTTTGCCCAAGAACCACGAACAAGAACGCGATTGAAGAAAGACTGCCTAATGCGAGTTGTTGCACTAACTGTGATTGGAAGCCACCCGAGAACGTTAACGCCATTCCCATAAACAAAGCACCGAAACTCAAATTCAAACCGGCTGAAAGACCGGATAAGAACACTCCCATCGTTGGACGAGCGATCTCTTGGAGCGCTTCTTCCATCTCCCGTTCGAGAATATTCTGATACGAGAGGGATGCACCGGAGGGTTCGTCACTTCCTGTTTCAGTACTCATTCAGAGGCACCAATACGATCTGCCGACAGTACTCTTTCCGATAATAAGTCGGTTGGGCTTGCTAAATGGATACACGAAGCGGCGATTAGTCTTCAAGTGTCTCTTTATATTGACCGAGGACAGATACGAACAATCAGACGGATGAAAAATAGAGCGTACACGGTCTGTCCGATGAGGACTGAAAAGACAGAACGAAAACTAAAGGCTGTTCCGCTTGTTCCTTACTACGAATGAAGGTATTTTCTTCGAAGAAGCATCGACTCCGGGGGATTCTGTTTTCGGTTATAGCAATAGTTGCTCTCGGTCTTCTATATCTCTCTATTCAACGGTATTTACCGTTTATTTTCAATACTCAAGAACTTCGTCTATGGATCTCCCAATTCGGTCCCCTCGCTCCTCTCGTTTTCATCATCATCCAGGCTACGCAAGTCGTCGTGGCTCCTATACCCGGGCAGGCTCTTGCTCTCGTCTCAGGGTATCTCTTTGGATCCGTTGCCGGGACTATCTATAGTCTCCTCGGTGTCCTTCTTGGGAGTGCGATTGCGTTCAGCCTTGCAAAGCGCTATGGGCGCTCGTTTGTTGAAGAGGTTCTCCACGACGACCTGATGACGCGCTTTGACGGATTCGTAGACCAAATCGGTATCCCAGGCCTACTCGTGTTTGTCCTCATTCCCGGTCTTCCCGATGATGCAATTTGTTTCCTCTGTGGTCTCACGACGATGTCGCTCCGAACGTTCCTTATACTGATTACTATCGGTCGTCTACCAGCGTATATTCTCACCGTGTACGCCGGCGGTGAATTGGCCAGCGGTCAGTTCGGTAGCGCACTACTACTTCTCGGGGTCGTGATTGTTCTTTCAGCGATCGGCTACTACAAGCAGAATGCGATTCGACAGTTTATCCAGCGACTAAATTTCTAGACTTCTATGATTCTGTCTGACCTATTTGAGCAGACGTTGTCTCACTTAGAAATCGCCCTGTGAAGAGCATAGTGTGGTCCATCAGATGGACTCAAAGTCCAGATCAACAGCGTACCAGTCAAGAATAGTGAAGACAACGGAGACCGTACAGGAACCCTCGAACTTGAGTGAGTATTTGTTTTATGCATGTGACTGATCAGTTGTTGGGATGCAAGAGAAACGGTAAGCGATAGCGAAAGAACTGAACAACAACCACCATCACAAATGGCCCGAGGAAAATGCCGTACCAGCCGAAGATAGGTGGGCCAAGCAGGTAGGCGAACATGACGAGCCCAATGGGGAATAGCCGTCCTGACAGAGAAGGACGAACATAAATTCGGATGATGTTGTCGAAAGCGAGGTTCATAACAAGGAAGAACAGGCCGGGGAACCAGAGGAGCGTCGGATCAGAGCGGAGAGGTATATGATGACGGTTCCGTAGAGAAGGTTTCGCCCAACCAGTGGAATCACCGACGTAAGTCCCGTCGCAATCGCGAGCAACATTGGATGGGGGATCGCGAGCCCGGATGGTGCGATGAGGTTGAGCGTGTGGTAGAGTATCGCAGCGAATATCGTGATCGCCAGCAGGGTCAGTGTATAGCCGAAATAAATCGACTTCAACCCTTGATCGACCGTTTGGATGTACTCAATCAGGTTCGGGCGCCCCTCAAGAATGTTTTCGTAAACCCAGTCCTTGATCGACTGCTCGTCGCGTAAGAGAAAAAAACGAACAGTATGGTGAGAAGTGCATTGTAGAGCTGGCTCACGAACGTGTCGATGAAGCCACTGAGCCAGAGCAGCGCTGATTCGACGGTTGGATCTGTGCGAAAACCGTCTGTGAGCGCGTAGATTGCGTCTGGAGAGGCCGGTAGTTCGTCGAGATCAATATCAGGAAAGAGGACCTCGAGAACGCTTTCAATGTCCGTTGGTTCCAATGTAGCAACTTGCCAGACCACGTACGCCGTGAGCGCCAGTAAGAGGGCGACGAGTGGAACAATGAATAGACCCTCTGTGAGCGCCGCCGCACCGGTCGACGACACACCCTGTTGACGTACCTGTCTAGTAATGGGACGGGCAACGTAATAGAGGAAGAGCCCAAACGTGGCCCATCCTAGGTACGGAGACAAGATAACGAGCAGAACAGCGGTCAGCAGCCCTGCGAACAGCCACCATCCGGCCCACGCTCGAATTGGTGGATCGAAAAACGACTTAGCCCATCCCATACGTCCCGAAACGACGGTTGCAGACAAGACGTTGTTCGTGACCTTCACCTAACTACACGACCGAACCGGCGCGTCGTGGGGTCACAAGTGGGCGTTCCGAACACTTTACGAATACGTCGAGCACAAAGCCGAAGCGGTCGGTGTCTCGGTGGAGCAGGTGGGTTCGGCGTACACATCGAAGCGGTGTTCCGAGTGTGGATTCACGGCAGACGAGAATCGTCCGTCGCGCAACGACTTCCGGTGCGTGAAGTGCGGATCGGAAGCGAACGCGGACTACAACGCGGCGAAGAACATCGGTATGCGGTATGTCCGTCGAGGCCAACAGTCGTCTCGGCGGACGGGCGACAGTCAGCTCGCCCTAAAGTCTGGAACGCTGAAGCCGAAGGGCGGATTTACCGCCTACCCCGATGGGTTCGAGGCCGAGTTCACGGACAAGCCCCACCCTCAACACGCCGAAGGCGTGTAGGGTGGGGTAGTTGACGTGATATTGAAGGTGTGAAATAGGAATCAGAATGTGATATGGCGAAGGACGTGGAAGAGAACCACGAACTCTACGCCGCGTTAGCTGACGAAAGCGACGACGAGTAGCCAACGTATCACAGTAGTCCGTTTCTACTATATCCTCAAAGTAGCGCTCCTACGCCTTATAGAGAAGACTCGGATCGGATAACGTCTCCTGTCGATCTGTGGAACTTGTTTAAATTTCGTAATTCTGAAACGCCTGCCCAATACAGAGACTCACCGTCATTCGATAGAATTGTTCAAGTCCATTGATCCTAATTCTCTTAGCATCTACTGGACTCGCTCATGTCGGTCTCGGGTACTATATCAGAACGAGACCGCTCTGTCCACACTGGTCTGGAAAAAGAGGCTCTAAACCGTGCGAAGAACACTTCGATTTCTCGGTGGTGTTGGTGCGGGCGGTGCTATCTTAGCAGGATATCTCTATACCGTTGGTGCCGAGACAGTTCTTAACCGGCTGGTCGCTATCGCACCGTGGGCGCTTGGGATCGTCGCCCTGCTCGTTATTCTAGAGGGACTGGCGGACGCGATCGGTGTCTGGGCATCGATTGCGCCGCTAGGCGATGGCATTTCTGGGGGTGAAAGTGTCCAATTCGCACTCGCTGGTGACTTTTTCGATACTCTCAGTCCGGCAGGACCAGTCAGTTCCGAGCCGATTATGGCTCGATTCTATAGCGTTGCTACGGATACGGGGTATTCGGAGGCGCTCGGCGTCCGCTCAACCGCAAAATACGTGAAGGCAAGCGTACAGATTACTTTCTCGGCGATGCTGGGGCTGTTCATGCTCGTGGGGTCACCTGATGCCGCTCCTATCCTCTTCACATTCGGCCTCTCAATTGCGGGTCTTGCACTGTTCGGTGGCGTAATTCTCTACACACGTGAGTATCTATCGAGCGGCCTCGTTGTAGTTCTCACACCACTTGTGACATGGATCTCGAGACTCTACCGAGACTCACCACATGACCAGGCATTCGTCTCGAATGGTGTCGACCGATACTGGCAGCGAATCGTCGGCTTTCAAGAGACACCGGGTTTGCTCGCTCTTATCGCGGTTGGAGGTCTTATTGAACAAGTATTGACTACGGCTGCTCTCTGGGTCGCACTCGCTGGGCTCGGAACCAACACTGCGTTTCTTCCAATCCTTATCATCATTCCACTGCCACAGATCGCAAGCGTCGTTCCGATTCCGGGGAGTCTCGGAGCGTATGATCTGTTGCTCGGTGGAGCGTTAGTCGTCGTTACTGGCGTCCCTACCACTGTCGCCACAGCGGCAGTCCTTGTTGTTCGAACGCTCTCTCTTCCATTTAGTGGGGTCGCTGGAGGAATCTGCGTTGCCTATCTACGTGGCTGGCGCCCGAGAGGCCAATCTAACTAACCAAGATTACAACTCGGTAGCTCCCTGCCGATAGCAGCGAAGCTCCTTGAGACATTAAAGTTCACTCGACCCTGTGAGAAGCGCCCGTTGTGGACTGGCGTCTCGGCTTGCCTACAATGAAGGATGTCTTCGGGCGGTATCATGATAGTAAGTACCTATAGCAGCTTGATTACTTCTCACAACAATCGGACAGTTACCGAGAACGTCTGTCGCTACATCAATCGGAGGGAAGATACTCACAATCGATTTCGAATTCAGCAAGCGAAAATATCCCAATTCTGAGAAAACTGAGGAAGCACGCCTTTGCTATAGGCGAGAAGACCGTACTCTATCTCGCTACAATCCGCGAACAGTCTGTGAGATACCAGCAGTTTCCAATCCCATCCATATCAAAAACACCGCGTACAGCGCGAGGAAGACGTATGCCTCTGAATTCGAGATCTTGAGGTCTGTTCTGGCAGAGACGATGAATACGAGCGTTGCGATTCCGAGAAACCCCAGTAAGGGGACAGCAACGAGAAAGTTGACGGTCGTCGCGCCCGCGATTAACACGCCAACGGGGATTGCAACGAGGAGGTTGAACGTGTTACTCCCGAGAACGTTCGTGAGACTGGTGACGCTTGACCCTTGTCTGGCCGCCCGGACACTGACGAATGTATCTGGGAGGCTCGTCGCAATAGCGATGACCGTGATTCCCCAGAAAGCCGGTGGTGTGTCGAAGACGGCACCGAACTCTAGCGCTCCGCGCACAATTCCCTCAACACCGATAGCAATGAGGGCAAGTGAAACGACAAGCCGGCCCCATTCATGTGCGGACTTGATGGCGATGTCTTCGCTCTGTGTATGCTCACGGACATCTTGGTAATGCAAGAAGACGTAGATACCGTACGTGAGCAGGGGAAAGACGACGAGTGCCGGTGTTAGAACCGCCGCCTGGTTCGTTCCACCCGGGACGTAGGTCGCGCCAAGGGCAAACGTGGCAAACAGAACGAGCACGCTGATAATATAGAACTGTGCATCCTTGTGGACGAGATCACGTGTCGATTCAAGACGCTCGCTAGAGAGTGCCGAGAACGCTGGAATGACCAGGAGGTTGAAGACGGCGCTCCCGACGATTGCGCCGACGCCGAGAGAGAATTCCCCGTGGAGAAGTGTGCTAATCACGACTGTACTGAGCTCTGGAAAGCTTGACCCAACGGCGACAACTACCGCCCCATGAACGGCGACCGGAAGGCCGTAGTGCTTGCTGAGCCGTTCAGCGGACGCTTCAAGAACCTCGCTTCCCTTCCAAATCACGCCTGTTGAGACAATAACCAACGCAGTCGCGACAAAGAGCGGATTCACGCCAGTGTTCTGGAGGGCGTCTGTTTCGAGTGTCCGAATACCGGTTGTCCAATCATGTTCTACCCTCACTTTCGAGGGATAGTGTAAAAACTGCTCAATATCTGTGAGATCGGCGTGTGCAGCCTCCAGTACTGCTCTCCCGACAATCTATTCCAAATCGAGCCGAACAGACGATTCTGGCGCTATCAGGTCAATACTGCTTGTTTTTTGTAATCTGAGGGGTTAGCGAGCCCGACGATGATTAGGAGTCACTTCGAACGTCGGCTTTCGGAACCGCCCGCTTGACGCTCTTGATGCCGCGCTCAGCACCTTGTTTTGACACGTACCCTTCGCCGCTGGTTGCGATTATCTCTTCATTCGTTGCTACGAGTCGCCATCGCCACTCGCCGGCGTTGTCGGTGTAGAGTTCAAAACGGGGCTTCCGTGCCATACTCTGGTTACACCTAGGGCTGCAATATGGATACTGATCATCCCATCCGGCAAGCAGTTGGGGCCAGCCGTAGATCCTTCCCTTCTTCTGACAGCAGATCACGGTTTCACCGGAGTCAACGCTCTGGCATCGCCTTTCGCGTACTGATATTCCTCGTTCTCCTCGTACCCGCTGGGCGTCCGATTACTCCGGTGTTCGTGAGCAGTATCGGAACTCTCAACCGGGAGCAAGAAACGCCGTATCCTCACTCTATTTCGCTCCGTTCTGAGACGAGTGTTCCACCCTCACGTGGAACGAGAGTTACACTACAAAACACAAGGCGATCGCCTGTCAGGTAATGAAGAGCCGAGTAACAGCGGGGATAGGGCGACAACGAACATAGCAGGATGCCCCCATGAGCCACGAGAACCCACTCCGGATGAAACACGGCACGGACGTCCCACCAGAAGCTCAGCGGACACGTAAAGTAGAGAACGTTCGCTTCTAGATTCGCTGCTTTCTCTGGGCCCACGGCCGGAGGATCGCGTAGACTGCTTCGTTTATACGAACGGGAAGCTCATGTTCTTGCCCACGCTGGACGACCGCGCCGTAAAGTCCCTCAAGTTCTCGAAATACCGTAAAATAGACTCGGCCAATAGCGGTGCTATTAACCGATTTCTAGGACGGAAACGAGCCGGTTGTTCTGGAGCCAATCGCTCTATAACAGGCTTCTACTGGCTTTTACCGGGTTCGAGACCGGCCCATCTATACACAGTTCTCACCGGCTACCGGGGAGGCATATGTGCAACGCTCGTTGTGACGTCTACTGAGGCAGCAGTCGGTCGTGGTTACTGATCTGCTCTTCGATTCAGAAACAATGGGAACGAGTAAATCTCACATAGATATCGACCAGTTCGTTGCAAACCTGCTGAATTTCCATTACCGGGAGGTAATGATGACGAGTGCAACGCTCGCTGTCATCACAGCGTCAATCATGCTCTTTCCGGGTACAGAAAACATCACGCAAGGGATTCAGTCGGACGTCTCGGTAGGACTTCTCGTACTCTTTGTCGGCGTCGCGATCCTCGCCGGGACGGTCATGGGAATGCTCGGGTTTGGGTTCTCGCTAATCGTGACACCCGTCTTTGCGAGTGTTATTGACCCAACGCTCACAGTTGTCGTCCTCGCAGTCCCGCCACTGATGGTAAACATGTTTCAGATGGGTGAAACGGGGACCGGGCTTGAGTTCGTTCGCGAGGAGTGGCCATTGCTGGGGCTTGCTATTGTCGGCACAATCATTGGTGTGGCCTTTCTCTCGTGGTTTAGCACCGGCCCGATTGTCCCGTTTCTCATTGGGCTCATTGTCTTGGGCTATGTGCTATTTCAGGTAATTCAGAACTTCGTCGTCATCGAAGAAGCCCACCATCCTGTTGCGCTCGGTGGTATCGGACTTATTGAGGGCTTCCTCCTCGCCGCCGCAAACCTCGGTCCGGTTCTCCCGGCCTATTTCCATACGTTCGAACGCGACGCGGAGCGATACATTGGCGGACTATCGATGACGCTCGGGACGATTTTCGCCACTCGTCTCGTGGTAATGGCGTTCTTCACCGACCTGATGACGCCGTATCGGCTTTGGCTTGGGTCGACTATCGCCGTCATCACGATCGTTGGCTTGTTGCTCGGCACCTACTTACGCCGTCTTGAGATCGATGAGCAGAAATTCACCTGGTTCGTCATCGCGCTTCTGTTTGTTATCTCGCTCAATATCTTTCGGAACACGGTTCCAGCACTATTCTTCTGAATGTACACCAGCCGGAGTCATTGTCGAGGACGATGGCGTATTCGCCATAGAGTTCGAAATCAAGGTCAAGCTCATCAGGGATGTCAATACGGACGCGATGACCGATTTTCAGGCTCATCACGCTCTGTGGGCCCGTCTTCTGGGATAAACTCTTGGCCGAGCTAAAGGATCGTCGTGTCTGTCCGGTCGGTGGGTTGCAGGCGCCGCTGATGGAACCTCACGTGTGCGCTTTTTGGAACGACGAATCGACCTGAGGAGGACGATAGGAAACAAAACAACGTACAGATCTACGAACTAAAAGATAGCCACTAAGAACAGTATGCTGAATAGACAGTGCAAATGGCACGCTCGATGACTTGTACTTTCTCAGTAGTGTCTTACTCCAGTGTCAGGGGATGAGCTTCCACGTCGTTCGATTCGCTCGTAAAGATAATATGAGTATGCCACAGTGATCCCAGTGGTCAGAAGAGTGGGTACGATGAGGAAGTAGAGCGCGTATTCGCCAAACAGAAGTCCGACCAAGGTCAGTATCGTGGTTAGTTTAAAAAGCCGTCCACCGAGCGCGTGCGTCCGGTTCCAGACTTCCTCGCTGCTGAGCGTCCACGGTGTCCGGATCCCCACGAACCAGTTACGTTCGGCGTGTGTAAGCAAGATACCGCTGTAGTAGAGTAGCCCTGCAGCCGCGATGAGCACCAGATACGTGAAGTCAAACTCGTAGCCGAGATTGAACGCGACGATTCCGGCATGAAGCAGAAGCATATAGCCGGTGAAGATCACGACGAACCAGTCGTAGTAGGGACGGAAGGCGTTGATATTCTCTTGAAGTGGATCGATTTGGGGAATAAGTGCAAACACAACTAGCAGCACCGCTGTCAATCCCGGGAACAGCCAGAGCGCGAGCGTCTTGGGCATCGTCCCGCTCGGTTCGCCCGCCGCGTTCCAATTTGAGACGATCTCCGCAGGGAGCTCAGGCGCGGTGAGGAGGCTCACGATCCCAGAGAATACAACAAACACGGCCGCCAGACCAAACCGCTGGTGAGTGTTCATACGAACCTGTACGCCAACACGAAGAATGAAACTGACGGCCGCTGGGAGTGCTCAGAGGGGCCTGAAATTTGTGCGATTGGTCTGTAGACGAACGACCGGAGACTATCAAATGGAACGAGGGAATCGTTCGAGCGATTCGTTGCTTTGGCGTACTGTCCCTGCTTATCGCACAGAATGAGGTCACCAATTGAAAGCGAGCGACAGAAACGTCAAGATAGTGATCGCCGCTCGTAAACAGTATCACGGGCTAAGTGATTGAACAGTTGAGCACCGGCTAGCTGACGATACAATGGACGTGACTGATGGCGATGTCATAACCAAACCCACATTACTTAGAGCTAACAAGAGGCCTTCTCTCTTGAATGGAAGAATGAGATTTAAAAGACCTATTAATACCGTTAGTAAAGTATTATGGACCTATTAATAATAACCGCTCTTGTTCTGGTTAGTACATGGAGCGAGAACACTGATGAATTGGATTCTTGTCATTATTATTCTCGTTGCAAATTCCTATCTGTCCAGTCTTATCATTGAGGAAATGATGAAAACCTGGTCTGACCCTATACATACCTCAGAACAGGTTGAATGACTAAAACAAGCCAAGGAAGAAATTGAGTGAATTCGGGATCAGAGCTCCGAGGAGAGTCTCTCTCACTCGCAATAGACTACGTGTTTCGAATTGGTACTCATCCCGGTAGGTGTCTATAGAACCGGCCATGGAAAGTGTAAAATTATCAATAACTAACCAACAATTAGAGATTACCTGTTAAATAGAGACTATATTCAGCATAAAATTTTATTAATCCGATATTGCTATCAATAATAGATAGCACCCTAAAACCTATATAATGCATGTGTAAAAAGCAATCTTATGAACCATCAGCCTGCTGTTTTCACTAGAGAATTAACAAAACGATATGGCGATACTACCGCTATCAGTGGTCTCGATCTTTCTATTCCACGTGGATCAGTCTATGGATTCCTCGGTCCAAACGGTGCAGGGAAAACCACGACAATGCGAATGTTGACTGGACTTACACGGCCAACCAAGGGGACCGGTTCCGTCGCTGATGTCTCGATTCGGGATCGAGACGGCCTGCGCACGCACATCGGATACTTACCCGAGGAACCACCGCTATACGATCAGGCAACGGCCTACGAACAGCTCGAATACGCCGCCGGCCTTCGCGATCTCCCCGCAGAAGTGACACGTGACCGAATCGATGGACTCCTCGACAAACTGGATCTCACGTCAGATGCTGACACGCGGATCGCGGACTATTCAAAGGGAATGCGACAGAAAACCGCTTACATACAGGCCGTCCTCCACGAACCCACTGTAGTCTTCTTAGATGAACCCACGTCTGGGCTGGATCCACGCGCTGCACGGACTCTCCGAGAAATGATCACAGAACTCGCCGATAGGGGAACGACCGTCTTCCTCTCGACGCATATCCTCCCTGTTGTTGAAGAGGTCGCGGACACAGTTGGAATACTCTACGACGGAGAGTTGGTCGCTGAAGGTTCGCCTACTGATCTCGAACGCCGCGTAGAGACCGGTGAGACGCGCTCGCTGGAGGATGCTTTCCTTGAACTCACGACTGACGAGCGCGGTACCGCAGGAAAGACGGATGGTGAGATCAGTGTCGCCAGTACCGCTAACCAGAGGGTCGTTGAGGAGGACACCGATGGTTGAATCGGGCTGGTTCGGGCATGCCCTTCGGATGGGCAAGTTCGACTATCATCGTTCTGTCCGGGTGATTCGGGGTGACACTGGTCGGCTGATCTTGATGGCTGGTGGTGTGACACTCCCAACGCTTCTGCTAACGGGACTCGCGGTCCTGTTCGTTCCGGAACTCCGGGGAACGAATCCAGAGTTCTCGATAAATCGGATCGTCAGAGGAACGCTTGCTATGCTCTGGGTGTTCGGAACGTTCATGCTCGCACAGCGAACGACGACGGCCCACAGTAAACCGGTCGCCGATGCGTTCGTGCTGACGACAGTTTCACCGAGAACCGCTGTTATCGGGGGCATTATTGCCGAGAGCTTGCGAGTGCTAACGTATGTACTTCCGCTCGGCTTACTCCTCACTATTGCCGGAGCGTATGCGTTTAGTTCACCACTGACCCTACTGACAGTTCCATTAGTCGGCAGTCTGTACGTTGTTAGCGCGGTCACGGCCGGTCGTGTGCTGGGATATAGTGCCGCATGGCTCGTAGCCACCGTGCCGTTCATCGCTCGTCACAAGGGCGTGTTAGGCGGGACGGTTGTAATGCTATTTTTTAGCCTCTATTTCCTGTTCCAGATACCGCAGTTGCCATTCTCGGTCAGTCCGGCCATGCTCGGAGTGATCCCGACTGGGTGGCTCGCAGACCTGTTGGCAATTGGCACGCCTATTGGCTGGTCGTTGACACACGCTCTCGGGGGAATGGCCACGGTTGGTATGGTGCTCGTCGGTGGAGGCTGGCTGGCCGAGCGTATCGCAGTCTCGTTCTGGTTCGACGAGTCAATCGACGTTTCTGCTAGTGGCAAGACCGCGGTCTCCATCCGCACGGAGGGCAATCAGCGAGCCCTTAAACAGGCCATCAGCCCCCTAGGCGCCCCGTTTATCACCGGCCCGACTCGTCACATTGCTGAATGGTCTCTCTTGCGAGCTCGTCGCGAACCTCAGCGGTTAAACTTCCTGCTGATTCCGGTGTTCGGTGGCGGCTCAGCAGTAATGAACATGCTACTACAGGGGTCCGTCTCGCTTGCGATACTGGGACCTATCATCGCTGTGTTACTAGGATGGACCGCCGGCGCGGCGTTCGGTCTTAACCCGTTTGGCAACGAAGGAGCCGTCTTGCCAGCAACTCTGACCGCTGTTTCGGGTCGGGCGTTCGTCCGTGGTCTCATCACCTCGAGTCTTCTGTTTGTGCCCGCCGTCACCGTCGTCACGCTCGCGACGTCACTCGTAGGAGGATACGGACTACTGACAGCGATCGCGCTGACATTGATCGGATGCTTACTTACTATCGTCGGGGCGGCACTCGCACCGATCGTCGGGATGTGGTTTCCGCGCTATAGCGCTATCCGCATCGGCAACAGCGACGGAGTACTACCACCCCGGTTGCTCGCGGGTGTGCTTCACGTCGTATTGATATGGATTCCCGGCGCGGTGCTGGTTGGACTCGTGGCAGCACCGAAACTGGTAAGGCTAGCACTCTCTGGAATCGGTTACGTTCCGGGACTCATTCTCGGGTTGGTCGCCAACGGCGGACTACTCACATTCCTCGCGTCGTCGTTGAACGACGTTGGTGCGATGATTCAGGAGCTCCCGCTCACTGCTTTCCGGAGTGGATTCGGTATGCTGCTCGTTTTCGGTGGACTACTGGTCGCCTGGAGCGCCTATCTTGGGGCGATACAAAGGTTTGAGACCCACGAACTGCACTGACAGCGTGGGTGCTACTTCTGTCACAGCACAGTGAGAAGAGAGCGACAAGTACTCCCTGTAGAGAGCATCACGCATACTGGCAGCCTTGACCGTACCACTACATATGTTTCATCACCCGAATACCAAAGGTCGTCACGCAACCCTCAATGTGTGATGCGTTTCCTGAAATATCTCCTTGGCAGCGACACGTAGGACGAACAGGTCGATCTCAAATCACGGTGCGATGTGGGAATCGGAAGGAGAGGACCTGTTCGATCTTCATGCGGGAGCGAGGTGGCTGATTCATGAGCGAGAGCAACCCGCCCGGCTTCGATCGCTTGTCGATTCCGGTCGCGTGCCTGTGCGAGCATCACTTCCGACGTATCCACTCCGGCAACGAACCCATCGAGAACACGTGTCGCTGCGTGCTGGATACTGACGCCCGGCTTGATCCCGACCTCGAGTGCCTGAAAGACAGTATCAGGATCAGGTCTATCGCGTCGGCGGTGATCCATCCACGGCATGGTCTGTGTTCTTACAAACGATGGTAAATATGTTTGTCCAGCCAGACCAGAGGTACGCTCCCACGATCGGTGTTAATAGGGCCATTCAAAGTCTGGATACAGCAGCAGCAGGTGCTCCCCGTTCTATGAGCGGAAGAAGACATGGTTCGTATCCGGAGTCTGCTGGAGTGTCCATCATCGGTGCTGTGGGAGCCGTCATGTATGTGGCACGTGTCACAGAGATCGTGCCGGCGAGCGACGCGGCGTTGTCACGCCCGCTTGAGTCATATCCCGGTGATCAGGCCACGTTTGATCAGAACAAGCGCGTCGTTGTCTTTGAGCCAGAATCGTTGTATGAGCTGTCCGATCCAATTTCGCTAGCAAGCGTGTTCCGTACGGGCTACGGTATACCGACCTCGAGTCGTTCCGGACAGCGGAGACGACGGCTGATATTCTGTGAGCTGGGCGTTCTTTCGTTGAGCGAGTTGGCTTGATCAGGGTTGACGAGTGATATCAACGTCTGCGGCTATACGTAAGGAGTATCATCTCCTAACTAGCATGCCTTGTGCAACGAATCGGTTCTTAGATACGGAGTGTTGCACAAGGCAGACGTTTCACGAGAACAATCGGCGTTTGTCTGGACGGAGACTCCTTTCGCTACCAACGACCGATATCGTGTGTCACTCGATACTGCTGATAGTAGGCTTTCTCGACAGTCCGGAGATCGAACCCGCCTGGATTCCGTTCACAGAGTGCAGTAAAGATTCGCGAGTAGTCAGAAAGTCGCAGTGTTCGGTCCTCACCAAAGAGAACTGCAATCATATATCGATCACCGACTGCGTAGTTCATCGGATCATGGAAGGTGAGAACGACTGTTGCGGTCGCAGGTCCGATTCCAGGGATTGACGTGAGGGTTTTCAGCTGGAACTTCGGATCGTCGACGAGGAAGGCTGCTTCACTGATTCGCTGGACGAACGCTGCAGGAACCTCGGACATCCACTCGATGTATCGATCTCGCCGTCTGCGTTGGAACAACGAGCCAAGAAGACGACGCATAGCTTTCGACAACCATCCCGGGTACGCCCTCCGTTCCTAGTTACAACTCCGAGCAGCCTCCTCCTGAATAAGTAGTAGTAGAGGGAGTAGAAACGGGTTCTCTGATTCTGGCTTCGCGAGCATATCACACCACGGTGTGATCAGATACAGCCTTGTGCAACGAATCCTCTTGACACGGCCAGAGTTGCACAAGGTTGTCTACCATTCAGTCGCTATCAACGCCTTCAGAGTCAGCAGTACCTCCGGGTCGAACATTCGTGTCGATCCCGCTACTGACACTTCCACGTCTCTTCTGCGAAAATCGCAATTTGAAGCCATTTCAGTGACATTTAAGTAATACTCTCCCGTAGTAGCTGTTGCTTCGTCCCCCTCTCACGTGAGAGTCTCGCATTGTATTCTCATTAATGTTCTGCTCGTTATCACGTTCAGTGCGAAATTCACAGCAATTGTGGCTCAATTCACTCTTGATCAGCAGGTGGAGCGTGCTCGATCGTGGTGTCTTCAGGGACGTCGGAGACGGCAGCTCGAGACCGGCTGTACTCGAAATAATTGAACGGCTGACTGAACGTACTCGTGACGATCTGGGAGGAGTGAATATCGAGGTTGAGATTCTCGAGCTCACGCGTGATCTCGGTCAAATCCTGCGAACTCGTCGCGATCACTTCAATAAGGAGATTGTGCTCACTCGTCACCATCTCTTGAACGGTGATGACACCACCGATGTCTAAGGCATCGCGTGCCGCCTGGTGGCGTTGGTTCATTGAGGCTGTACAGATGAATTAGACGCGAAGCGAGAACCCTGCTCGTTCGTAGTCGAGTTCTGGGGCGTACGTTTTGATAACGCCCGCCTCTTCGAGTGCGGTAATTCGATTGCGGACCGTACTCTGTGAGACCCCGACTGTGGTGCTGATCTCCTCGTGGGTCGTCTTCCGTGCATCTTGCTGTAATTCATAGAGGATCTCTCGATCAAGGTCGTCTAAAACGACATTGCCATCCTGTTCTTTGACCATACGGTCGACTGCACGGCACCAGTGAAGTATGTTAGCGTTGTCCAGTCCCCCAGTCACGAGAAACGAACAGAAAACAAGAACTGAGAACCGGGACTGTATGTTACGAGCTACTCCCGTCTATCGAAAGTCTCTCGCTATAGTAGTCGCGCTCCGTTTGTTGAGGGTCACTAACTACTGCCTTGTGCAACAATCGTCTTCTCGTAACAGCCACTGTTGCACAAGGTGAGGAAAATATCAAACTCGACAATTAGCCGGCGGAGACGTCTCTCAGACGTTCCACCATCCGTTGCCGGAATCGCCTGTATGAGGACGTCCATCTGGTGCGTCGCTTCTGTCTCAGCCTTCTTACGACGTTGCTGCTCAGCGTCGCCGTCGGGAGAAAGAGGTCCGCGTTACTCGGTGATGGTTCATACCCGAGTCGATCGAGGATCAGCGGTGTGTACGTCTCTTTGAGGTAGTCTGAGAGGCCTTCCCATGGCGCTCTCGATCGCGACGTGGATGTCATGCCGAGAGATCCATGATCTTTCCTTCTCTATCGGTGTGCAGCCGATCTCTCGGCACATCGCGACTGTCCGCTTCTCTTTCGTCGAGAGGCCGTCGGTGGTCTGCGATTCGTCGAGGTCGGCAACGATCTGCGAAATGTCATCCGATACGCGGGCGAACTTCTCGGTTGTTCGGTCCGCTCGGTTGCTTTGTCGATACTCTCGGAGGGCGTAGCCGAGTGCGAGATCGTAGCGCGTTCCGAACTCGGTATGCTCTTTGACGAACGACATGAAGCGCTCCCGGAGGTCGGCGTCGATCCGACGGTTCACCAGCGTGGTATCTTCGCCACGAAGCGTCTCGCTCGTGCTCGATGTTTCTTTTTTCGAGGGATGCTCCGAAGGTGTGTATCCTCCTGCTCGAAGGACCGAATCGACCAACTGTTCCAGCTCACGAAGGTCGTCAGTGTCGATATACTCTCGAATCGCGTTCTCGATGAATACCCACGCATAGCGGTCTCTATCGCCCCGTTCCGATTCGACGAAACGAAGGAACTTCTTGTATTCCTCGGCGGGAACCCGCCAACCGATACACTCCTCGGACGTCATTACACGCACACCTCCGAAAGTAGTGCGCTATCAGCGTGATAGCAGAGTGATCTCCCACTAACACTAACGCTATCATGATGATAGCAAGAAAGAGAGGAGCGGAGGCGGTGCGAACAGGGGGTCGCGGGCGACCCCCTCCTCATATGCATGAGTTCACTCGAACGGAGGGGTGGGGGTCTTTATAAATGAATCTACTCACTTGAACGGGTGGTTCGACCTGATCTTACTCGTGGCGAGTTCGCGCGGGTCGGTGATCTCGATATCAAAGACTACTGAGAACGCATAGGGGAACAGTCGAGCTCGTCGGTGAGGCTGAGCGTGTAGTTACCAATCGTTTCCTTACCTTATTCTGTGAGCGGGCCGTTCTTTCGTTGAGTGAGTTGGTTAGGTTAGGGTCGTAAGTGGTTTGGCCGTGTTGGAATCTCTCAAACGGAGATAGGTTTCAGGAGTTGTACTGAATACAGAGCGCGTATCCAGCAGCAAATTCGTCGTGCGCCGGGTGTCTTCCACTATCGGCGGTGAACTATCGAACACGGCGTGGAATGGAGGCATCGGATCAGTTGTGCCAGAAATCTACCGTAGCGCCCCGATCACCACGAACGTCTCTCGGCGTTCCTGGGCCTCAACGATGTGAAAGCCGGCCTCCAAGAGGTGCAATTGGACGGTCGCGAGGTTCAAGTACTCCTCTTCGTCACGACCGTCGCGTTCGCCGGCCCCGGTAGCCGACCAGTCGACGATCACGAGGCGACCACCTGGCCGAACGACGCGCGCAATCTCGTCGAGGGCTGACTCGAATCCGTGATGATATGTGCGAATCGACACGCCGCCGTCAAGGTGATTATCGGGAAAGGGGAGATTCGCAAAGTCAGCGGTGACAGGCGTGACGTTCGCTGGAATCCCGTGTTCGCGATAGACTGTGTGGAGATCTCGTCGAACGTCGACAGCGAAGACGGTATCGGCGACCGGGGCCAGCTCGGTCGTGAAGAGGCCGGCGCCGCTGCCAAAATCGGCAACTCGCGAATCGGGCCCGGGAGCGAGGAATCTCCGAAGCTCTTCGCCGGAGCAATAGCGGAAGGCGCTCGGATCGGTAAGCTTGCTAATCCGTTCCTGATCGTACGGTGGTATGGGCATAGCTGATCGATTGCACAGAAAATGGTCGCCTCGCGACTTAAATACGGGGTAGAACTCTGGATCGACCGCCGGACCAGGAGCTGCGGACTGTCACATATCGGTACGTGTCACGCGGGGACGCCAAACACGGTTCGTTTGAACCTCTGTATGCAGCTCCTCGTTCTTATCACATTCTGAGAATTTCTACAGAGTACTGATTGTAATATCTGCGACTGTGAGCACGGACTCCCATTTCTTGACTGGGCTACCCTTGTGCAACAAAGCGTCCTTGGAGGCGGGGTGTTGCACAAGGTGGACTCTTTTGAATATTCGCGTCGGCAACCGTTTCGTCAGTATGTGAGCGGAACTGCCGCCGGTTCATCCAGTTAATCGATGTCCAGTCCTCAAAGACGGTAACCGTTTGATGTACCCACCTTTTGGACCAGGGACACCCTCGACCAACTGTAGGGCTTTGAGACTCTGCATCTGATTGCGAATCGTCTCTGGGTTTTGATCGATTTCTTCGACGATCGTTCCCCCTTTTACTGCGGTTTCCGTGTCTCAATGTGCTGTGAGAATGCTTTTCTGATTCGAAGTGAGGTCAGTAGCTGACATCGTGTTTTGGCAATGACGGAGTGAATTAAACCGATGAGAATTGTTGCCGATGACGTTTTTATCTATAGTACAATGCTCCCCACAGATTCTATCTCCCTTATGTCCCGGATTCCAAATTCTCAGGCCATATCAAGGGCGTTTTCAGAGGCGAAACGATTACGATCGGTGTGTCCGATCACCCGAATATCTGTCTGGTTCACTGCCACGACCTCGGGCGTTATCTCGTCTGCTACGACTTCGACGTCGATACGCCGCGAATCGACTCGTTGGCGTCGAACGGCGCGGTTCTCGAAAATGCCTTCGCCACCGCACCCCAGTGCTCGCCGAGTCGTGCAAGCCTCCAGACCGGCAGACATCCCCACGAGAATGGATTGGTTGGACTGGCCCACGACGAACCGACGCTGAACGACGACGAATCTCTCCTACCGGAGTATCTTTCGGTGGCCGGTTACGAAACCCATCTGTTCGGACTCCAGCACGTCACCGAGCACCCCGACCGGCTCGGCTTCGACAAACTCCACTCCGAACGGCACCTCTCGCCGGACGTCCCGCCGTCGGTCCACGAGATCGACCGTGCCTGCGAGGTGAGCGAGCGGTTCGCTGACTGTCTCGGGGACGGTGACCTCGGGGACCCTTTCTTCGCCTCGATCGGTTTCTTCGAACTCCACCGCCTCGAGGCCGACGACGGGCGATTCCGCTTCGCGGACGATCGCTACGAGCCGGCCGATCCCGAGGCCGTCGAGACGTTGCCCTATCTTCCCGCAGACCGTACCATGAGTGTGGGCATCTAAGTCAGCTGGATCGAGGTAAATTTGGACCTCATCGCTTGGTGAGTAGGGCTCTGGTGCTGGCTGGGGGATGTCTTCCACTACTATGGGGTGGTACGATGTTGAGTACCAGTCTATCGTTGGGGTAGTGGATCTGATTGGAGAGACAGCTTTCCGGTGGTTCGTCGTCAGTGCAGTAGCTGGACCAGTTCGTTCTCGTTGAGGTCCCAGTAGTGAACGATGTCACCGAGTAAAGCGTCAATCGTATCACAGTCGTAGCACTGGCGGTCTTCGACTATTGAGTGCCGGAACGTGATTTATTGCGAGACTCGACTCAGTCGTCTGGTAGACACGGTTTCTACGGCAGTGCCGAATAGAAGGCGTGTCTTCAACACGAGAGGTCGCTATCCGAGACATCTGAGATAGGCCATATTCATCGGCGATAAACTAAGAGAGTGGACTATCAGTGAAATTGAGAATATTAAAAAAGGAATTCACAATTCTATGACTCTGTCAGTCCACGTCCGCAACACATCGAGCGTGGCCCGCTCATTTCGAGAGATGAGATCGTTGACGCCGAGTTCGTCACTCTCGAGGGCATTGCAGACAACTACATCAACATCGTCGCAGTAATCAACCAGCGTCGAGACGCAGAACCCGTCGACCTCACCGGCTTGGAACGGGATAGTGACATCATTGGCAAAAACGACACGCGGATTCTTCGGCATCGATTCGACGAGGTGCCGCGAGTGTCGCGCATTTGCCGATGCGAATGTCAGTACTTCCTCTTCCGTTTCGCCGGCAGTTCTGGGCGCATACGCTTCTAGGACGCCGTACCAGACCTCGTCTGAAATGTCGGTGAACCGGGTGAGCCGGCCCCCCAGCAGTGTGCCATCTTGGTCCACTTCAGGGGCGAAATCCAGCACGACGATCCCGTCAGTTCCGTGCTCGGCCACCCAAGCGTCGAGCGCGCGGGCGGTTAGGCGCGTCTTTCCGGCGTTCGACGGCCCAGTCACGAGCGTAGCCCCGGACAGCGGGAACGGAAGATGTGCCATCTCAGCTCGCCGATTCAACGGCCGTGCTGCCCCTGCCGAACCGCTCGCGGGCGTACTTTACGAGTAATCCAACCATGGCGAGCCCGAGGAGGACGGCGAACGCCAGTACGCTCCCCGAGAGCGGGTTGACGCCACCTGCGATCTGCTCCCGGACGAAGTTCGCCGCGAGCGCGCCCGAGACCAGTAGTAGAGCGACGCCACCGACGTTCGTGAGAGTACCGGTCGGCCGCGACACCGCGGGTGAGTTCAGGAGATACACAACAAGGGCAATGGCGAAGGGAGTCCCGACCGTGCCCAGTGCGAGCACGAGCACGAGCTGGCCGAGCACCTGCCCACCGATGACGGCGCCGAGCGCTGACAAAAGCGCGACCGCTGCGAGCAGGGCGCGATAACGCGAATCGTCGACTGTCGTCCCCCAGCCAAGCTTGTCTGCGATGACGAACGGCGGGACGATGGTGTTTCCGCCGAGTGTCGAAACTGCTGCTCCACCGAGCCCGAGCAGAAACAGCCATCTGGCGTTCTCTCCGACGAGCGGGCCGAGTGCCTGTGCAGCCTCGACGGTACTGAGGCTGGGTTGGGTGAGGACGCTTGCCGCGACGAGGAAGATAGCAACGCTGTAGATACCGAAGGCGACGAGCATCGATGCACCGATATCGAACGTTGCGAGTTTGTACTCGCTTTCGGTCCACCCCTTGACACGCATCGTGTAGGAGTGCATCGTTATGAGGGTGATGTGAACCGCGCCGCCGAGAATGCCTGCAGCGACAAGCGCGCTACCGCCGGGGAGTGCCGGAACGAGCCCACCGGCGGCCGCGCCGAGATCGATCGGCACCACAAACAGCGATGCGATGAACGCGAGGACAACGGCGGCGACGAGGACCTTGGTTGCGGTCTCAAGGAGGTTGTAGCCCCGCCCAGCAAGTCCGAGTGCAAGCACCGCTGCCCAGGCAACACCCCAGACCCAGGCGTCCATGCCGGTAATGGTCGCGGACACGCTCGCGAGCGTATTCATAATCACGAGTTGTGCGACGCCAGAGGCAAGGACAACGTCGACGACGAGGAGCCACGCCCACCACTCACCGAGATAATCCTCGACTACCCCTACAATTCCCTGTTCGGTAAGCAGACCAAGGCGCATCGCGAGGTACTGTGCGAGTGCCCCGGCAACTGTTGAGAGGACTACGACCCAGAGTAGGCTATAGCCGTAACCCGCCCCAGCGGTGATCAGGGTCGCCATGGTCGCCGGGCCGGCTGCGATGGCGCCCGCGACCCACGATGGCCCCATCTTCCCGGCGTAGCTGCGGATACTGTCGGCGACCGCCACCTATACGCACCCCGGGAACTCCTCGCCACTAACGTGCATACTGTCGACCCACTCTGGCCGATCGGTAGTGGTGAACCGCGATCGGGATCGCATGTAGGCGACGATCATCGCCCGGCGCCACCGCCCGCTCTCGTTGGATGCAGTATAGTGGGGCAGCAGGCAATGCTGGAATAGCGCGTCGCCTGGCTTCATCGGCAGCGCGATAGTGTCACTTTCGCTGTAGTCACGCTCGGCGAGCGTGATGTCAGTGTCGTATTTCATCTCTTCGTGTCTGAGTAAGCCATCCGTGTGGGCCCCGGGTACAACCTGCATGCAGCCGTTCTCAGTTGTGGACTCGTCGAGTGCCACCCACACCGTCACGTGGTCCATGGGGTGGATGGGGTAGTAAGCTGCGTCCTGATGGAACTTCTTCGCGCTACCGACACCCGGCGGTTTGAGCATCCCCGCACAGCGCAACAACTTCAGATTCGGACCCTGAATCTGGGAAACCATCTTGACGATATCGTCGTGAAACGCGAGATCACGAAAGACATCGTCCTCGCGGGCCATCCCTACGCCCTCGAACTTGCGGACCGGCTCCCCTTCGCTATTGAACTCCCCGGGATCAACGGAGGGCTCGAGCATCCGATCGAACTTGCTCTCTTTGCGGTCGCCACGAACGTACTCGCGAAGGCGCGTCTTCAGACCTGTTACTTCGTCGGCCGAGAGGATATTCTTCGCAATAACATATCCCTCTTGCTGGTACTGCTCGAGCTGTTCATCAGTTAGCACCACATCACTAGGTTATATTTAGGGGTAATAAACCCTTGTGCTCTTGACGACGTGGTTTGAAAACCCGAGTACTATACCCAACTCACTAATCAAATTTCAGCCAGTTCGTTCTCGTTGAGGTCCCAGTACTGAGCGATGTCACCGAGCAGGGCGTCGATGGTATCACACTCGTAGCACCGGCAGTCCTCGTGCATTGTGGCGGTGAGTGCGCGAGCGATGAGTTGCCAATCGTCGAACAGCCATTTGTCGGGGGTTCCGGCGGGCATACGCCCTGGTGGGCCCGTCTTCTGGTATAAACTCTCGTAGAGCTTGAAATCGATGAGGCTAGATTACTATCCATCGTGGGTCCACACTCACGGCCGACTCGTGACCGATTAACTGTAGTCAGCGAGCTGCTGCTGATCGGCTGTATCGGCACTGTTCGTGCCTGTTGACTCCGTCGAGAACTCTTGGTGCCGTCGTTTCCGAGAGAGTGATGCTCGACGTCGGACGTCTGGATCTTGGAGCGCCTCGCGAGCCGCGTCTGCACGATCATTGAACTGCTCACGAGCCAGCGTTGCCTCGCGTTCGAAATCGACGATCGGGTATGGATACACTGCATCCGATGTATCTCCAATCGTGACACCGGATTGTTCCTGAACATGCAGCGGTGTCTTTTCCGGTCGCTCGAGGAAGGTTGTTGAAAGGTTTTGGAGCTCCGGAACGTACTCGCGGATAAACTCTCCCGCTGGGTCGTTCTCGCGGACCTGCTTTCGTGGGTTGTAGATTCGATTGGGATGACAGCCGACTAACCCACACTGCATCTGCCATTGAGCGTAGTTGATCGCCGGATCGGCATCGATCAGATGGTAGTACATGAAATCCGCGCCGATTCGCCACCACTGCTTGAGGATATAGCTGAAAAACGAGGCGACCATCGCCCGCATTCGGAAATTGAGAAAGCCTGTTTCGGTCAGCGCTCGCATTGATGCATCGACCATTGGAAACCCGGTCCGGCCTTCTTTCCAGGCTGTGATCCGTTCTTCGTCGCGATGATCGGACCCAGCATATAGCCCTCGAAAAACGGGGTTGACGGCCTGTTCGGTCAGCGTCGGATTATCCGCGAGTTTCTGCCTGAAATGACGGTTCCAGTAGAGGCGTGATTCGAAGAGTTCCCGTGCTCGCCTGGCACCGTACTGGTCGACAGTCCGATTGTAGATCTGTCGTGGCGAGAGCACCCCGAAGCGAAGATACGGTGAGAGACGAGAAGTCTGTCGTTCGGATTTCGCTGGTGGGGAAATGCCCTCAGGATAGTCCGCTATCGTCGTTGGGCGTCCAAACCAGTTGAGTCGGCGATGAGCAGCCGTATGGCCGCCACGGGGGACCGTTTGCTTGGTCGGCGCTATCCCGTAGGTATCTTCGATTTCGTCGATCGTCACCTCGCTTTCGAGTGCCTCGTCGGGACCAACGAGGGGATCCATGTTGGGATTGAGTGGGTCGCCAGTGAGGTAGTTTTCACAGCGTTCGCTCCACCCATCTCGGGAGTTGATCCCGCGTTCGTCGGCATCGAACGTGATCGCTCCTTCCGGGACTGCCTGAACAGAGAGTCCCGAATCCGTCGCTTGCTTGTGGAGTCTTCTATCACGGTGCTCACCATAGCGAGCAGTCGGATGACGGGTATAGAAAATCGCCTCCGATTGCTCAGTGGCATTTGAGTCGGACCTAAAGCCACGTGTTGTAATTGAAAGCAATTGTTCGATTGGCTCTCCATAAAGGAAGGTTAGTTCCGAACCATGAGTGCGATACTGGTCTCTGAGACTCTCGAGACACTGGTGGAGGAATCGAATTCTGGCATGACAGGCTAGCGTGTCCTCAGAGTAGAACTGTGAATCGAAGACGAAGATTGGTTGGACAACTGTCCCCCTCTCGTGGGCAGTCTGCAGTGCTTTCTCGAGCGCTCGATTATCTTGGAGGCGGAGATCAGTACGATGCCAGAACAGAACTGTCATTGGCTGGATTCGGGTCCGAATGTTGTTCGAAAGGAGATGACGATAGCATGCCCATGTCTGGTGGTTCCCCTTCTCTGTTTTCTCTCGACTGTTTGAGTTCGAGTTCGAATTCGAAAGGGTGTCATCGGTGTTCGACAACTGGTACTCTACCGAGTTATAGAACCGCCAACCACGGTGAAACTGGAACGATTAGCTGGAGAAAATCCTTCGCAGAGGACTTGGAACAAATGAGACTCTTCTAAAGTAACTCCAATCTGGCTTCACTACGACACCGAGCGATAAAAATTGATGATGGCTGTTTCATCAGCTTCGATAGTAGTGAACCAGTATCTCCACGTTGTTCAGAAGACGAATGAGTGATTCAACAGTCGGTGAGCAGTCATCATGCTGATCGGCGTCAGGAAGTTCGTTAGTCGGAAAGGTGGATCGATCCGACGATTCGAATGAGTATTGAAACAAGACCAAACCCCGACCTCGAGTCGTTCCGGACAGCCGAGACCACAGATGATATTCCGTGAGCTGGCTATTTTTTGTTTAGCGAGTTGAATTGGTCAGGGTCGTACGACGATTTGCCTTGCTGAAATCACTCGATTGGGGATAGGTTTCACCATAGCTTCGGTTCGCGTGTCCGAAAAGGTGGTGTCGATATCGCGGAACCACCACGCAACACTCTCGCTCGAAGCCGGCAACTCTCTAATCAGCGCGGCCAGCAGCCCGATTATGCAGCCTCTTTGGCTACTTTTTCAATAATTGACTCGAACAGACTGTTGATCGAAACCGAACCGATCAGCAGACGCCTCGATTGATTGAATCCGGTACCTAACTACTCGTCTTCGTCCTCTGTAGCATCGGGATAGTAGACCTGTGCTTGGTCCCCCGTTAATATCGTCTCTCCGAAGATGACTTCCTCGCCGTCAACGACCCGACGTTGCTTATGTCCGAGCGCATTCGTCACAGTGAGATATCCGAGGAGGGATACCGAATGGTTGAGCATCCCGAACGGATGTAACTGCTCTTGGAACGCAGGCGGAAGTAATCCGCCGACGATATGCACGCCAGTTCCGTTATCCTGAATCGAACCAGCAACAACGAGGTCGCTCACAGTGTCGCGGTTGGGTGTGGTCATCAACCGGCCAGCGGAATCGCCATCGGCTGATTGGAACTGCTCAACGTCAACGACGGTCGCAGGTGCGTCTCCTTCAGTCGTTACAGGATATCCCACGGGTGCAGGAGTATAGAGTTCGCGCTGGATCGGCCGCGCGTTCTCCCGGAGTGGATGTGACTCCTCGTACGCATTCATTGCGACCGAGAAAACAGTCTCGTCATGAATGTCGTCCTCAGTAATGCTACTAACGTGGTCGTTGTCCAGATGAGCGAGTACCCGCACGCCCGAGTCGGTAAGAAGGACGTTTCCATCAGCATTGACGAACGCGTCGAGCGCATCAGTATAGGCGGCATCTTCCACACCCTCATTGTGAATAACGACTAGGTTGTCATAGGCTGGCTGACCGTCATCAAGGAGGGCGCCATCCTGAACGTCCGCGACACTCACAGCGTCAAGCTGTCCCTCATCAAGGAACTCGCTATATCCTTCGAGGAACGAGAATGGCGTCACTTCGTACTCACGTTGCTCGTATCCAAGAATATCCCGAGGATCAAGCGACGCAATACCATCTTCGATCGGTTCACTGGTGACTGTATCGACAACGACGGCGACCTCACCTTTCTCGGGTGGCTCTTCTCGCGGATTGATAACTTCGACCGTCCACTTACCCGACGTCGACTCAGTGATGCACATCCGTGCGGCGTCGGACTCGTCCTTCTGAGAATCGTAGGTCGCTCGGACGGTTCCATCGGGATCGCGCAGCGTTGCGACTACTGCGGTGTCAGTCCGCTCAACAATCTGGAATGTAACTGACCGTGTGTTCTCCTCAATCGCCACTGTCATTGTCGTCGGCTCAGGACCGACCGTCATCGTTTCCCCTGTGTGGCTGGCCTTCGACTCAGCGAAGACCAAATCGTTACTACTGCGTGTTACTGTATCGGTAGTGACGTAAGCCGTTGAACGGCCGCCCGTCTGGACCGTCGCCTCAACGTCTCGCAGGGCATGGGCAGCCAGACTTCGAATAACCTCGGAGTACGCCATTACGTTCAGGTCCATGAGTTCCGGCCACCGTGGTGCCGGCCCAGCGATTTCATAGGCCAGCGTCTGCATCCCAAGGCCACCATACTCCTCAGGGTGCCCCATCCAACTAACAAGAATCCCGGTCGTCTGATACCCGAGCGTATCGGTGATCGTCCCGTAGTCAAAAGGGATCTCCGTCGGAAGCGGGACGGCCTCCGGATCCTCAGCCTCCTCGTCGATGTATTGCTGGAAGACATCCTCACGCTCCTTAAGCAGATCCCCTAGCTGGTCATTCAGGCGGGGTTTTAGCTCCCGGTTCAACTCGTAAATGTCGTGGGTTTGCTGGAGGTCATATTCCGTATTGACATGCAACCCCAAGGCGAAATTCTTCCGATACCCCATTTCGTGGAGATCCGCGGCGTAAGCGAGATTCTCGTAGTCTCGAAAGTGCTCGACAATTTTGAGCGGATCAGGGACGTTTTTCTGATAGGCCTTGGGGACATCATCATCGATATCTGGATCGTCATCTACTAAATTCGTGCCGTCGGGTTCGGCCGGGAAGTACGCAGGATCGATCCAGCCAGCCGTGGGATACTGACGATTTGTGTCCTCGACGCGAGCGCTGCCACGTTTGGCAGTAAGTCGTTCAGCAGAGTTTTGATTTTCCTGAGCGTACTGTGGCAGTCGTGCGTTCCAGCCGTCGGGATTAGGATAGAGAAAGATCAGTACGACATCATCGAGCAACGCCTCGGTCTCAGATTCCTCTCCTTTGAGGAGTCGCTCGATAAATCGGGTTCCGGCTTCAGCCCCGGACCGCTCGTCGCCGTGGATCGAACAGGCGTAGATCACCTTCTTCTTGTCGGCGAACGCCGCCTCATCGCCGATATCGTTCGTCAGTTCTGCGACCCAGACATCGCTCGGCTCGAGATCGCCTAATGCATGGTTGAACCAGCCTGGGGATTGACCGATGCTGGTGAGAGACAGTCGATCGTCGTGGCGTTGTTCGAGCGTTTGGAGACCGGTGATCGTTTCCTCAAAGTCGAGGTCATCGACGCTCTCGATCGCTGGCGGAAAGACTCGTGGTTCGTAGTTACTGAGCTGCCAGAAGGGGTTCGCGCCGGGCGAGAACTCTAGTCGTACGACGGTATCGATGTCGATGATGTTCTCTATGATTGTGTTATCTAACTGCGCATAGGCAGCCGGTTCACCATCATCCGTTTGACGATATTCTTGGAGATCAAGGTCACTAAGATCGTCAAATGCAGTGGTATCTGTGAGTCGAATGAGTGTACCAACACCGTAGTCTTCGGGCGTGTGATTGATCGCGAACTCGTAAAGGTCGGTTAGCTTTGGTGAAGATATCTTGGAGATCGCTTGACCAGGTAGCGTCAGTGCCCCAGCGGTCACCGCCGAGAGACGCATGAAGTCACGACGATTAATCGATGCATTTCCGAATCGGTCCTCTGCTTTAGACGGGTCCTGTTGTGCCATTGTGCTTGCGAGTGTGACACTCGCAATCAAATACCACTTAGTGAATATACATAAATGTCCTGAATGTTAAAATCAATTACGTTATAGACTATCAAAGCCTTCGAGAAGGTATCGCTCAAGCCCAGCGAGCGCTGTACCGTCACGTTTCACGTTCCCGTCGACGACCTGGGCTTCTACGACGGGGAGGCCGGCGAGTGGGTGACTAAATCAGGGGCATTCGAACTGCTTGTCGGGAGCTCCTCGCGGGATATCTGTCTCACCGAGCGCTTTGAGGTCCACTGAGAGCCTAATATCCCTACTGGAGTCATTTTCTCGCCCAGCAGTACGACGATTTCGTGACTACGAGAGCAAACATACGTCGTGGCTGGTTCACTGTTTTTGTCCTGAGAGTAGATCGTTAACGCGACTTAGAGATACTGTGCGCTTGCTGTCCGGTCGTTCGCATCCAGTTCCTCGAGATCACGTTCGACGGAAATCACTCTTCGTGTTGGGATATCGAGTTGCCGTTCGTCGTCTGTAATTCGTATCTGGAGATAGCGCTCTTCGGGTGTTATATTCGCTTCATCCGCGTGGATCGTCGTTTTCTCGTCATTGACGTCCTCGTATGTGACGTCGATCATACGAGAGCCACTCTCTTGGGACAAGTTAATCATTCCGTGCAGCTGCGAGTTGCGATCTCTGTTACAGTAGAAACCTTGTGCAACATCGGCAGCCAATAAACGGTGAGTGTTGCACAAGGTAGTTGACTAGGTTTGGATGCAGTTGCTCGTGCTTTCGAAAAGACGTCTATTGGAACGTGAATGCCTCTACAGGTACTTGCGGTAGGTGTCCGAACTCGCGGAGGCATATTTCCCGTTCTGTTCGACGAGATCGCCGCGTTCGAGCGCTGTGGCGATCGCTCGGTTAACCGCCTCGACGGGATAGATACTGTTCGCACAGAGATGAACGCGAATCTGGGCGGTACTAATTGCCTCGGATCCACCGTTGCCGGTGTTATATTCGACCGTGCGAACGACCCGGCCGATCATCTTGTCTGTGGCGTCGGACATTTCGATTGTATTCCGTGTACTTGATGTTGTACGTAGTGGCTCTCGCAGGGTTTGTCGAGAATCGATGATAGAGCTTGTTCCGTGCAGTGAGCTAGTAGGACCGACGGTATGGGGATGGACTGCGTTGATGGCGTTCGTCGGTCGTTACCGTCGTGTTAGATTTAAAGAAGCGGCAGCGTAGACCCTATTAAATGGATCACGACACGCCCCTGACGGCTGAAGGACGGGCTCGCTTCCGAAAGGTTGCTGAGTATGAAGTGTGGGGGTATGAAAGTCGGCGAGAAGCGTTACGATCTGAACTTGGTGCGACACGTCTCTTGAAAGGCCATGTCTATACACTACCAGGCATCCATGAAGGCCGGCGGCATATTGAACCTGGATATAAAGAGACGTATGTACTCAAGGTCTGTTCGGACTGTGCCAGCGACGGTCCCACTGAAATGACACACCATTGGGATCACTCTGATACCTCCACTTGTTTCCTCAAATCCGAGCTGGGAGTATGGAACGACGCGGTCCGGCGCGGCGATGACGATCTTTTGTGTCCGATCGTCGGACGCTAACCGAGATCAAGGGTGGATACTCATGGAACATTGTGACGACCTCGGCGCGTTACCGGATGATCACGCGTATGATGACCTTGAGGTTCGGAATTCATCTCACGCGGATTGCTACATAGGTCGCCGCCTTCGTGAGCGTGGCTGGTTGCCGTCGTCTACGAAACGAATGGATGTAGAGGGGATGGTTCTTGATGGCTGTCTTGTCGCTATTGACTACGAGAATCTATATCACGAAGATTGGATGTTTGATCCGTTGTGCTGGCGCTGGTCGAATGTTCTCCGCTGGGATACTCCCTATACTGCTGCGACCAATCTTGCGATCGCTGAGCGCGATCATCCCAGTAGGGTATCTTCACCGCAACGAAAATCAATCGAGGAAATGCACTATTCAACAATACTCTCACGTAGATCGATTAAAAATCTGGGACGGAAACCGAAGAAGAAGGTCCGTCATTAGCTACAGCTATCAATGCGAGTATGTGCCCGTTGCCGTTGGCTTCTCGCTTGATGTGATTTCTATCTGCTCTCTAGTTGGTTTTCTTGCTTCGAGTGCGGCAATTCCATCGTAGATCGTACGAACTTCTTCGCTAGTCCTATGCGGATAGACCGCCTGGACCGTTGTATCGTTATAGACCGCTAGACAGAGCAGCGGTAATGTAGTGTAGGTGCCATCCTCGATGTTGCCACCACCACTCGATTTGGTGTCGGAGCGCCCAAAAGCGGGATTAAGGGTACAATTATGGGTTTCTTCCCATTGTTCGAACTCGGAGAGTAATTTTCGTGTGTCGGTGGAATCTCGATCGTTCGAAATGGACATTCCCATTGACGATCCCCACGTGTCGATATCAAGGTCAGCGATTGTTCCTTCCGTCTTGCATTCTTGAAGCTGGTCAATAACGTCGGATTGAATTGGACTAATTCCCCTAGGGACGAGTGTTCGCAGCCGTAAAACGGCACGAGGCACAGTAGCAGTCATGATCCCATCTCGCATATCGAGTGGTTCTGACAGCTGTATCTGCCCTCGGATTGGGTGACGAGATTCGCTGTCATGAGTGTATTTAGGATTGGGTACAGCGTCAGCTTCTCAACATCGAGCGCTGCGTGGAGTTCGTCGATCGTTGCCGACTCACTGCTCGATAAGTACACGTACACGAGCTTCGAGGTACTTGAGTCCAAACTAGGTGGTACTGGCTCGACAGTCGCTTCGGACTGGTTGGCAATGGGCTGTTGGGAATTCATGGCGTTGGAATTTGGGTGACGTTGTACGGGCTGGTTGGACGGGATTGGGTACTACCCCCGTCTCGACTATACTCGTGAGCGATGATCACTTAGAATATTATAATATCTAACATTACGGGAAAAGAGCAGTCAGCTACGCTCCGGAGAGAGCAATAGCGTTTGGAAGGCACTGTAGTGTCCTTTTTCAGTACGGTGGTTATAACGACGATTCTGAGCCACTCAACCCAGCAAAGTTCGTTGGCGCGGTCTGGCGATATTGTTCGATACCCGTCCACCATTGCTTTACGAACCAGCGGGCGTCGATCCGAACGGGACTGTCGTGGTTACTCTCTCCTACGACGGTGAGACGGCTACGATCAAGTTCCCGACCGTCCGATGGCACAATACCGGTCTAGATCTCCTTTTCGAGGAAGTCCGGAAGGCGTTTGGCTATCCGCCGGACCTCGATGAGAGCGAGTGGGGAATCCTTCAGCAACGCTGGATCGACATGGCGGAAGTCGTCGATCATGCCGACGCCGACGATGACCTCGACAAAGAGAATGAGAGTACTGCCGCCGACTACAAACTCTAACGATGGGTACAAGCTACTCAGCCATCCGCGAGGAGCCGCTAGACAACCAGAGAATCTTAACCGTCGATATTGAGTTTGATCCCTCGTACACTGCAGGCCGAGAGTCGGTGTCTGCGTCCGATGTGGGGCTCGGGACAAATCAGCACTGTGTCCGTTTCGTCGGGACTTCTGTCAAGGACCGATGTGCAAGAAACGGACTCCCGATCACCCTAGTTCCCTGCTTCGTTCTATCGTGTTGAGAGATGAAGCAGCTGTTAGGTAGTTCGTGCATATCTTGTAGATATGGTTGAGATATTCTGTAACTATTCGTACTGCTCTATAGGTCATAGAGATATGTATCAACCAACCAGTCAACAATGAAGAGTCCCGATACAAACGCGCCAGAGAGAACTGCTCCGCCAAGTGAGCCGAATTCTCTCCATCCGATAACGAACCCGACGCTCGCGACGAATCCAGCTACAAGGAGACGCCAGTCCATGGACGAAATACTCGTGGTATATAATAGGTCTATGCTCTGTATCTAACGCTGAAGAAGGGAGGAGAATACCGTTAGTCGCTAACGTTCACGTCTGACCGAACCTCGTACTCTAGTTCGACCTGACTAGTCGAGAGGAGTGCCGCCAACTCAGGCGTCATATTCGGGTGATCCATAGCGCGTTCAAGGGTGTGATCACCTCAAGGTTTCCTGTAAATGGCAGAACGAAGGTGCACGTCGGTTCTACCGCAATACGAGTTTCCAGCCGAAACAAGTCAACTACGCCCAACCAATAGAGTAAATTGCGATACCTGGTGAGTATACACTCTCCCCATTCCGATCGACGGTGCATCGTATCTGAGAATAAGCTAGACCAATCACCATCCTTATTTGAAATACTGGAGCAGTCAGCTTATGCCAGGAGCACGCATTGCGAATGGAGAGCGCATCACACTGCGAACCGTTGAGCAGGAGGATGTTCCCTTTCTCCAACGCGGAACCGCGAATGCCGAACTCCGCTATTCGCTTGGATCACGACTCATGAATCAGACGCAAGTCGAGGAGGAGATATTAGACCATAGTGACGACCAATTCCTTGTCTGTCTTGATGAAACCGATGCTGGATCTGGACAGCCCCCTGAGAGCGAGACGAAACCGATCGGAGTGGTCTTTGTCGAAGATGCAGACTGGCGACGACCCGAGCTCGTCTACTGGCTTGTTCCTGCCGTTCATGGTGATGGATACGGCAAAGAGGCTCTTTCGCTCGTTATCGACTATGTGTTTCGTACCTACGCTCACCCCGCAGTTGGAGCAGGAGTCTACGAATTTAATGAAGTATCTCAGAATCTGTTGACCTCACTCGGCTTCTCCGAAGAAGGACGTATTCGCAAAAATCGGTTTGTCGATGGGGACTACGTCGATACTATTCAATATGGGCTTCTTCGCACTGAATGGTCTGCTCATCACTGTGATGAATAACGTACAGTGAGCTGCTAATGTAGCGTTACAGAGATGCTGCAGGTAGATTAAGAGTAATCACGCGGTCTAGCAATGCCATAGCTATGCCTAGCCCCAGCCTTCATGGAAAGCGACCGTATTGTGTTGCGAACAATTAAAAATTAAGACCCAAAGATAAAAACGAAGAGAAAAATAATCAAATGCATGAAATTCGCGGGAAAATGCCGGCCAGAGCCGGATGCACTGGAAGAATTGAGTGAGCTTGGGTTTGACGCTGTTGAACTTCAGCTCCTTCACACGCACCTCGATACATTTGAGCAATCTATAGCGGCCGTTCAGCAAAGCGATCTTGAGGTCGTGTCAGTACATACCCCTCACGCGTCGCTCGAAGAGTCTACTGTGTTCACTCAAGCTGATGCGATGGCAGCGGAACTGGATGTCTATCTTGTAATTCACTCACAGTACGTTCAGCACGTTCATATCGGTCAGCTTGAAGAATACTCGTTCGAATCCAACTACGGATATGAGAACAATCCGGGATCCAGCCGGTTCCATATAGAGAACCTGATCCTCGAGCAAGGACACGAACTAGTTTTGGATACAGCACATCTCTACATGGCGGAACCAGCGTATCTTCAGCAGCTAGAGAGGCTGCTTGAGCAGTATCATGAGCAAATTTCTATTATTCATTTTGCTGATTCGACCGTGAGGAAAGATGGGCTTCAGATTGGTGCTGGAACACTGAATAGTGAACGAACAATACAGCTGCTTGAAGAGTACTACGAGGGGACTGTCGTGATGGAGGTGCATCCACCGACAGCCCAGGCCAGCGCAAGAGAACTATTCCAGTGACACGCGCGTAAAGCGGAGCTTGCCATGCTCTTTTCTCGTCGACTATCTTAGTAATACACGGCGAGTCTGTAGTTACCTGTTTAGAATCCTTTATATCTCTGGATGCTTGTCTCTCACGTGATATGAACCGGAGACGACTACTCTACAGTAGCGGACTTGTAATGGCTAGTACCCTTGCAGGATGTACTGGAGGTGGATCCGAGGAAGCAGAAGGGGGTACTCGCGATAGTAATTCATCGAGCGATAGCAATAACAGCACTACTAACGACGAGGGAACTGATGAAGGCACATCTGCAATCGAAATTGTTGACCATGAGTTAATTGTTGATGAAGGGGATTACATAACAGACGTATATGTTGAAGCACTGATTGAGAATACGGGTGATGCTCCGTCTGGCAACATCGAACTTCAGGCGGATTGGTACAATGCTGATGGGAACTATCTCGATAACGATATTGGGTGGCTCATATCTCTAGCCCCTGGCGAATCTTGGGAAGCCCGCGTTTATTACCTCGGATCTAACCCAGAGGAGGTTGAGGACTACGAATTCGAAGGCGAATTCGACGAAGAGCTGACTAACCCTAATCCGGATGGGTTGGAGCTACTAGGGAGTGAGATGGAAGTTGGCGAGGATGAAGCTGTTGTTACTGGCGAGATCGAAAATACGAGCGACGAAACGGAGGACTACGTTGCAGCCGTCGCAAAGATCTATGATGAAGAGGGTGTGGTCCTTGGGGACAACTATACGAACGTTACAGAACTACGCGGCGGTGAAACGTGGTCGTTCGAGGTGTCGTGGCGTGGACGAGATCGAACTGATCGTGCAGCGACTCATGAACTCCTCGTATCTAATACTACTTGAGTTAGAATTTAGTAAGACTAACAGACTGGACTAGTAGATATATTATTATTTTTGTTGGCTCGATCAAAGATGATCGCCCGCTTTAGGCTTGGCTGCCAAACGACCTTGCTGAGACGTATAGTGGTTCGACATTATCGGTAGGAGATCCCACTTGTGACAGTGCGGTACCTTCGATATGGATTCATACTCTTCGTAGTCTACCTTGAAGATGGCCAGACCGCCCAGTGGGTAGTGGGAGTCGTCGGCTTAGACGGAACAATTTGAGTGTGCTGATATGTGCGACGATTAGTCTACAAGGTGAGGTAGACACCAGCGATACACACAGCAGCCGCCGCTACGACAGCCAGAATACCGACAGTGCTGTGCAGTACGATAGCAACACCGACGACGACCACACTAACTGTGATCACTGAAGGCTGGCGGACGAGACGTTCGCGCTGACGTCGTTGTTCATGTTCCAGTTCGGCTTGTGTTCGGGGTCGTTGCATTTTGGATTTCCGAGTGATGCTCGAGTACGACGGAGAGGTGTCTCTCCGTGTCCCGAGCGCTTGCTGTGGTCAGGTACCGACCGCCCAGAAGACGTAATCAACCACGAACGGCGAGCTAGCACCGTCCCGATAGTGCTGACTGCGTTATAGCCGTTGTAGTTCATACCAAACGCTTCCCACTATGCGATAGCGGGGAGAGAATGGCGCAGTGAACCGTCGAAAATGCGGCCGGATGGTGCGTGCATTGATGAAATCAACGCGTGAATCCGGCCGTCGGGGATGCCCGATCGTGACCGGACCTAGCGTCGATCGAGAAACGCGAGTGGTCCGAGCATGGTCATGTATTCACTTACGACTGTGTAGTCAATAGTTATAAAACTATGTTGAAGAGAGATAACATTAGTCAGACAGATCCTTGTGCAACACAACGTCCACGAATGCGAGATGTTGCACAAGGTAGACTCTTTTTGGAGAGTGGTCTCCCTGTGTTGGTTCTAATCAACGGATATGCTCTTGACCGACGGCCGACATCGAACGGATTTCGATAGTGGTGGTAGTATGCCGTCTCAACAGACCGGAAATCGTCTTGAGCCACGCGAACGGTTACTGCGTTGCAGCGCGCACGAGACGCGGGGGTCGATCCACAGCCTAGACAAGACGTTTCGTATGTGGTAGTCGACGAGTCGAAACGCTCTCGAGACCGCGTTCAGCTCACCCACGAAGCGCTCGAATGGTACAACACTGACTTCTACGTTTCCAGCGTTCGATAGCTTGGAACCAATCTGTACTCGACACCATCACACTAAGATTATGCCATGGGTCCAAATCCTTCGGGAGGCTGACGATGCATAGTCGCCTGTTCAAACGAATACGCTAATTCGATTAGTAAGGGCTCCTCGAACGGCTGTGCCATAAATTCAATACCAACAGCAAGCGCCTCTTCGGAGAACCCCGCAGGGACGTTCACACTCGGGAATGCTGCAACCGGCGGGACCGAGGAATAACCCGTCTCATAGACGAATGCGTCAAGATCATATTCAGCGATTGCAGAATAGAGCAATTTATGAAGCTCTCGGCGCACGAGTAACGCATTCAGATAGTCAACATTTTCATCTAAGGCATCCGAATCAATATCCTCCGTTTCGGGGAAAGTATTTTCAGCAATAACACCTTCAACGGTGCCAGAGTCAACAATTTCTCTAAACGACTCAACAGGTGCTTCGTCTCCGAGACTAGCTATGTAGTCGTTGATCTCTCGTTCGATTTCATATGAGATCACCATTCCCTCGTCAGCTAACGTAGCTATGTCAGGTAGGTCATCGAGATCAACGACTGTCGCACCGCTTTTCTCGATCGCTGAGAGAGCCTCTTCAAAGATCGCGACGACTTCATCATCATCCGTGCCGATTGACTGCCAGGGCACTCCAATTCGAGCTCCGTCAAGGCCATCAGCATTCAAATACGATACATAACCGTCCTCGGGTATTTCGCCGATGCTTTCGGCTGTTTTGGAATCGGCTGAATCGTAGCCAGACATCACATCTAACATCACAGCGTTATCCGCAACGGTTCGCGTCATTGGTCCAGCAGTATCAAGCGTCGAACTGAGTGGGATAATTCCGTCTCTACTTACTAGCCCCGTTGTTGGCCGAAACCCAACTAAACTGTTGTTGCTGCTTGGACCACGAACCGATCCACCAGTATCTGAACCAACGCTGATCGCACCAAGATTTGCAGCGGTTCCTGCTGCTGAGCCTGCACTTGATCCCCCAGCTTGGATTTCTGTATCGTATGGACTCACTGTTTCGCCACCTAGTGAACTCACGGACCCATATGCGAATTCGCCGAGATTGACCTTCGCGAGGATGATCCCACCGGCATCCCGAAGTTGCTGAGTGATGAATGCATCATCTGGTGGCGTCGTATCTGCAAAGAGAACGCTTCCCCCCGTTGTTGGCATGTCTTCCGTATCGATGTTGTCTTTGAGCAGGATGGGGATACCATGAAGCAGGCCCGTGGGGCCGGAATCAGCGAACTCCTCATCTAATTCTTCTGCTCGCTGAATCGCATCTGAATTAAGCGTAATAACGACATTCAACTGATCATCGTAGGCCTCAATCCGATCGAGATAGTGTTTGGTTATCTCACGAGCCGTCGTACGACCCGTAGCGAAGGCTTCGTGTATATCTGCAACTGTCGTTTCAAGAATCTCGAATGACTCATCACTACACCTGCTATCCTCTGTCGCACTTGTAACTCCAGGAATTGTCCCAATTACCCCCATCGCTCCGACGGCCTTTAGCACTGACCTTCTTGAAGACGAATATCCACCATTTTCATGTATTACTGCTTCTTCCTTCCCCTTATTCGCCGGAATTTTTGACATCAGTGCTATATTCGAGTACATTTATAAAGTGCTACTTAATCCGGTGTTAGTTGCCATATATGTCGTATTAGTATCCTACAGTGAACGTTTATACTATAATATTTGTTTTCTCTATCTGTTGGCGATCATCGTGTGAGTAGTCCATATCCGACGCTCCCCAAGAGAAGAAAAAATACGATAACAACTATCCGATCAAACTGACAGAGAGACGACCGGAGACTGGCTTGGGACGGCGATTGTTGCAACACACTCCGTATAGCGTGTCCAAGCCAGTATTAGGAATGAACTATAATACAATATCCTCTATATCGCCAAGATATAGGAACACTTATGATCTAATACCGAAATTACGAGACTGAATATGAAAATAAAAGACGAAAAATTACACAAAAGTATTTTTCCCACCGACCGAAGATCAGTAATGCAAGGGATCGGATTAGCAGGCCTTGGAGGAATCGCGTCGATGACTACAGCAGGGGCAACTGAAACTGACTCTGCGAAGTCTTTCGACCCGATCGAAGCGACCGTTCAAGACGTCCGAACTGCCATTACAAGTGGACAGGTCACTACCCGATCAATCGTACAGCACTATCTTGATCGGATCGAGGTCTATGATGAGGCGCTTAACGCGCTAATCACCGTCAATCCGCAGGCATTGGATCGTGCTGATGAGTTAGATAAGGCGCTCGAAGAGTCTGGCCCAGTCGGTCCGCTTCATGGGGTACCAATCATCGTGAAGGATAACTATGACGCCACGGATATGCCGACGACGGCTGGTGCGATTGCTCTGAAGGACTCCGTTCCACCGGATGATGCGTTCCTTGTGAAGCAACTGCGTGAGGCGGGCGGGATTATCCTTGCCAAAGGGAATCTCGACGAATTTGCAGGTGGGCCCGATGGATGGAGCTCACTTGGTGGACAGACACCCAATCCGTATGCACTTGATCGCGTGCCGGGCGGGTCAAGCGCAGGACCAGGGGCTGCAATCGCAGCGAATTTTGCTGTCATTGGAATCGGTACTGAGACCTCCGGTTCGCTTGTTAATCCGGCAGCATACGGAAGCTTAGTCGGGATTCGACCGACACGCGGACTTTTGAGCCGGGACGGTATTGTCCCAGTTGACTTGTCTCAGGATACCGGTGGCCCACTCACACGTACTGTCAGTGATGCTGCTGTCGCGCTTGATGTGATGCGTGGGTATGATCCGGATGATCCGATTACTGCTCGCGGGGTAAATGAGCCGCCGCTTGACGATGAGAGTTATACCGACTTTCTGAACGAAGACGGTCTTGAAAACGTCCGTATCGGAGTTGTCAGAGAGTTCTTTGGTGCTGCCGAGAATGCTGGCGATGAACCAGGCATCACGCAGGAGCAAGCCGAAGCTGATGCAGCACAAGTAACCGAAGTTATCGACTGCGCCATCGAAGACATGGAGCAGCACGGTGCCGAGATCGTGGACCCCGTAAGTCTCCTACCGCTGGATGACTTGCTTGACGCAGCCAGCGCCCCATCGTCGTATAAGCTATACCTGAACGAGTATCTTGAGAGCCTAGGAGACGATGCACCGTACAGGTCCGTAGAAGAGCTGGCTGCGTCGAATCTCTACGGATGTCCTGACGCTGCCAGTCTCCGTGAAGCGGCGGAAGCAGAGCCTGAGCCAGATCTCAGGGAGTCTGAAGAGTACCTGCGTGCGATCGGGGGCAAAGTTGCGCTACGAGATGCGGTTGAACAGACGATGGTTGCGAACGATGTTGATGTCTTGTTGTATCCAACTCGAGCACGAACTCCGCCTGAAATCGGGAAGGATATGGAGCGAATCCGTCTGAACTATCCAGTGGGTCCGACTGCGGGACTCCCCTCGATTTCTGTTCCTGCAGGATTTACGGAGGACGAATACCTGCCGGTCGGATTAGAACTCCTTGGATTGGAATTCGCCGAGCCACTGCTCATCGAGACTGCGTACGCATACGAGCAAGCGACTCTGCGACGACAGGCACCGGATGGGTTTGGGCCACTCCCTGCTGATGCGCCGGACGTTCCGTACCCGGACTTTTCGTACGAGATCGCTACGGAGGGGTGTTCAGACTCGTCGTAGGGAACCCCATGTTGTGAATGAGGTGGTGCAGGAAGCGGTTGCCGAGCTCTGATACAAGCATGCTGGCTTACCACGGCTGACTTAGCCCTACGTCTCGGCTTCTCTGTCACGGATCATTCGGCGTGTGCGACAACGGAGCCGAGCGACGAGAAGCGCACAACAGCTGTTTGACCAGCTTCGATGGGGATTGGTTCGGTGATCGAACCCGTTGTGACGATATCTCCTGCTTTGAGCGTCTCGTCATGATCGGGAAGCGTCTCTGCGAGCCAGGCGACGGCGTCAGCTGGATGGCCGAGCACTGCTGCGCCGGTTCCCGTTGCTCGACGGACACCGTCGATCAGTACTTCCACCCCTTCCCGGACGAGATCCACATCAGTGGCTGCTATTTGATCGCCAAGGAGGAGCCGAGCCGCGAGTGCATTATCGGCAATGGCCGTTGGTCCTGTAAGGTTCCAGTTCTGGATTCGGCTGTCAACTATCTCAATGGCTGGCACGAGGAGGTCGGTCGCGCTAAGAACGTCGAGGCGGCTCACCGGTGGAGACAGATCCTCTTCCAGCAGAAAGGCAATCTCCGGCTCGATTCTTGGTTCGATTCGTAGTTCTGTCTCGAAGCGCCGATCGTCTCGCACGGTATCGGCAAGGAGCCGTCCGAATGCCGGAGTATCGACGCCGAGATCAACTTGGACAGCCTCGTTTGTGAAGCCGATTTTGTACCCAACTGGCTCTCCTTCCTCAGAAATCCGGTGGTCTAGAAATGCGTCTTGGGCCGCGTATCCCTCCTCAACCGTTACGTTTGATGAGAGTGTTGTCGAGTCGATTGGCTTGGCATTTCGGTAGGCTCGATAGAGTTGCGTGCCCAACGCGTCGGGATCACTAAGCATGAGTGTAGTTCAGTTGGCATCGTTTACTACGTTGGGGACTAGGGTATCCTGTCACCGCTGGGTTGTGCATCCTGTAGTCGAGTATCGGGACACGCTTAGACGGTCTGTTTTGCTGGGCTTTGTTGGCAGACCACCATTATCCAATGAAAGCGAGATCGGACTGGCGAGACGATTGATCTGCAAGCGATCAAATATGCGAGCTACTGTGCAACGCTTACAGCAGAGTATATCCAGAGTGGCCTCGACCCCGTTGTGGGTTTCCACTCCGTCGCGATGTTGCTTTTGTTGATCGGCTGGATCAGATTCTTGGTTTCAATCCCGCTGTGAGTTTCTATCTTCTGTTGGCAGAAACGGGAGTTCCGAGGGATCTAGCCCTAGCTCGTCTATATCTCCATTCACGAGATAGTGAAATGCTTCAGCGGTATTTTTACCACTCTCCGTGGCTTCGACGAACTGGTGGCGACCTCGCTCTTCAATTGTAATGTACTCGTGATCCAATAGAGGTTTAATGATCTGAGACTGGAGACGGCGATACTTCCCGCGTACCTTGTCCTTCACGCCTGAAGCATCATAGTAGGCGATAAATGGGAGCTCTGTATTTTCCCCGTGTTCAATCAGTCGTTTCTTGGCGACAGGGCCCTTCTCAACGACGTATTCGAGAATCGAAATCTGCTGAGGCTCGGGGGGCTGGATAGGATATTTCGGTAATTCGTATATCTCATCGACATTTTCTGCTACTGGTTCCTTAGTACCGCCAGCATAATCCTCTGCCGAGACATAGTACGGACGTGCTCCAGTTGCCATGCAGGCGATCATACCTCCAATAGCAGTAACTTTGCTTCCGGACGCGAGATTCACATGTACGTTGTGATCCTCAAACGCTGTTGCGATCTCTGCAATCGTTCCAAGTGAATCATAGAGGTCAAAGAGGTTGCAAGGGACTGTTGCGACCTCTATTCCCATAGATTTCAGGTCCTCCCGAATATCATGGTGGTATTCTGGTGTGACAATATCGTCATCTTGCTTTGCAATATCTGTCTCTCGATAATCTAAGAGAATCACGAAATCGGCTTGTTGCTGGTCAGCTGCCTTTACGATCCGATCATACTCATAGCCAAGCGGCATGAGGTGTAACCGTTGTTTAACGTCCATGCTTACTACCCCTCGCTGTTATCTATTTACGATTGTGCTGTTTGTTACGTCACTATCGATAACTACGTCATTAACGGCATAATGACTATAATGCAACGACCCCCATTAGCAGGTGCTAACAAATGGCTGCCCTCGAGATCTCCCGACTCATTTGCGGACGATATCCTTCGCTCTCATCGCACCCTCCGAATTGGAGAGAAATCGGCACGCATTCTCATCCGTATAGTTCATGCATCAATGCTACTGTAAATAGAGCAATTCTTTGAGACATCAATGAAAGAACAACAAGCCACACCACAGATATCTGATAACAACGATCGCAAAACCTACCGACGAAGTCTCAAACTATTCGTCTCCGCTGAAGAAGAAGCCGACCGTGAGGATAACAAGAAGACGTTTAAGAAGAATGTTAATCCCCGGATCTTAGAATTAGACAAGGATCTTGGATACATCCCAGAAGCAATACTCACCGGGAAACGACATCGAATTTCTCTCACCTTCCAGGTGCCCTTAGAAGATGATGAAGATTACGACAACGTGAATATTCCCAATAGGTATGGAATTTATCCCCAAAACGAAGTCTTGGTTCGCTCCTGTAAAAACAGTGGAAATGGAGAATGGGAAACAAGATCCATATATGAAGCAATCGTTTCAGATATAACAAACGCCTCGATCTCGGTGTCATTACACCGACTGGCAAGCTCGGAGGAAAAGTTGACACAAGCGTATAGGGAAATCCTCGAAGCTGAGAAAATTGATATTGGAGAATTATTGAACAGAACGCCGTATGACCGTGAATTGAAGGGAATTAAAGCATTGTCTGACGGGTACTGTGATATTCTCTTAGGAAATCGCACCGTATCTTTTGGAGCGAACACAGCTACCCAGTCCTCGCAAAAAGACAGTGTATTGTACGAAAATGACTCCCAACGACGTGGGATTGAGAAGGCTCTTTCTGCAAATGACATAGCTTGTCTGCAAGGCCCGCCCGGTACTGGAAAAACCCGGGTTATTGTTGAACTTGTCAGGCGCTTCGTTGAAGCTGGAAAACGCGTCCTAGTAACTGCTGAGACTAACAAGGCAGTGGATAATATCTTGTTCGGAGATTCCTCGGAACAGAATATTAAAAACACTTGTTTACATCACTATAATCAGATCGAAGGGCTCAGTGCTGCAAGAGCGAATCCAGATGCGAGTGACAATCCTCTGGTACACCAGCTCTACGGCCAAGGGGTAACAGGCCGTGAACAAATTGTTCTGACTACCAATAATAGCGCTGCGGGGCTTGACTCAATGCCACTTGGGAAGGAGTGGTTTGATATCGCAATCATTGACGAGGCTACGCAGGCAACGCAAGCATCAGCAGCAATCCCAATGAGTCTCGCGTCTACTACAATTCTGGTTGGAGATCACAAGCAGCTTGGACCTGAGCGAAGTTCTGATCAGCAGGAAGAGGAAACGGTTCCTAGCCAGGTATCACCATTTACGCGTCTATATGGCGAGGAAGGGCTGTATGGAAGTGCTTTAGGTGTGATGTTTGACACGCAATATCGAATGCACGAGGATATTGCGGCGTTCCCGAATCAGGAGTTCTACGATGGCCGGCTCCAAAATGGGGGTGAGATCGAGAAACTCGGAAAGGTGTCTCCCATTCTGGCCTCTCATGTTGATGGCCATGAACAGAGGGATGGGACATCTCGGTATAATACAAAGGAGATCGAGGAGGTTGTTGATTACGCGACGAGACTGCTCAACCAGACTGATCTTAAGCCAGGTGATATTGGTATTGCAGCTGCATACCGTAGTCAAGCGGATCGGATTGAAAACCGGGTTGAAGCACTTGATAACGAGGATTATAGTGATATAGACATTTCAACGTTTGACGCCTTCCAAGGAAGTGAGCGAGAGGGGATGTTACTCTCGTTCACAGTGTCTAACAATCGAGGAGACCTTGGGTTCCTTTCAAAAGGGCAGGGAGAAAGGCGGCTAAACGTTGCAATGACCCGCGCTCAGCGCCATCTTGCCCTGTTTGGTGATTGGGATACCCTCCGTACAGATCCTCACGGCCGATTTGAGCGGTTATATCAGACGGTAGAAGATCGGGGAAAAGTCATCTGAATCGGCTCTTAGAGAGTAAAGGGTTGTTGGAAAATATAGTTATGGTTGCAGATTCAATTATCAGTAAGAATTAGGTCATAGACTTACAAATTATACACTAATTATCTGAACGAGAGCACCGAATCGTTAATACCATGAGGGCGAGACAAGCGGAGCATAACGGCCTTACCGGATCTCATGTCCCAATCTGCTACCCCGACACAAAGCGAGTTCGTCGTTGAGGAATTCGACACAAGCGTCACCGAGGAAACGACAACGCAGCTCGCCCACGAGATCGAAGAGATCGTTCGCTCACTCCGACGAGCTATCGATGATGACGATCTAATCGAAGACCTCCTTCGAAACCCCTCCCGTGTCCTTCGAGAGGCTGATTCCGTCGAACGAAGTGATCCAGAACCACTCACCCAGCAGGTTCTCATTGAGCCGCTATTCGACGCGCTGAACTACCCACCACTCTCGCTCGAAGCAGGCGACCTCTCCGATCAGCGCGGTCAGCAGGCCGACTATGCGGCCTCTCTGAACGAGTACGCTGACATCGACTCGAACCGGCTGTTGATCGAAGCGGAGCCAATCAACAAACGCCTCGATCAGTCAAAACACGGACTCGACCAAGTCAAAGATTGGCTTGAGAAGGACGAGATAGGTTAGGTATCTCTTCGTGATTTGTACTGCCGTACTTCTTTAGGAACGTCTAGGAAAGGTGGCGTATGCAGTTTGACGAGCTGAATGTGGCTGTGCGGGAGTTCTGTGAGAGCAGAGACTGGGGACAGTATCATACGCCCAAAGACCTCGCTATTGGACTGGTCACGGAATCTAGTGAACTGTTGGAACTGTTCCGGTTCAAGGATCGTACCGAGCAATTGGAACTCCTTGCAGAGTCTGAAAAGCGTGAGGATATTGAGGACGAACTCGCGGACATCCTGTTCTTTCTGCTCCGATTCGCTGATCTATACGATATTGATCTGGAGGCAGCTCTAGAGCAGAAACTTGAGAAGAACGGGAAACGATATCCGGAGAACGAATATAAAGGAAGCAATGAAAAGTACGATGAATAACGAGGATGCTCATCTATGAAAGTACCAAATCGGGATTCTTGGACGATAACCTGACTGATCAACTGGTCCCGAAAATCAAGCAAGGGTACGAATCGAAAGGACTCGGAATCGGAAGCGAGAGCGAGGTTCGGTCGTGGGAGAACTCCTTCCAATACATGCACAAGGTACTGAGTGGAAGCGACCTCCCCGACGATGCAGGCGTAGCAATTGAGTTCAAGATTCCACTCACCTCCCGTCGCATCGATTTTCTGATTTCGGGATACGACGAGGCCGGAAATGCGAACGTCGCCATCGTTGAGCTCAAACAGTGGGATGGGAAAACCACAGAAACGGTTGCTGATCAGGATGGGATCGTCAAAACATTCCTTGGCGGAGGGATTCGTGAGACAATCCATCCGAGTTATCAGGCGGCGTCATATGCGCAGTTACTGCGGGATTTCAATACCAGTATCCAAGAGAAACCGATTCATCTCTATCCCGCAGCTTATCTCCACAATTTCAAGCCACAATACCGCGAGACGATCGATAATCAGATCTACCAACCCTACACGGAGCAAGCACCCCTCTACATCCGTGGTGATGCAAAGAAACTGCGCTCGTTTCTGGAAACCCAGATCGACGTGGGGGATGACCGAGAGACCCTCTACGAGTTAAGCGAGGGAGAACTCAGGCCGGCGAAGACGCTTCAAGATTCGCTCCTGGCCATGCTCGAGGAACAGGACGAGTTCACGTTGATTGACTCTCAGAAGGTTATCTTCGAGACGGGCGTTGAGATGGCACAGCGGTCACACCGTGATGGGCAAAAACGCGTGTTGATCGTCGATGGTGGGCCCGGAACTGGCAAGACGGTTGTAGCGATCAATATCTTGTCCGAGCTGATTCAAAACGACCTCGTGGCCCAATACGTCTCGAAGAATCGTGCGCCCAGAGCGGTCTACAAGGAAAAACTTCGGGGCGATAAGCTAGTCAAAGAAATCGAGCATCTGTTTACGGGCGCTGGGAGTTACGTGGAGACGGAGGCCGATACACTTCCCGCGCTGATCGCTGATGAGGCCCATCGTTTGAACGCGGAATCGACGTTCTTCGGTCGTGGTGAAAACCAGATCATGGAGATCATCAACGCCGCGAAATTCAGCGTGTTCTTCATCGATGAAAGTCAGCGCGTTCACATCGATGATATTGGATCGAAAGAGGAGATTCGAAAGCATGCCCATGACTTGGGTGCTGAGGTCGAGGAGCTAACACTGGAATCGCAGTTCCGTTGTAATGGCTCGGAAGGGTATCTCGCGTGGCTCGATGACGTCCTCGAGATACGGGATACGGCGAATGCAGACGGGTTCGACCTCGACTATGACCTGCAGGTGTTTGATGATCCACAGACGCTTCACGAGACGATTGCGCGTCGGAATGAGGAGACCCGATTATCGCGGGTAGTCGCCGGCTACTGCTGGGAGTGGGACAAGGAGGGTCGTTCTAACCCGGAGGCGTACGATATCAAAATCGGTGACTACGAGCAAAGTTGGAATCTCGATACGAGCGAACCGTGGGCGATCGCGGAAGGATCGATCGACGAAGTCGGATGTATTCACACTTGTCAGGGGCTCGAGTTCGACTACGTTGGTGTGATCATCGGTGAGGATTTGAGATATCGAGATGGTGAGATCGTCGTCGATCACGAGGCCCGTGCGAGCACGGATCGGTCGCTGTTCGGAATCAAGAAGATGTTCAAGGAGCAACCGGAGAAGGCGGCTGCGAAAGCCGAGGAGTTGATCAAAAATACGTATCGAACGCTAATGAGCCGCGGCATGAAAGGCTGTTACATCTACTGCTGTGATGATCAGCTTCAGGAGTATCTCAAAACACGGGTCGCAAACGTCAGTACGGGATCTCTATGACGGATATTAAGACACAGGACTATGGACCAGACTAACGAGGCATCGAGCTCCGAAGCCGATCAACAGTTGAGGCTCATCACGTGGAATGTTGAACGGGCTTCAGTCAACCGCTTCAAAAGCCAACTGACAGCTCTCCAAGAGCGTGTTCCCGATATCATTGCCTTGCAGGAAGTCGGGGTAAAAGCGAGTCGACGACCTCGACGACTTCTCCGGGAACATGGGTTCGAATACACCGCGCATAGTCACGAATATCGGCTTACCGACGCTGGGAACAGTTCTGGTGTCGCATTTGCGAGCCGCTGGCCGTTTCGAATTCTGTCTCCCGATACGTTCACCATCCCGGCCCAACATCATACCCTCTCTGCGGAGTTTTTCACGCCTTTTGGCCGGGTGGAAGGGCACACTGTCCATGTTCTTCCCGGGTCGATGGACCATCAGAGGAAAATCGAGATGTTCGAAGGGATTTATGATCGTCTCGCTCAAAACGATCGACCCGACTATCGGTTTCTCTGTGGTGATTTTAACTCACCAAAAGAGGAGAGCCAAGACGGTGACGTAACTGTCTGGGGGAGTGACGAACGTAAAATCGAAGCTGAGCGTAGCGTCATCGTTGAACTGGCGGAGTATGACCTCGCTGACGCCTACCGGGAGGTCAACGGGTACGGGGATGATGAGTATAGTTGGGTAGCCAAAAATCGAGGCAATGAGTGGCCACGACGATTCGACCACGTTTTCGCGAGCGAGCACCTCAATGCGACCGAAGCCTCGTATCTCCACGAGTATGACGATCTCTCGGATCACACGCCACTCAAGGTAGTCTTCACACCGAAAGACGGCTTGCGCAAGGAGAATGAAGCAATTGACCGCAGCTCCTATACAGCATCTCGGGATCGTAGTGGAACTGATTCTAATTCCACTATAGCGTCTAGTGAACTAACATACGATGAGGATGTTCGAGCAGTTGCCCCTGACGCTAACTACCGTCGCGGTAGGTTCAAAGCCGGTTGGAACAAAAGCGTTGCTGGCGTAGAGATGGATGCTGCGTTAGACCGACTTACTTGGGAAAATCTTGGCTGGCGATTGGGCAAACTCTTCGGCGATACTTCGGAAGAACTCCAAGAAGAACTCTATGAGTGGTGTGTGAAACAGCAAGTAGAATAGAGCCAGATCTGTCTCGAAGTAGATGACTGTGCCTATATGATAACGGGAGGGGAATACCGACTGCCTCTCTGCCATTTTGATCGCGACCGTCCATAATCCCTAACTCGACTGGCAGTAGCGTACTGAGTAATGGATCTCCTCGTGGGTGTCGACGCTGGTACATCAGTGATCAAAGCAGTAGCCATTACGCCGGCTAGAAGCGAGAGGGCACTGGCTACGCGATCTCTTTCGACCGATCATCCAGAGCCCCAATGGGCCCAACAGGATATGAACACCGTCTGGGAGCAGACCGCCGCTTGTCTTGGGGATCTCCTCGAACAGCTTCCACGTGATGCAACCATTCTTGGTGTGAGTATTGCAGCCCAAGGCGATGGCTGTTGGTTGATCGATAGCGATGGCGATCCCGTTCGCGATGCTATCCTCTGGTCGGATAGTCGGGCAAGCGAGTACATCCAGCAGTGGCGTACCGACGGCACTCTCGAAGAGATCGAGCGTATCTGTGGGTCAGAGCTCTTTCCGGGGACTGTACTCCCGCTTCTCGCGTGGGTGTCCGATGAAGAGCCACAACGCCTTGAGACGGCAGCGACGCTCTTGTTCTGCAAGGATTGGCTCACCTACAAGCTGACTGGAGAGCGAACGACGGATCTGAGCGATGCCTCGCTACCACTACTGGACATTTACGAGCAGTCGTATTCGGATGCCGTCTGGGAGACTACAGGCTTAGCCGAGTACATGCACCTTCGGCCGGAGTTACAGCCGGCGGGGTCCGTTGTTGGATCGATAACGGAATCTGCGGCAGCGAGGACCGGCATTCCAGTCGGAACGCCGGTTGTAATGGGACTGTTCGATGTCGCCGCAGCCGCCATCGGTTGTGGTGCTGTCTCTGAAGGTGATTCGGTTTCTTCGATCGGGACCTCAGTGGTGAATCAATCGCTGGCATCGACACCACGCGTCGATTCGACGACGATCCAAGTCGCTCTGTGGGAGGATCTCTACACGGAGGCGATCGGCTCGAATGCAGGCACCAAGAGCATCGAGTGGGTACGCAACGAGATCGTAGATGAGGGCAAAACCAGCTATTCGGATCTGGAGACGGCTGCACAATCGGTGCCGGCAGGAGCAGACGGTTTGCTGTATCTCCCGTATCTTAGTCCAACTGGCGAACGAGGTCCGTTCGTCGATCCGAATGCACGAGCACAGTTGCTTGGCCTAGAGCCATCGCATACGACCGCTCATATCGTTCGAGCAGTGTACGAAGGGCTTGCATTGGCACTACGGGATTGTTACGAGGCGATTCCGAATACGGTCTCACAGCTTTACGTAACCGGTGGGCCCACTCGGTCGACGTTTTGGAATCAGCTCGTCGCGGACTGCATGGGCGTCGAGATCCTCGTTTCGGATAGTGCCGAACCGACTGCAGTTGGCGCAGCGGTGCTTGCAGGGGTTGGTACTGACTGCTATTCGGATCCCACAGTCGGTACGAGTCAGGTTCTGTCGGCTCCGGATCGGTATCAGCCAACTACTGCTGTGACTGAGACGTATGATCTACTCTACGAGCAGTACGTACAGATCCGCTCGCGTATGGTAGAGATTTGGGCGCTCCACGCTGAGACGACATCACAGCTGCCCGACTGACGCTCTCTTGTTGCTACTGTGAACCGTTGTGTTGGCTGTCTCCAGTTTTCGATCATCCGGTTCTGGTAGCTTGATTCGGAGTGAACTACTCTTATTGGTGGTCTCCTACGTTGCAATCGGGTGCACAAGTTCCCACTTATCCTCCAGAACCTCGGCTTTGGCGTCTGTTCCACCCGCTGTGAGAAGTCCGATGTGATAGAGCTGGAATTTGAATTGGAAATGGATCCCTGATTTGTAGACAGTCGGGTCAGTCAGCATCGATTCAGCAATATCTCCCTCAGCGGTGAGAACATCCTCGCGCCGATCTTGCGTGATGAAGACCTCAACTGCGAGCGGTTGGTTGATGTAACAGGCTTCCGTGAGGACATCGTCGATAGTCGCGGGTCGAACACCGCGTTGGTGAAGACGTTCGAGGGCTTCGACGACGAGTTGGGTTGGATCGTACTGGATTGCGACTGACCGGGCGAGTTGCGCCCAGCGGGGAGCAAGATCGGTAAACGGGGTCGATCGGCCTTTCCAAAATGCGAATTCCTCAAGTGCAGCGCTGATACTTCCATGTTGGTTGCGGGCAAAACGGACGACCTCTGCACCAAGTTGCGTGAGGGTCTCTCCACTCGGTCGATTATCGGCGAGCCCGAGCAAAAGTGCGCCACGACGACCGCCTGATACGCTATTAATCACGTACTCCGAGTAGGTCTCGTCTGTATCACCGTTCGCAGCGAGGGCGAGTGCATACCCGAGGTAGTTCTTCGGATGGTTGACCGGGAAGCTCCCATCGGTAAGTTGGTGTGTGGTTGCTTGAAATCGGATCGCATCGATAGTGGTCGAGAAGTCGCCGGCACCGGTGACTCGAGCTGGTTCGACGAGCGTTCCAGTCTGGGTAGTATCGACACCGATGATGCCGATATTGAGGTTGCGTGCGAGGGCGCGTGCCTGATTCGTGATACTCCTGAGAGGGGCAGCGACATATCCGAGGTTGACCTCCGAAAGATGCCCATGGGCTTGGGTGATCCCAGTGTGGACGTCCGCTTTGCTTGGGTCGTTGTTGTGGCCTTTCGCTTCGATTACGGCGACAGGAGTAGTTGCTGTGGTAGCGTTCAGTACCCCTTCTGTTGGCATCCCAACGCCCAGGAGGTCGGGTTCCCCGCTGGCGAGACGAAGCGTGTTGTAGGGTTCGAGACGACGACGAACGTCGTCTGGAATCGTCCATGTGCCCCACGTGGCGGTAGTGAACTGGGTTTCCGTGACGGCGTACTGCTCCGAATCAGTGTTGAGGTTCTGGTAGAGAGTTTCTTTCGCGGCAGCGAGAACGGCTGGTTCGGCGAGTGTAGCTGCCATTAGCGGGTCTTCTGATTCGACCCCATTAAATCGGGTCGTTTCGTCCAACGGACGCCGTGGAATTCTCCAAACCGTCTCTACTGGTGATACGCGTACTCAAACTGTTATTGGTGGTCGTTGTACCACGCGAGTGTGTTGCCGATCTGGAGGCCCTCCGTTGGGACTTCGATCGAGACCGGCTCGTCTTTGAGAAGGGGAAGGAGTGGTTCGTAGTAGGCTTTCCCGGCATGGATCACGAGGGTTGTATCAGGTTTGAGGAGGCCGTTTGTACTCAGTTGATCGAAAACGGTTTGGGCCCACTCGCGGCGCTGATCAACTGTCGCAGTGGTCAACGTCTCTTCGTAGGGATCAATCGGTGGACCATCCGGATCAAGTAGATGATGCTTTGCGGAGAGAACGTACCAGTCATCGTGAACGCGTTCGGTGTACGCACGAGCTTTCCTGAAGAGCGGCGACTCCATATAGAGATCCTTCGGTTGTGCGGAGTCGTCGCGTTTGCTCTTGGTGCAACTAATCAATCCGATTTCCATCCTATAATAGGGCGATGATACTGGGATCAGTTATTTCGTTTGAATCGTTCGTATATTGGTGGGACGGGACCGCCTTCAACATGGTATTTCCGACACCTATCAGAGAGGTCTACTAGACGTTTGTACCATCTTCGCTCATCTCTGGTACTGGATACCTCAACCGGCTATTCCTGAACGATTTCAACCGAGCGAGAAAATCCTGTCCAACAACGAACCCCCCTCTCGCACGGACTGATAGTGTAGATTCATTATCCGATACAAATCTACTATTATCTCGATGTGGAACTATCCATAATAATTACAATACTTCCTAATTTTTATACTCACACTTCGATGTTCTATGTGTAAGGGACGGGGAGACTCTTCGGCATATTCTGTTCGTCCTCGATCATACAATGAACTCGAAGGAGACTCAAACAGAAGATCAGATGGAGAACAACTCAGGGTTTCGGACGTCTCGGCGGACGTTCCTCGAACTTAGCGGCGCGGCTGCACTCGTCACAGCGGGGGGCGCCGCGAGCGTCACTGCAGCAAAACCAACCACCAAAATCGGATCTGGCCCCGGACGGATCCACGATCTCTCTACGTATCTGGAAGATCCTACTCGATTCGAAGAAAATCGCGAGCCGACCCACGCACCGACGACGATCCCCTATGAATCGGTTACGCAGGCGATCGAATCCGACGAACCGTTTACCGAACTCGAGGAACGTTTCGATGGCTCACCGTACTTCGAACTCCTGAATGGGACATGGAACTTCCAATTTTTCGAACGTCCTTCCGATCTTCCAGAGTCACTCGATGGGGCCAACGACTGGGACGAGATCACGGTTCCCCGCCCTTGGCAGACCGAAGGGTACGACGAACGCGTCTACACGAATTGGCAGCCAACGTGGGTGGGATACGATCCCGATCTCGAATGGGAGCTCTATCCAGACGAAGAGGGAATGGTTGACGTTCCCGGCGTCGGTGACGATGGTCCCAATCCGGTTGGCGTGTACAATCGCACGATCGATGTCCCAGCTGATTGGGAGGGCCGTGAGACGTTCCTTCATTTCGAGGGTGTCAAGCAGGCGTATTTCGTCTGGATCGACGGCGAGTACGTCGGCTTCCAGCAGGGATCGATGACACCCGGCGAGTTCCATATCTCCGAGTACGTCGAGGCTGGCGCCAGTCACGACCTGACAGTCCAGATCTATCGTTGGAGCGACGGTGAGGCGCTGGAATGTGTTGACATGCACAAGTACGCGGGTATCTATCGGAGTGCGTATCTGTTTTCGACCCCGCCGGTCCACATTCGTGACTTCGCTGTCCGGACCGGTCTCGACGACGAGTACGAGGATGCGACGTTGCGGGTCGATGTCGAACTCGCCGAGTACTCGGTACCCGATGAGACCGAGTATCTAGTGCGAGCGACGCTATGCGAGCCTGACAGTCGCTCAGAAGTGGTGACTTGCGAGGAATCCGTCACCGTTGAGGGGGGTGCCGTTACGACGCTTGAAACCGACGTCAGTGACCCCGCGAAGTGGTCCGCCGAGGATCCAACCCTGTATCCACTGCTCGTGGAACTTCTCCCAGCCGGTCGGGACACTGAGGACCAATCGGAACCCGAACCGAGCGAGGTCCTGTTCGAAAAGGTTGGTTTCCGCGAATATGAGGCCGAACGTGGACCGGGTGGCCACATCACGGTCAACGGTGAGCCCGTCAACGTCCGAGGTATCAATCGGCACGAAACCGATCCGGATACCGGTCGGACGGTACCGCTCGAAACCATGCGCGAGGACTTCGAGTTGCTCAAGCAGTTCAACCTCAACTCCGTGCGGACCTCTCACTACCCGAACGATCCAACCTTCTACCGACTCGCCGACGAGTACGGGATCTACGTGCAAGACGAGGTCAACTGTGAAACCCACTGGTGGGAGGGCGTATTAGCCGAGACCACCGCATACCACGATCAAAGTGTCGAGCGGTTCCGGCGAATGGTGCTTCGCGATCGGAATCACGCGTCGATATTCTCGTGGTCGACGGGCAACGAGGCCGGCACCGGGGCCGAACATCTCAACATGGCCGCACTGGCGATCGGTGGTGACGATCCGACACTACCCGCGGATACGAGCGAGACGACGCGCCTGTCGGGCGAAGCAATCGAATCGTTCGACGCCAACGGAATCGATGCCCTCTCACCCGACCGGATCATGTACCACCAGCCCAACCATGGCGGCTGGGACGTTGAGTACAGTGACATGCTCGGTCCGCGGTATATCGATGCCGAGACGCTAGCGACATTCGGAGCGGGTGGTGACGTCAGTGATAGTCCCCGGTTCGGCGATCGGTCGAGTGGAGATGGCTCGCCCGGTGACGGCGAGCGGTCGGTTGTCATGGGCGAGTACAACCACGCGATGGGCAATAGTCTCGGACTGATCGATGAGATGTGGAACGACTATATCCAGCCACCGGTCCGCCGGGTACGTGATCGGGTTGGCGACGCAGATGGCGTCCTACTTGGATCACCGATGGTCGTTGCGGGGACGGACGGTGGCGCACTCGAATTAGATGGCCAGTCTGACTATATCGAGGTAGTCCCATCCGATCAGCCGGTGTCCGGGTCCGAATTTACCATCGAGCTGACGGTAAGCGAACTCATCGCTGACGGTGATGCACCACTGGTCGTGGCCGGTGATCAGTGTACACTCGCTGTGACGGCCGCAGGAGACCTCGAATTCACCGTCGGAGAGACATCAGTGACCGGAGAGCTCCCTGCGATCGAGACGGAGACGCAAACGCTGACAGCCGTCTATTCGGCTAGAGAACTCGCGCTCTACGTAAACGGGGAGCAGATCGGTATCGCTGAACACGACCGCCGTGATCTCGACAGGACCGACGAGACACTGCTCATCGGTCATGACGGTCGTAGCGATCGGTTCCTACAGGCGACGATCGAGTCGATTGCTGTCTACCAGTCAGCTCTTTCGGCTACCGACATCGGGCAGGAGAGCCCAACTGACGAGACCGTCCTCTGGTACGACTTTGATGACCTGCTGGGAGACAAGAGCCTCCAAGGGGGCTTCATCTGGGACTGGGTCAACCAGGATCTGAATGACGAGACCGAGGACGGCGAACCGTTCCAGTTCTACGATCTCGATGGTCCAGCGGGGGCTTTCTGTTTGAACGGGACGACCTGGTCGGATCGACGTCCCCAGCCCGAAATGTGGCAACTGAAACAGTGCCATCAGCCAGTGAAAATGGCTCCGCGAGATCTGGCACAAGGGGAGGTCTACATCACCAATCACCACCAGTTTACGGACTTACAGGGATTCGATATCACGTGGACGCTCTCGGCGGCCGGACAGACGGTACGCGAAGATACACTCGATCTCCAGACACCGCCGAACACGACCGAGATCGTCTCGATCGACGGTCTCGTGCATGCACCGAATTCCGAACCTGGGGCAGAGTATTGGGTCGATATCTCCGTCTCGATTCCTGAGGACACCAGTTGGAGTGACGAAGGTCATGAAATCGCCTTCGCGCAGTTCCCGGTTCCAATTGAGACTCCTGCTCCCAAGCGTCGTAGGACAGGCGGTCGACCGCCGGTCACGACCGCGGAAACGGACACGGAACTCGTAATAACGGGCAAAAAGTTCGAGTATACGCTCGATAAGTCGCTGGGAACGTTCTCCTCGATGCAATATGAGGGGACCGAACTCGTCGAGCGCGGTCCAGTCCTCAATTTCTGGCGGGCACCGATCATGAACGAACTCCAGGATTGGGGCCCTCATCCGGCACCGAGCTGGTATGATCTGGGACTCGACGACATTCGACACGAGGTCGACGATATCGAGATCACGGAACACAAACACAGTGTGGATATCGAGGTCGATAGTTTAGCATTCGGAGCAACCGACGACGGGGCGCCAGCCGGCTACGAGACGACCTACTGCTATCACGTCGCCGGAGACGGCGAGGTGCAGATCGACGTTCAGGTAGATCCGACCGACCGCCTTGTTGCAGACGTCGGCGAGTGGCTTCCGAAAATCGGCCTGCAACTAGAATTCTTAGAGGAGTTCGATCAGTTCGAGTGGTACGGTCGCGGACCCATTGAGACGTATCCTGATCGGAAGACCGGCGTGCGAGTCGGTCACTACGCGGGATCAGTCGAACAGCAGCACGTCCCGTATCTCCCACCGCAGGACAACGGAAACAAGACCGATACGCGCTGGGCTTCACTCAGTAACGGTTCGGTTGGAGTGGCTGCATTCGGCGGTTCGCTATTAGATGTTAGTCTCGAACAGTATGGAAACCTCGCGGACGCCGACTATCAGTATCAACTCGAAGAGCGTGGTTCGGTCGGGTTCAATCTCGACCACGCGGTAACCGGTGTCGGTGGAACACCCGTTCCAACGGCCGATGAGTACCAAGTTCAACCCGAATCGACCGAATTCTCTATCACTCTCTGTCCGTTTCGAGCTACCGAGGGCCCGATGAACGTCTTGGGAGGGAACCTCCCGTCTACGCAAGATAGGTGATGACGGCCTGAGCGGGACGTTGTTTGAGCTTCAATCTCCGGTATTCCATCCGGCGAGCGATGGTTCACACTACAGACAGCACAGGTTTCGTCGTAGGCCTCGAGGACGAGTTCACGAAAGGCACAGTCCCGCGTGTTCGTCGGCGGATTGTCGTGTAGTCAGTGCTGTCTTCCGTGAGCTGTAGTTCGGATTCAAGGGCGACTTCAAGTGCGGATTTTTCACGTTCGATTCGGGTTTTATCGGCATCGTCCTGGGGACTCACCTTCTGATAGTTGATCTTCCGGAACTGGACGCTCCCAACGACCACCTTCCCTCAGTGTAACAGTGACGGCCCAAGACGTAGCGTACAATAACCAATTCTGAAATAGCCTATTCGGAAGTAGTATTCAATTTCACCGCAGAAGGAGATCCACCTCCCAGGCTTTATCACTCGAGCGAGAACGGACGATATCTTGCGCGAGTTCGTCTTCACGATCGAATACGAGACGGGAGCTGATGAGGTGATGGATCTCTTCATCGACCATGGAGACTTGTACGCCCGGTCGATGGAGATCAATGCGACCAGCGAGGCAGTATGGGGAATCGACAAAGTCGTCGGCCCGACCACTGTCCTCAACGACCTTGATGATCGGCTCGAACGCGTCGCCAGTGATCCGAATACGACCGGGATGTGTGGTGCGCCCGTGACCGAATACGAGTATACGATCCTCTCGTCGAACGCCGAATCACGGAAGATCTACTCGCTTCGCCAGGAAGGGGCGGCTCCACGGTCGATCCCGCTTGTCGCCGCGAACCACGTTGGCGAGGGACTGATAATGCGATCGGAGCGTCGTGGCGACCAATTCCGATGGCGCTTACTTCTCGACGAGCCTGTAACAGCGATCCACGAGGATATCCGTACGAACCTTCGGGAGGGGCTGTCGCTGACCGTCGAACGGCTCGGAACGCCGCCGTGCTTGCTCGAAGACGGTCGTGTTCAACAAACCCTCACGCCCGAACAGAAGGCGGCACTCGAGGCTGCGATCGAACACGGATACTACGAGGAGCCACGTCAGCAGTCGGTCACTGAGATTGCCGCTGCCGTCGACGTGTCGCGTTCGACGTTCCAGTACCGACTCAACCGGGCTGAAGCGTGGTTGGCACAGCAGTTCGCCGCCGATTCACTCGATGTAGATCTCGACGTGGATCTCGATCCCGAGGATATCGAGTTCATTCAGTGAGCGCGCGGCGAACACTACGTGAATTGGAATATGTCGAAGCAAATCTCATCCCGATGACGCTCGTAGACGGTTTCGTATGTCAACGACGACTGCTGCCAGCGTGCAATTGATTCGGAATGCCACTATCCTCGTAGACGTTGGTGACACGACGTTCCTCGTCGATCCGATGTTCGCAGCACTCGGTGAGAATCCGCCCGTGCCGAATTCGCCAAACGACCGCCGAAACCCGCTCGTCCCGATGCCAGCTGTCGACCTGTCTTACGACGCTGTGGTCGTCACCCACCGCCACCCCGATCACTGGGACGAGGCGGCCATTGAGGAACTTGAGGCTACCGTGCCGCTGTTCTGTCAGCCCGAAGAGGCGGCTGCTTTCGCCGACGAGGGCTTTACTGACGTCCGCCCCGTCGATGAGAACACCTCATTCGAGGGGGTCACTCTTCACCGAACGCCCGGACGCCATGGACACGGGCAGTTGGCAGCGGAGATGGGTCCCGTTTCGGGATTCGTGTTCGAGGGCGAGGAGACGGTGTACGTTGCAGGCGACACGATTTGGTACGAGCCGATCGCGGAAACGCTTGATCAGTTCGATCCTGATATGGTCGTCCTCAATGGCGGCGAAGCACAGTTCGAGCAGGGCAAGCCAATCACGATGGGCATCGAGGATATCTCCGCCGTCCGCGACGCTACCGATGGCACGGTTGTGGTCGTTCATATGGAAGCAATCAATCACTGCTTGCTCACCCGTGACGAACTGCGGTCGGCGACAGCGGATGTCCACGTTCCTGATGATGGAGAACAGATTAGCCTGTAGAGTGAGCGGATTCGGAGAACCATGTAGCTGAAGGGATCATCAGTATCTCCGTGTCAATACGCACCTTTGGAGAGTCGTTGTTCCGATTACCGAACCCAATTAGAAGTGCAACAGAACCGGTGTAACCTACTACCCTCTTGGGGGCTCGTTCGTTTCGAGCGAGGAGGATGTCCAGAGCCGGCGTCAGATATGAAGATACCTATAGCCTCTGTCTGGCAGCCACATACTTCGAATGTGGTATCCTAGTCTCTGGTCGGGTTATATCCTGTCCGTCCAGCTGCTCGAATTCGTGGTATTCATCGCGCTCGGGCTTTTCGAGTACGTTGATCTCGTAGTCGGTCGTGATTTCGATCCAGCCAGTATCGAACGCCCAGTGATGGAGTCGGCAGAGTACGATTCCATTCCGGACATCGTCACGCCCGTTCTCGCTCCGTGGGTAGATATGTTCGGCTTCGACCTCCGGTGTTCCATCCGGTGAGTGCCGGTTTGCACCACAGACAGCGCAGGTTTCGTCGTAGACCTCGAGAACGAGCTCACGAAAGGCTTGGTCGCGTGTTCGTCGACGGGCTGTCGTGTAGTCGGCTGTGTCTTCTGTGAGCCGTGGTTCAGATTCGAGGGCAACTTCCAGCGCGGATTTTTCGCGCTTGATTTGGGTTCTATCGGCATCGAACAGTGCTGTCTCGAGTGAGCCATACTCCGTGATCACGCGCTGAACGCGATCATCGCTGACACGCATAAAGCCGTTGACAACCTGCCGTCCCTCGTACTCGAGGATATCCCAGACGTGATTGATGCTCGGTGCAGTATCTTGGTACTCCTCGATAGTATAGATGAAGTTACTTTCGGGGTTGTCCCAGAGCCAGTCACCGACTGTTGCACTCTCAAAGACTCGTCCGACTTTGGCCGTCGCGATGAACTCGCCGCTGTGATAGAACAATATCCAATCGCCCGCTTCGAGTTGATCCATGTGCGTCTGCTTTTTCGCTGAGTCGGTCTCAGTGGTGCCCCAGATTCGGAGTGAAGTGTAGCCGGCGAGTTGCTCCGGGACGTCGTTCGTACTGAGAATGACCGGTGTCTCGACGGTTCGATCGAAGTGGGGTCGCCACGACTCGCTGACGGGGAGCAGATAAAGGCCAGGTACCGTGTCTCTACTGGCTGGAGTAGTATCGTCCTGGTCCTTAGTATGCTCCATTTCGAAGACGAACACCTCTCGTTCATTGTGTTCCTCTGTGCGGTAGTCACAAACGGCAACGGTTCCTTGGTATTCCCAGCCCTCGTCAGTCGCGCCCTTATAGAAGAAGTAGATCGGAACCGGCGTCTCTACGGCGTCGATCAGTGCACTGTTGCCCGGCGATGAGGCGCTTTAGTCTCCTGATAGGCCTTCCCCGATGTACTCGAACTGGCCTTCACGTACGTCGTCATCGTATGGCCCATCCTCTTTTGCGAAGAGGAGTATGTAGCGTTGGTCGGCGTCGTCTCTGCGAACGTTGATGCCCGTTATCTGGTAGCCAAAGCCTGTATCGAAGATTTCCTCGATCTGGTCTTGATCGTAATAGTCCCCGATTGCTACTTTATCGGCCATAGGTCATAGTACTTCAACTGAAGAACTATACAATAAGGATCGGTGTACTTCAAAAGTAATATCCTCTCATTGATTCGTGATTATCGCTTATTGGCTTCATATCGACGGACTTCTGGGTAAGTAGTTGTGTGAGGTGTTTGCACCGCTTGTAGAACTCATTGAACATGAGAAGGAAGCAATCAGTCTAGGTTCCCGAGAATAGTAATCCATACAAGTCCTGTACACAAACCAAATATTTATTGTTGAAAACTGTCACTACTCGTAGATAGTCCGGAGAATAAACGAATCGATATCGACGCCACAGGCCGATACTTTTGAGGACTCCTCTACTGCCCCGATTTCAACCAGATAATCGATTGCATCATTGAGTCGAGCTTGAATCTTTTCACCTCGTCGAGTCCAACCGAACTTCCGTGCTGTTTCTAACACAAGGTCGTCACGAGACATTGCGATGCCATTCTCGAGAAGGATATACGCACCCTTTGCCAGCTCTTCATGGGGGATTTCGTCGACCGATCGTTTGTCTATAGCTGTATTCACACGTACTGGCACCTCATCCAAATGGTTAGCCCAGAGGAATCCGTTCTCGTGTACCAACTGTTGTCCTTCGTACCGGGAACGAATCTGATCTAACTGGCGCCGCATGCGTTTTCCGACACGCGCAAACTGCCATTGGCTAACGAGATGGAGGTATGCATCATCGTTGGCTATTGGGCCATATTTTTCAACGATATCTACCAAGTCATTACCGAGGGTTCTACGGGGGATATCATCGAAATCACGGTCTCGATATGTTTGCACCTTTGGCGCTGAGTACTCCTCAAAGAGAGGTGTCCCCCCGTCCTGCTCGAGAGACTCGACCGGTTCGGCTTCCTCTTGTTTAACGGGTGCGTCGACAGGGGGTTCCTCTGTTATACGACCGGTCTCTCGTAGTTTGCTTACTTTATCGGCAATAGATTGTAGTACCTGCTCGCGATTCGATGCCCAGTCAGGCGACCAAATTCGGTGAATCGTCCAGCCGAGGTCCTCAAGAATCAGTTGTCTCGTACGATCACGATCGCGGGCTGTCTTCGAAGAGTGATATGCTGCGCCATCACACTCGATCCCGAGTATGTACTTTCCTGGTTTCTCTGGATGTTTGATAGCAAGGTCAATACTATATCCAGAGCTTCGAACCTGCGTTACAACATCGTATCCTTGCTCTTCGAGCGCTGTGTATACTGATTCTTCGAAAGAAGAATCGAAATTCAGCGTTTCAGTTGCTTGCCTCTCTTCAAGAAGTGCTCGCTTCCCCTTCTTCGCATACTCTAAATATGCCTTGAAATCACGTACACCACGGGCCTCGGTTCTAGTCGTATCGATATCACCTGGCTGCAATGACGAGAATACAATCACACGCTCTCTGGCACGTGTGATTGCAACGTTGAGTCGTCGTTCACCCCCATCATTGTTGAGGGGGCCGAAGTTCATTGTAATCTTTCCAGATTGATCGGGCCCATATCCTACACTGAAGAGCATTACATCACGTTCGTCACCCTGAACTGCCTCGAGATTCTTGATAAAGAACCCCTCAAGTGCGTCGCTTTCATCGACAAAACTGTCAAGAACGGGATCGTCCCGACGTCGCTCTTCTATTAAATCTCGAATCGCACGTTCTTGGGCTTCGCTAAATGCAACTACACCGAGACTGCGACTGGAGTACTCTTTGGCAAATTGGCGAATGTAGTCGACGATCCGACGGGCTTCTGGCTGATTTTGACGGGAACCTCCTCTATCATATATGCCGTCTTCAACGAACTCGAAGTCAACTCCTGTCGGTACATCTGGATCGTTTTCCGGAAACGTATTGAGTCGACCGCTGTAGTACCGTTGATTAGAAAACGTGATGAGCTCGTCAGTTCGGCTTCGGTAATGCCATCGGAGATGCTTTTCTGGTAGTACTGCCGCTGCCTCATCCAAGATACTTTCAAGGTCATCACGTACGTCGCTATCGGTCTCTGTATCTCCTTGGAAGAACTGCGTCGGTGGCAGTTGTTTCGTGTCGCCCGCGACGACAACTTGTTTTGCTCGAATAATACTGCTGACGGCATCTTGGGGCATGATCTGGGACGCCTCGTCGAAAATCACGACATCGAAGTCAATTGAGTCAGTACGGAGATGCTGAGCAACCGACAGCGGACTCATCATAAAGCAGGGCTTCAGACGGGTAATCATATTGCCGGCCTCCGAGAACAACTCTCTCAGCGGCATTCGCCGTTGTTGTTTTTCGATCTCTCGACGCAGTACTACCTGTTCGGAACTCGAGGCGTGTTCGAGATCGATTGTCGGTCGTCGCTGTGTGACGCGGTGCTGAATCTCGACTTTGGCCAGTTCCTGTTGTTCTTTGTCCAGTTGTCGAAATTGTTCTAGTGCTTTTTCGTGCTGTGAGGAATTGAAGTGGCTGAGAGAGGTTTGATCGTAGATAGCGTTCAAAAAATCCGTATAGAATTTCTTACGAAAACCATCGACGAGGTAGGATGGATCAATATCTCCCTCTAAGGCCGACTCAATGTAGTCCTCAACTATCGTCTCAGTAGCTGAATCGAGTAGTTGTGAGAACTGTACCCACTGCTGAAGTTCAGGTACTCTGTTTTCGAGCGCATGCAATTTCGAACTAAATGAATCGAAATCGGCGCTATCGAGTGCTTCACCACCTGATGTCGTTAGTGATGTACGATCGACAACGTCCTCGAAAAATGCGGACGCCTGCTTCCATTGTTGATTGAGTGATCGCGCTTCACTCAGGAGTTGTGCCGTGTCGGTAGTATCGTCCTGTAGTATGCGTACAACTTGCCCTTCTGTAAGTAAGGACTCCGATAATAGCGTATCGATCCATTCTCGAACCTCTAACACGAGTTCCCAGTTCGTCTCAGTACCTTCATACAGTTGTCTGAAGAACCGAGTAAGATCCTGCAGCTCGTCGATTTCGTCTTTACGCTGTTGAATGACCATCAACTGCTGCATGTCCTCTTGGAGATCCGCAGCAGAAGGTGAATAGGATCCTACTGTGTGTGCTCCGATCTGTTTTTTCAGCTGCCAGTATGATGGTCTAACGTATCGAGTCAATCCATAGGCGGCTACTGCTGAATGAAGCTCTTGCCCATCTTCCGAATAGACACTCTGTTCATAGTTCTTGTCGAGCTCCTCTCGCAGTGTGGCTATCTCTTGGCTCGTATCAGCAAAGTCCTGAAGCCGAGATTCGTTCTGATAAAATTTGGTAGCGAACAATTCTTCGGTCCATTGGATATCGGGCCGTGAATCAAGCCGTTCTAATAGTTCGATCGTATCCTTGAATTCCTGTAGTGAGGTTATGGTGATTCTGAGCTTGCTTTCAGCTTGTTCGCAGAAAGAAACTATCCTATCGAGTATCTCGAGTTGATTTTTGAGGCTTTCTCGCATCTTGTCGGCAGTATCAATACGCCACCGATCTAGTGTCGTATGACTCCACGGATGTGACGAATGGTTACGAAATTGTGTATCATACTGTGCAAGATCATCGAGAGTATCAATCGCCGTTTCTAATTCTTCCGTCGATATAGCAAGCGGATCGGAGATCGACCAAGACGGTGTTTGTACATCATTGAGGTTAGCAACGATCCCGTGGGCTTCGTACGCTGATGTCTCAATACCGCCGTATTTTCGTAGAAGAACCTCACCGTATTCATTGAGCTCCTCCCGTCGTTTCCGAAGTTTCCCTAACTGCTGAGGCCGGGTCGATGATTCCTTTATCTGCGGTGCGTTCAGTTCTTCACCTAGTGCCCGCAGTACATCATCTTTTGAGGCATGCTTACCATGTGCTGGGAGACAAAATCGCGCTAATCCAGCGTCACCGAGACGGTTTTGAACGACCTCAAGTGCTGCTTGCTTTTCGCTTACGAACAGTACCTGTTCTCCATCAGCGAGCTTTTCGGCGATAATATTCGCGATTGTTTGGCTTTTTCCCGTTCCTGGTGGCCCTTGGAGGACGAAACTCACCCCTTGTTTAGCGGCCTCGATCGCCTCCTGTTGGCTCGAATCGGCCTCAAGTACTTGGAAGGTGTCTATCGGGTCAACGGTCGTATCGAGTTCCTCTGCAGCGGGAACGCTACTCGCATCAGCGTTGAGATCGCTTGTATCCCCGTTGAGGGCGCGAATAATCGGATTCGACTTGATCGTACTTCGCTGCTCCTCGAGATCATTGTATAGGCTTAGTTTAGCAAAATCAAAAATGCCCAGAATGACTTCATTAGCGAGCGACCATCGACTTCGCCCCTCAATGAGATCCTCAATATCTTCGAAGCTTGCTTCGAGATCAGTCAGCTCAACCGTAGTATCAGCCGGTAATACGAGGCCAAATTCTGTCTTTAATTTCTTCCGCAAGGCTGGATTGATGATAACCTCGTCTTCAGAAGTAATCTTGTAATCATGGCGGTTTGGATTCGAGATGGTTTCCCGTTCAAGCGAGACCGAGACGAGAAAGACTGGAGATCGTAATTTCGTATCAGAGTAGTCAACGCTGAACCATTCAAGCATTCCCAGGGCGAGATAGAGGGAGTCAACACCCTTCTCTTGGAGATGTTTGCGTTGATTGAGAGAGATGTTGTAGAGCGAATTTTCGGTTTCTTTTGGATTCCGAATCGAGATGAGATCGCTATTGGGATAGGAGGCCTCTGTATCTGTACGCCCTGTCGATGGTTGCGCGTCGGCTTCTTCTGTATCTTCGATCTCGTTTAGCGATGTTTCGTCGGTGGAGTCTAATTCGGACTGGAATTCCTCGTCATTGGGCCTCCATACGTACAGTTCATTACCTGTAGCCAACTGATCGGCTACGGCTTTCCATTCCGTTTGTTTCGTCGGCAATGATTTAGTCTTGGTCGCCGAGAAATCGACCATATTATTGCGCCGAGTAAGGTCTAATACTTGCTCTTTCCAGTTATCGATTTTCTTATCAATATCAACATTCATAGACGACCCTGAATTACTATCTGAACCGACTGTCTCGGGAAATGTCTTGTATCTTGCGAAGAAAGAATTCGAGTTGCAAAGCACGGAAGCTGTCCGCCGTTAATTCATGCTGAAGTAACTGGAAGCTATGGTTCTGTAATTGTAGAACTATAGGGTGAGGATCCGATCGTTTCATGAGTGAGCTCTCTACTACTGATTCTCGAGTATTACTCACGTAGCCTTCTGTCAGCTGACTCCTGTGCAAGCGCTTGTACAAAGCGTTCGTGCCACCCGCTGATATCCTCTCCTGAGACGGCTCTCTCTGCTGTCGTCTCTGCATTGGTGAAGATCAACCGTAGCACACAGTCTCGACTTGAGTCGGCTTGTGACAGTGCACACGCATAGACGTAGAGTTGCGCAAAATAATGCTCAGCTACTGTCTCAAGATCCCGATCACCGAGTGTGTCCGTCTTATAATCGGAGATATAGTAGCAGTCGTCGGTTACCGTAAGATGGTCGATATCGCCGACTACCTGGCCAGTGGGGAGCTCGAGACGAACCTGATACTCATCGTAGGTTGCTTCTACGGGCAGTGTTGCTTCTACCTGCTCGATGTCTGAGACGCCGTACTGGACCTGGTTTTGCAGGTCCTTGAGAACTGTCGGCGACAGTTTGTCGGGAGTGTCGACGATCTGGGTCGGGGCCGCAGACCAATCGATGGTACTGCCAACGAGAGACAGTTCACACAATCGATGGACGGCCGTTCCGAATTGGGTCGGCGCCAATCCTTTCTTGGAGGACGATTCAGTGAGGAAAGCACTGTGCTCTGGCTCTGTCTCCGTCCGCGATTCGTCATGTGAAGAGTGATCCGAAACTAAATCACGGACGGCGGTTGCAGACAGCGCGATCCCTGCCGACGATTCAGGAGGTTCTGGAAGCTCGATATCACAGGCACGTTCGGTACTCGCTGACTCAGCCGGTCCAGCAACGGGCGTTGGCGGTCGGCGAACGGTATACTGACCGTCACCCAACAAGTGTGTCGCGCTGCCTGCCGTAGCGAGGTCCGAAAGGAGTTCTCGATCTTCGAGGAGAACCGGTTGAACGAGATCACGCCAACTGGAGGCTTGCTCGCCGGTATCGTACTCACCGAAAGTCGCCTCACTATCTGACCCGACGGTGTGGGTACTTGTCAACAAGAGGTGATCCCGAACGCGTGTCGTCGCGACGTATAGGAGACGCCGACTTTCGGCACGTAACTCCTGTTGCTGGACCGTTTTTGCGATCTCATAGTCCGGCGTTGCAGTGGTCTCAAAGCTGTTTGCTGGTGAGGGCCCCTTGATGCCGAGGACTGGCTCATCACCTACTGTCTCGAGATAGGCAAGCGATTGAGAGTATGAGCTGTTATCAGTAATCGTCGCCCGTTCGTTAACGCCGCGACTGAGCTCCGGCACGACGACGATCGGGAACTCAAGGCCCTTTGCGGAATGGACTGTCCTGAGTTGGACGCCGTCGATCGCTGCTGGAATCGTTGCTTCACCAGGGTCGTCCTCTTGGTCTCGCTCGCGTTCGATGCGTTCGACTACTTCACTGAGGGGGAGGGCGCTTCCCTCCTCCCACGTTCGGAGCTGCTCGCGGAACTTATTGACGTTTACAACGGCTTGCTCGGGTCGTTCGTCAGCACCGACGCTAATCAGATAGCCCGTATCGTCGATAATCTCTGAGAGCAGCGATGCCCACGTCGTGATTCGATCGCTTCCATCGAGCCCAGCCTGCTCTCGCCATTGCTTGAGTTGACCGTGAGCAGTTTCGAGGGCATTGTCCATTGTCGCCAGTTGCCTCCAGAGACATTCGTCCGAGTCGTACAGTACTGCGAGTTGCTCATCAGTGAATCCAAACAGCGGTGATCGCAACACACCGTACAGCGGGATATTCTGCGTGGGATCTTGGAGCACCTTGAGCAGGTTCACCAACGGCTGGATTTCGGATGTCTCGTAGAAGCCTCGGGCGCCAAAGCTGCTGTAGGGGATGTCGTACTCCTCGAATGCACGCTCGAATTCAGGGAAGCGAGTCCGTGTTCGAAAGAGGAGAGCGACGTCACGCGGTTGGGCTGCTCGATACTCGTCGGTCTCCGGATCATAGATCTGCGGTGGGTCATCGAACAGCTGTGTGAGCCGAGCAGCAACGCCGTAGGCTTCCCGCTCGCCCTTCGAACGATAGGTTCGCTCATCGAACCAACTGTTCTCGAGGCCAAGGGGAGCGACGTCTTGGTCCGTTTCCGGCACAACGAGATATTCGACCGTGCCGTCAATCTCGGTGCCCTCCGACCGCTCAGGCGTCAGCCACTGTGGACGTGCCTCGTATGGCTGGTACTCGTCGCCCTCCGGTTGGAAGACCTCCTCGAACAGTTCGTTGATGAACGTAAGGGGGCCCGATAGGGTCCGAAAGTTCCCGCTGAGCTGTTGGGCTGTTTCCGTGGAGTCTGGGTTCGCCCTCTTGAGACGATCGCGGGCCTCACGAAACATCGTGACGTCGGCCCGACGAAAGCGATAGATGCTCTGTTTCTCATCACCGACCAGAAAGACGTTCTGGCCGTCGAAATTAGGACCATCAGAGCCAGTCAGGAGCGTTACGAGCTCCCACTGGCGTGGATCCGTATCCTGAATTTCGTCGACCATGAGATACTCGAACTGCTCGCGAAGTTCATGGCGCGCTCGGTCGTGTGTCTCGAGGAAGTCGATCGTGCGTTCGATTAGATCCGAGTAATCCAGTGCGTGTTGGGCCTCTTTTCGCCGTGTGTACTCCTCTCGAACAGTCTGATAGAGACGGGCGATTGCGTAGACATAGGGTATCGAGCGTTCGATCGCGGCCCCATCAAAGCTCAGGTTCTGGTTCTCCGGATCGAGTGTATTGATCAGCGTCTCGCAGGCGGCTGTGAGCGCTTCGTGATCCGCCGTGCGGTCATACTTTTTCCAGCGACTCGCCGTGCCTGCATAGTAGGTTGCACTGGTATACAGCGTGCCATCTCCCTTCGTCACCTGGTCGCAGAAATCCAAAAAGAGCTGCTGGTAGGTCGCTGTCTCGGCACCGTCGATCGGTCCGTCCGGTAGCTGTGGGCCAAGCAGTTCGAGGGTCCTAATGCCGTCATCGGGTTCGTTAGTAAATTCGTAGTCGTTGGCTGCAAGCTCCCTGATGGTCTCGAGGGCCTCACACACCGCTGGTTGGGACAGAAGCGTGTTGACGGTTTCCGGGGAGAGTGGGCACGCTCGTTCGAAGACGGCCGCTACGTACTCTTCATGGCTCGTCTCGAGAAGTTGATTGGCCCACTCGTTGCTTTCGGGCCGCTCGTTGAGAAGCCCCGCGAGAAGGCTGACGAGGTCATCGCGCGAATACAGGCGTGCGAGACGTTCGACGTCGTCTGTGAGTGTTGCTTTTTGCGCGTCGATAGCGTCGGCCGCTCGGAGATGTGTGGCTTCATCGAGGATATACGCAAGAACATCCCGAACGGTCCGATCGATCAGCGTTACTGCCTCGCCGTTATCGAGCGTCTCGAAATCAGGGTGGACGCCGGTCTCGACGGCGTACTCTTCGAGAATACGGCTGCAAAACCCATGGATCGTGTGGATGTAGGCGTCCTCGATGTCGTCTTTGGCTCGTTGCCATCGATCATACGTTTCTGCGCTGGCCGATTCGAGTGCATCGTCGACAACGCCACGAATTTTGTCACGCATTTCGCTTGTCGCATCACGTGTGAAGGTGATCGTGACGATCTGGGTTGGGCTGAGCTCCGGGTATTCCGTGAGGATGTGCCGGTAGCGTTCCGTGAGCGTCGTTGTTTTGCCAGTACCTGCACCGGCCGTAATCGCAATATTTTGATCGAGGGCAAGTGCCTGTTGTTGTTCCGTAGTGAGTTCAAACTCTTTAGTTGCGCTTGCTTGGGCTGAGTAGTCTGTTAAGAGTCGCTCTTCATACGTCGAGGTATCATCACTCATCTGCCGTCACCTCCAGGTGCTCAGTAAGATCTCCCGGACGGGTGCCGTCTGGGACGTACACCGGAAGATCGTGGTTGTCAATCGCTTCGATCGCCTCGAAGCGTCGGTGGTGGCGCACATCACAGACGTCGCTGAACGCACAGTACTGGCATTTGGCAGTGTCTTCGCCGACGATTGCCGGCGAGAACGTCCCCGTCTCGATCGCTTCGGTAATTTCCGTAAATCGGCGGGGAGCGACGGTTTGGAGGAATTGGTCAGCCGGGATCTCGAGATTCGATTCGATCGTCTTTGGTAGCGACTGTTTGTGGGTGATTGTGGTCGGGGGCTTGACGATGCGATACCCAGCTTCGACTCGCTGGTGTGGGTCGCCGAGTTCGGTCTCGAGGAATCGTTCAGCGCCAAACGTGTAGGCCAGCAGCTGGAAGTCGATGCCCCTGATCACGTCGTTGGTATCTGCCTTGTAGGTCTTATAATCGAGCACACGAGCGGCGGCTGGCGTCTCCGTATCGAGGTCGATCCGGTCAATCAGTCCGGACACGGGAAGTTCGGTGCCGTCCGGTGTCTGGATGGGGCCTGCCTCTCCATCGAACCACTGCTCGAAAAACCGAGGCTGCCAGTCCCCATCGCGTTGCTCGCGACGCAGGAACTCGACCAAAAGCCCGGTACTTTCCTCATCGCCCTCGTCCGTGCCGAGGAAAAACCGGTTGTCCTCTGGCGGGACGATCCCGGTGAAGAGGGCGGCTAACTGCTGGCGGTCGAAGGGACTGCTGAACGATTCATCGCTGTCAGCGACGGCCTCCTTTCCGGCAGCATACAGACGCTGGCGAAGGTCTGTCTCATCGTACTCTGTGAGATCAACGCCGCCGGTCGTCTCTTTGGCGAGTTCAGTATAGAACCGTTCGAGGGTCTCGTGAACGACGTCACCGATTGCGAACCGTCCGGTGTCGGCTGACTCCTCGTCGGGTTCCTCGAGTTCGAACCCGTTTCGCAGATAGTATTTGAATCCACACTGCGCATAAGTGTTGAGCCGAGAGGGACTGTAGGGCTGTTTTGTGAGTCGATCACCGACCTCATCGAGTGACTCTGTAGGGAGCCGTCCATCATGGACCGATGGCCCCGGTGTGGCACGATTCGAGGCACATTCGGCGCCAGCACGACTACTCTCGATTTGGGCCGGGGTAAACGTCTCTGTTGCTGATGGCCCGTTGAGTAATTCCTCGAGTTTATCGGGTGGACTGCCGGCAAGGGCCCGCTGAACATCTTCACACGAACCACGTCGTTCGTCGGCGAGTCCAGACGTTTGTGTCACGGTGGCCGTTCGATCCAGTTCTTCGACGAGCGCTGAGGGAAGGATCTGCTCGCCGTCCATCGTCTCTTTGGGCGTCGTGATATGGACCGAGTCCGCATTGGAAACAATTGCTCCGAAGCGATAGCGGGCCAGCTCTTGGTGGCGATCTGCCGGGAGTACCCCGGCGGCATCGGCAATCTGCTGGAAGTATCGTGGTCGACTCTGGTGGCCCGGGAGGTTTTCCTCGGTTGCACCGAGTACGTAGAGTGCTTCACAGTCGGCCATCAGGGTGTCTTCAAGGCCAATGATCCGAACACGGTTTGCGTGGTGCTGTTTCGGGGCTGGAACCCGGACCCCCTCGAAGGCCTGTTCGATTTCGGTGAGGGGATCGTCGATGTCGAGTTCGTCGTGTTCGCAAATTCTGAGTAGCGACTGGAGGATCCGTTTGGCGCGACTGATCGCACGCCGTTCGTAGCCCCCTTCGACGTCCTCCGGGAGGTTCTCGACATTCGTTTCGAGCTTGAGTGTCTCAACGAGGTTTGCAATGCCGTGGATCGCTGCAGTGCCGTCGTTCGATTGGGCTCTCGTGACAGATTGCTGGATTTGCGTGAGTGTTGTGAGCCATTTGGAGCGGGATCGCCCTTTGAGCGTCTCGAGATCGCATGGTCGATATCGTCGTTCGAGTGCAACGAGTGCCGCAGTATCGATGTCCGAAAGGGAGACGACAGGGTTGGTGGCCAATCGAGTCAGAGGCTCGCTGGTCTCTTCGATACAGAGTGCGATGGCATCCTGTATTGCTCTACCAGCGTAGGTTTGCTCGAGAAGAATACTCAGACTGGTCGTATACTCGATTCCGTACTCGGCGAAGATATCACTGATTTGATCGCGATAGGTCAGCAGTCCCGGGGCGAGAATACGTGTCTCATCCGGTGATGGTCTCGTTGGATCAGCCAGCTGTTCGCGGAGTCTGCGGGCGAGATGGCGAACTTCACGGTCCGGTGTCGGTGCAGTATGCCAAGAGACAGTATCAGTCTCGACAGGTGGTTCGGTGCTGGCCGCATGCGTGTACATCCGGCTGACGGCCGTCTGAAGCTGGGTTTGGTCAGTTGATGGAACGTACTCTGTAGTGTATTCGAGTGGCTCGTACGCTTCGTGTGTTCGTGCGAGGTGTCGATCGGCGCCGTCGGTATCGATTGGGTCGGCAGTGTTGCCGTTTGTTGTCGGTAGAAGGATCGTGAGTGGGAATTCCTCAGCAAGGCGGTTGATGACGGCGACTTCCACTGGCGCTGGATCCGTATAGCCAGAAAGGATGATTGTCTCGACTGAGGGGAACGCTGTCGTGAGTGATCCCGACGTGTTCGCAAGTGATTCATAGAGCTGGCTGCGAGGCTGGGCGGCTGGATGAGCGATGAGATCTCGATATGTACTGTAGCGGTCGACTATCTCGCTGATCACGTCGATACGTTCTGACGGTAAATCGGTCGTCGAAAGGGCGGTCGTGATCGCGTCGGGCGTCTGGTAGCCCGCTTCCTCGAGTGCTCGAATGAGTTCGGAGACGAAGTTCGTATACTGGCGGGGCTTCTCAAAGTGGGAACTGTCAGCGACTGCTTGTTCGATGATTCGCTGGCGATCGAGCGTATCGACTTCCGGAATCGGAGCGATCAGTCGGTCATGTGCTCGCCGAACGACATCCGAGAGTTCACAGACCGTTAGTTGGAGTGGGTCGTGCTCAGTGTGCCAGTAGGTACGATGCGCATCGTGTTGTGCGGTATTTGCTTCGACGAAGAGGATACTTTCGGGGTCGTTTGCTTGGGGATTGATGCGAGTGAATGCTTCAGTGCGGAGGCGATCGAATGAGGGCCCGTAGAGGAGTGTTGGTATTGGCATTCTAGTCTGCGGTTCACGATAGTCGACTGGTCGGTATCGTGAATTATTGCGTTGCTATTCTCTGGAAGTATCTATCATAAATAGATGCTGGTGGGAAGAAGAATGTTTTCTGCTCTATTGATGGGAAGATAGCTATTGGATCGTTCTCGATGCTATTGATAGCCTAGCGATCGATCTGGAATGTGTCGGACAGTCGATCGAGGGTGAATTGATTCCGAAGTTTCGTCACTGTGTTTTGATTCGCGTACATGCCTGTTTCCCAATACGCCTCGTTCAGCGGTTGCGCATCGATCCATTCGACACCGACGACGTATTCACGTAATTCTGGATCAGCGGCGTTTTCATCCATTCCAGTAGCTTCAAGCTCACAGTCGAGAATCGGCCGGTCTTCGCCG